>LFJH01000176.1 GCA_001189335.2 Candidatus Paraburkholderia schumanniana
TGTAGCGAACTTCACGAATTCAAGCCGCAGTTCCATGATGTTTTTGCTATCCCAGCTCATGATCGACTCCGGACGAACCATTCGTCCGAAGTGTTACCCATGTCATGGAACAGGTGTTACCCATGTCATGGAACAGGTGTTACCCATGTCTCCGGTCTATACAGGTATCCTTCGAAAAGCTGAAGTTGAAACCGCGGCCATGGCCATCACCCGCGAGCAGTATGTCTTTCAGATGGATCATGCCGATGACCCGCTCACCCGACGCATCGGCGAACAACGGATAGCGCGAAAAGCGGTGCCGCGCAATGACGGCGAGGTTGTCGCGCATCGGCAGATCGTTGCGCAAGCCGACAAGCTCATGCGCTGGCCGCATTAGGTCCGACACCGTCATGCGGCTGAAATCGAGCGAATGCGCGATGGTCTTCCACTCGTCCTCGTTGTACGAAAACCCGCCGCCGTGACGGCGCCCGCGCAGGATCAGCTTGAGTTCGTCCGTCGAATATTGCGCGTCGTGGCCGTGCTCCCCCGACATGCCGAAGAGCCGCAACACGAAGTTCGCGCTCGTGTTCAGCACCCAGATGAACGGATACATCAGCCAGTAGAAGCCGTAGAGCGGCGTCGCGAGCCACAGGCCGACCTGCTCCGCGCGACGGATGGCCCACGACTTCGGCGCGAGCTCGCCAACGACGATATGCAGAAACGAGATGACCGAGAACGCGAAAAAGAGCGAGACCGAATCGATCAACTGCTCCGATTCGACGCCGGCCAACGAAAAGAGCGGGTGCAGGAGCGTGGCGAACGCCGGCTCGCCGATCCAGCCAAGGCCGAGCGAAGCCAGCGTGATGCCGAGCTGGCAGGCGGACAAATAGGCATCGAGCTGCCCGTGCACTTTCGCGAGCAGGCGGCCCGGCAGGCCGTTGGTGCGCGCCATCGCCTTGACGTGCGTGGGCCGCAGCTTGACCAGCCCAAACTCCGCTGCGACGAAAAAGCCATTCAACGCAACGAGCAACAATGCGCCGATCAGCGCGACGACCTGAGCCAAAGCAACTCTCTTCGAAAGTAGAAAACGTCAGTATAAGAGTGTCAGGCAATCGAAAGTAAAATCACATTCCCGCCACCGGAATGCGTACCGACAACGTGACCTCTGCATTGTCGGCGATGTTGCTGTGCTCGAACGCCCCGCCGTGCGCCTCCGACACGCGCTTGCACAGCGCGAGACCCCACGCGATGCGCCCGCCCTCGCGCGGCTCCAGCGCCTGACGCCGCGCGAACGTCTCAAGCACGTGCGGCGAGGCTAGGTCGTTGAGCGCGTGCGCCGATGCGGTGAAGCGCACATCGGTGCTCCACGTGCTGCCCTCGATGTTGCTCGACACGCGCACCGTCGCGCCGCCCGGGCTCGCTTCGGCCGCGAACGCCAGCATCAGCCAGAGCATTTGCAGCAGGCGTTCGGCATCGCCTTCGACCTGCTCTTCCGCAAGCGGCGAGTCGATCTCGATCGTCACGCCTCGCACGCTCGCGACGTTCGCACGCGCCAGCGCCGCGCTCTTCTCCAGCAGCGGGCGCACGGCGGCCGGCGCAAGCGCGACCTGCAGCGCCTTGGTCTCGGCGCGCGTCGTGTCGACGGATTGCTCGATCAGCTTTACCTGCTGCTCGACGCCCGAGCGGATGCCCGCCAGCGCGCGCTGCGCCGCGGGATCGTTTGCGTCGACCTTGCGCTCGAGCACGTAGCCCCAGCTGTGAATGGCGTTGAGCGGGCCGCGTAGGTCGTGCGACACGACCGACAGCACGTGGTCGCGCATGAAGAGCGCGGCCTCCGCACGCAGATGGGCCACGCGGTCAGCGGCCCCGTCCTTGTCCGATGCGTCCGCGCCCGCCGACGGCGACACGATGAGCGTCACGCAGTCCGGGCCCGGCAGGGCGATGATCGCGAAGGCGCGCGTCGCGTTGTCCTCGCCGATCGACACATGCGCGCGACGCGTGCCGTTGCCCGCGAGAGCGGCATCTGCGGCCTCGCCGAGCACGGCAATGAGAGGACGGGGCAAGGGCGTGTCCGCGAGCGCGCGGCCAGCGCGGCCACTCAGCGCGGCGGGATCGAGGTCGAAGAGATGAGCAAAAACGGCGTCGGCCGAAAGGCAGCGCTGAGCGGCGTCGAGCACCAGCACGCCGTCATTTCCTGCAACGGCCTGATCGAAGGTCCGGGCGCCTCCGGGCTCGACCGTACTGGAAAAAGACGTTGTCACGGTTGTAGGTCCTTGCGTATATCGGTGTTGCGGTTGATGTCGCGGACATGCGAAACGCTTCACGAGTGCACGGCGCGACTGCGCCAAGGAATGCGCCGCGCGAACCGACTCTGCGGTTCATTATATGTGAGCGCCTGTGGCGCGCGCGCCGTTGCGAGCGCCCTCCCCGCCGTGCTTAGTCGATAGCAACCAACGTGCGCGCCTGTCCCGCCCAGCCGAGCCCGATGCAAAGGCAAACAGCTTTAACCCCAATTTCCCGAGCAAACATAATTTCCGCCTGCCAATAACAGGTCTGAAGAAATATGGCCCTCCTGTAACTGGAATTTACAACGTACGGTACACGGTGATATTTACTCGCTGCTTCGCCGCTCACCTGCACCATTTACTCTGGCCGGACAGAACAGGACTCGCCGTGGTGGCAGAACGAGTCTTCATGCGGCTCGGCATGCATATCCAGTAATCGGGGTTTTCGGCGGGAACGATTTTCCCTTTTCTTGCCACTGCTTATGCGTTTGCGCAGCAAGGAATTATCGCTGCAGTCGCGGCATTTTCTTTGCGTGCGTAGCCGTACAGTCCAGGCTTACGGCAACCTATAGTATTCGGCCTACGATTGACGCATCGCACAGCCGGCAAAGATGAACCGGCCTCTGCCACGGTGGCTTTCAGAACAAACTCTAACCGGTGACATGAGCATTTATGACACGCGTCCACAACGGTAACTCCAAGACCTTGGGAACCTCTGCCAAACTCCCGATCCTGGCACCTGATTGGACTATCCTGGAAAGAAGAGAAATTCAAGGACATCTTCGATGACACAACTTGGTCTTGGTCTGGATCTTTCAACGAAACGTACTCGCA
>LFJH01000177.1 GCA_001189335.2 Candidatus Paraburkholderia schumanniana
CTATCTCTCGCGCAGGCGATTGATGGCACAGGTACGCCCGTAATGGGCGAAAAGCGGGCCGTAGGCCCGTGCGCAACGCCCAGGTGGGCAAGAAATGCAGGCGCAAAGCTTTACTCACGATGCCCCCGCCTCTGTTTGCGACCGAATCGATGAATACAACGGCTTGTTCAGCGTTGCCTTAAACGAAAAAGGCGCGGAATTCGATCCACGCCTTTCTCTTCACCCTCAGTGCGAACACTCGCCGTTCTGCTGCTGGCTCTCCTGCTCGGTTGCGGGCGCATGCGGCGCATGCTGAACGAACGGACGCCATACGGGCGTAACCGAAGCAAAATCGTCCAGTGCCGAGAATTGATCGAGCGAAGTATTTTCGAACATGATGGCCTCTTGATTCCCTGCTGACGATGCGATCAGCGCGCCGTCACGTTGTTTTGCGTCGCGGAGCCGTTGGCGTACTCGACGATTTCACGGTTGCGCGCTTCCGCCTGCGCCGCATCGCGGGCGCGCTGTTCCTTCTGGGCGGCAATGGCATCGCCCCACATGCCGCGCTCCGGATACGTGTTGCGGTTCAGCGCCGGCAGCGAGCCGTTCGAATAGGCGGCGGCCAGTTCGGCACGGACTTGCGCACGTGTCTTCGGCGTATCGCTCGTGCTTTGCTGCGCTTGCGTCGATACCTGATACTACCCGCACTACCCGCGCGGCCGATACCCTGGCCGCTCTCTGCGAAGGCGGTGGTCGTGACGACGGCGGAGATGGCGGCGAGAGAAAATCCCGTGATGAGCTGTTTCATGCTTGCGACTCCTTTCGTTCCGATGCGGCGTGCGGGCAAATGCGGATTGCAATCTGCGCATGAAGCACGCCGCGTTGGGAGCAAATGTAGCCGCGCGGTACGGGCGGATAAATGCCGGATCGGCGAATAGATTTATCGATTCCGGCGAATAATCGCTGAGCGCCTTGCGGGGCGAGCGTTCGCGGGGCAGTGAAAACGTGCCTATCGGACCGATAGGCACGTCTTGATGTGGTCGCTACGCGAGCTGCTTGTGAAAGAACGTCGTCGCGCAGAGCGTGCCGTCGGGCATGAGTGCGTAATTCGGCACGACGCCGACACGCTGCCATCCCGCGCGCATAGAGGCGTTCTGCGCATAGAGGCGTTCTGCATTGCCGCCGGTCACGGTATCGAGTACCAGCACAGACTTGCCCGCATCGCGCGCAGCCTCGTCCGCTGCGGCCATCAGTCGTTGCGCAATGCCTCGACGTCGTGCCCGACGAGCCACGAGCATCTTTGCGACATCGGCGCGATGCGGCTGATTTTCCGGTTGATCGACGACGACCTGCACCGTGCCCACGACATCGCCGCCGGCGTCTTCGGCCACGAGCAGAATGCGCTCATTCCGCGCCACGCCATGCGCGACGCGCGTCCAGAAATCGACGGCCGTCGTGCGCGAAATGGGCAGCATGAAGCTGACGGAGGCGCCGCCCTCGACGCAATCGATGAGGACGTCCGCCAGCGCCTCGATATACCTCGATGCCTCGTTCGCGCCGACGCGGCGCACGGTGATGTTTCCGTTCATTGTCGGTCTTGTCGGAACCTGCTTGCCGCGCAGTCATCGGCAGATGATTAGCTATGCAACGATGTCCTCGGTACCCGCGACTTCCGGCGTGCCGTGACGCACGATCGCGGGCGACGCGGTGCTGGTCGGAAGGCAGCGCTCTTCCGCGTCCTTCTGGCCCTGCAGCAGCGGGCAGCGCTCGAACAGCTCGGCCGCCCAGTCGACGAACACGCGCACCTTCGGCGACAGATGCCGGTTGTGCGGATACACCGCCGAGATGGGCATCGGCAGCGGATTCCATTGCGGCGGCACTTCGACGAGCTCGCCCGCGCGCAGATGGGGCAGGGCCATGAAGCACGGCACCTGAATGATGCCGACGCCCTTGAGGCCGCAACTCAGATATGCCTCGGCATCGTTCACCGCGATCATGCCGCGCATCTTCACCTCGACGGTTTCATCGTCGATGACGAAGTCCATGTCGAGGATGCGACCCGTGCGGCTCGAAAAATAATTCACGGCCGTGTGATTCTGCAGATCCTCGATGGTCTTCGGCGTGCCGTTGCGTTCGAGATACTGCGGGCCGCCACCGTCACGCCCTGGAACACGCCGATACGCCGCACGACGAGACTTGAATCCTGCAGCGTGCCCACGCGAATCACGCAATCGACGCCTTCCTGAATCAGGTCGACCGGCTTGTCGCCGAAACCCATCATCAGTTCGATATCCGGATAGCGCGAGTGGAAATCGCATAGCTGCGGCATCACGATGAGCCGCCCGATCGCGTCCGGCATGTCGACACGCAGCTTGCCGTGCGGTCCCTTGCCATTGTGCGAGAAGGAGCCTTCGGCTTCCTCGATGTCCGCGAGGATGCGCACGCAGCGCTCGTAATACGCGGCGCCGTCCGGCGTGAGATTGAGCCTGCGCGTGGTGCGCTGAAGCAGCCGCACGTTCAGATGCGCTTCCAGATTCTGGATGATCGTCGTGACCGACGCGCGCGGCAGATTGAGCGTATCCGCTGCGCGCGAAAAGCTGTTGGTGTCGACGACGCGGGTGAAGACCTGCATTCGCGGGTGAAGACCTGCATTGCTTGTAGCCGATCCATGTTCTCTCACCTTCTTTGCTTAGCGTCGCAAGGAATTAAGCGTACGCTAAAGAATGACCGAAAAAACAATCGCAAAGGATAACCACGATTGTTCGGTGCGACCGAATTGTGTTGCCGGATTATAGGCATTTATCTAAAAAGGCGTGGACTCCAGAATTCGCACCATCGCAACTCATGCGTGACGGCCTTACAGCACGGGCCGCGCACCGAGAATAACCATGGCATCACTGTTGGATCTGGAGTCGAGCCCCCGGTTGTGCGAGCTATCGTTGAAACTGGTGTACGCGGCGTAGGGAAGAGGCGGGAGAAGGCGGTGGCGATTGAAGGAGAATGTTGCTTCTCACGGTAACACTTCCACAATCACTTCCACAATCGAACTCCACCAC
>LFJH01000178.1 GCA_001189335.2 Candidatus Paraburkholderia schumanniana
AGTGATCAACTGGACGCGATCTACGATCGGATCGAACGTCTGAAGGCGGGCATCCGCGCGAAGGTCGAACACCCGTTTCGCGTGCTCAAGCGGCAATTTGGCTACACGAAGACCCGGTATAGGGGGGTGATGAAAAATACTGCGCAGATCACAACGCTGTTTGCGCTGGGCAATTTGTGGATGGCACGCAAGGCCTTGCGAAGCGCTTGAAATGCTTGAAGCGCTTGAGGATCGAAACGCGAGACTCAGAAAACGAGGCCGCCACGGTTCAAAAGTTGACTAATCACCCGCAGGCCATCGTCGCGATCGATACGATGCGAAGCGTAAAACGTCAGCGCTCTGAAATCGAGTTGTGCAGAGGTTCCTTAGATAACGGATTTTGCAGAGGTTTTGCGTGCATTCTTATTGACGTCTTAAGTGTGGTTCCGTACCATCGGCTGCAAATTTCCAAGCATTATCTTTTGGAAGCCGAGACGTTCCATGCGACTAATTCTTAGCGCGCTGTCCGTCCTGATGCTAGCCGCTTGCGCGAGCCAGGGACCGACAGCGTCCGATCCTCTTTCAGCCACATCCACCACCGCCTCGCAGCAACAGCAGCAGAAAGTCGCCGACACGATCCGCCGCACCGCAGCAGCCAAGGAAACCATCGACGTCGACAAGACGCCAGTCACTTCGCTGGCAGGCTCCGCAGACCTCTGGAGCCGCATTCGCAACGGCTTTCAGATTCCGGACCTGCAGAGCGACCTCGTGGACATGCAGGTCAACTGGTACGCGCAGCGCCCGGATTACGTCGAGCGCATGACGACGCGTTCGCAGAAGTACCTGTATCACATCGTAGAGGAGTTGGAGCAGCGGCACATGCCGACGGAGCTGGCGCTTCTGCCGTTCATCGAGTCGGCGTTCAATCCGCAGGCGCTCTCCGTGGCGAAGGCCGCGGGCATGTGGCAGTTCGTGCCGGGGACCGGCCGCGACTACAACCTCAAGCAGAACATGTGGCAGGACGAGCGCCGCGACGTGCTCGCGTCCACGAGCGCCGCGCTCGACTATCTCTCGCGTCTTCACGACATGTTCGGCGACTGGCATCTCGCGCTCGCCGCGTACAACTGGGGCGAGGGCAACGTGCAGCGCGCCATTGCGCGCAACGAGGCGGCGGGCCTGCCGACCGACTACGAAAGCCTGCGCATGCCCAACGAGACGCGCAACTACGTGCCGAAGCTGCAGGCGGTCAAGAACATCGTCAGCAATCCGCAGATGTACGGGCTGACGCTTCCGGACATCCCGAATCACCCATATTTCGTGACGGTCACGACCTCGCGCGACATCGACGTGACGATGGCCGCGAAGCTCGCCGGCATGAGCGTCGAGGAGTTCCGCTCGCTCAACCCGTCGTTCTCGAAGCCGGTGATTCTCGGCGCGACCAATCCGCAGATCCTGCTGCCGTTCGACAACGCGGCGTCGTTCCAGCGCAATCTGTCGTCATACACGGGCGCGCTGTCGTCGTGGACTACGTACACCGTGACCGAGCGAGCGCGCCCGGCGGCGATCGCCGAGAAGATCGGCGTGGACGCGGACACGCTCATGTCGGTGAACCGCATTCCAGCGGGCATGCGCCTGAAGCCCGGCTCGACGATCGTCGTGCCGCGCACGGATGACGACGACGAAGACATCAGTGCGAACGTCGCCGAAAACGCGATGCTCGCCGTCGAGCGCGACGTGCCCGACACCCGCAGACTCGTGATCCGTGTGCGCCGCAAGCAGTCGATCGCCACGCTGGCGGATCGTTACAACGTGTCGACGTCGCAGGTTCGGTCCTGGAACCGTACGCGCGGCGACATGTTCATGCCGGGGCAGGTGGTCGTGCTGCACGTGCCGTACGGCCGTCCGGTGCCGGCCGAGCCGGGTCCGGTGCGGGTGGAAACGGTGACGGCGTCGAGCCGTTCGTCGGGCGGCGTGTCGAAGATCGGCACGCGCGTGCCGGAAGCGAAGTCGTCGCACGGCAAGGCACCCGTGCATTCGTCCGGCAAGGTGACGAAGGTTTCGGCGTCGAGCGCGTGGCATGCCTCGAAGCACGCCGCCGCGGCGAAAACCGCGAAACCGGCCGCTGCCACGAAGAGCAGCAAGAAGAAATAGTACCGGCCTCATTTGGCTGAGGCGCTATCCCACGCCGTCACCAAGGTGACGGCGTTTTCAATTGGCGGCCCCGTTAAACTGGCGTTCCAGAAGAATCGAACAATCGCCCGTCTCGCATGCCGTCCTCCGTTCGTCTCCGCGTCTTTTTCCTGTTCGCCGCCGGTTACTTCGTCTCGTACCTGTTTCGCGGCGTCAATCTGGGCTTCGCGCCGCTCATCACGCACGACCTCGGACTGTCGGCGACCGATCTCGGCCTGCTGACTTCGCTCTATTTCATCGGCTTTGCTGTCGCGCAGATTCCAGTCGGCGTGCTGCTCGATCACTTCGGCCCGCGGCGCGTCACCGCGGGCATGCTCTTGTTCGCGGCGGCCGGCATCTGGATCTTCGGCGCCACGCACGGACTCGGCGGGCTGATGGTCGGGCGGCTGCTGATTGGTGTCGGCGTATCGGTGTGCCTGAGCCCAGCTTTCAAGGCATCGGCGCAGCATTTCGCGCTGGCGCGCCTGCCGCTCGTGAACGGATTCACGATGGCCGTCGGTGGGCTGGGCGACGTCGTGGTCGGATCGCCGCTCGCATCGCTTTTACACGTCGCGACGTGGCGTCAGGTCTGCGTCGGACTGGGCGCGTTCACCCTCGTGGTAGCCGCGGCGATCGTCGTCTTCGCGCCGCGCAAGGCCGAGACGGGTGCGCACCATCGGGCAAACATCGTCACGCAGTTCAAGGGCACCTAGGGAACCTCTGCACAACTCGATTTCAGAGCGCTGACGTTTTACGCTTCGCATCGTATCGATCGCGACGATGGCCTACGGGTGATTAGTCAACTTTTGAACCGTGGCGGCCTCGTTTTCTGAGTCTCGCGTTTCGATCC
>LFJH01000179.1 GCA_001189335.2 Candidatus Paraburkholderia schumanniana
GCCCGGTCTTTCCCTTCGGATAGTGCGGTTCGATTAACGCAATCAATCTCGACCAGGGCGCGACGCGCCTCATCTCATCAAGAAATTCCCGTTTGCGAGTACGTTTCGTTGAAAGATCCAGACCAAGACCAAGTTGTGTCATCGAAGATGTCCTTGAATTTCTCTTCTTTTCAGGATAGTCCAATCAGGTGCCAGGATCGGGAGTTTGGCAGAGGTTCCTTAGCTTTTCGCAAAATGATCGTGCGTGCCGATTTGCGCGCCGCGCTCGTAGAATCGATTTCGACGCTGCTCGGACACATCCAGGAGATACGTGCCATGGCACTGCCTGCCATCTTGCAGCACCTCGCGTTGCCGGTCGTCAGCTCGCCCATGTTCATCGTCAGTTATCCGGAGCTCGTGCTCGCGCAATGCAAGGCGGGCATCGTCGGTTCATTTCCCGCGCTGAACGCCCGTCCCGCCGGATTGCTCGACGAATGGCTCACGCAGATTCAGGCATCGTTCGCGGAATATGCAAGGCGGCGAATCCCGATTACAAGGCGGCGAATCCCGATGCGGTGATCGGGCCCATCGCGGTCAACCAGATCGTTCACCAGTCGAATGCGCGGCTCGAACAGGACGTGCGCGTGTGCGTCGAGCACAAGGTGCCGATCTTCATCACGAGCCTGTGCGCGCCCGTCAGGGAGATGATCGACGCAGTGCATTCGTATGGCGGGATCGTTCTGCACGACGTCATCAATCTCCGGCACACGCAGAAGGCGCTGGACACCGGCGTCGTGGCCTCATCCTCGTCGCGGCTGGCGCTGGCGGGCATGCGGGCACCACGTCGCCATTTGCGCTCGTCGGCGAAGTGCGGCGCATCTTCGACGGCCCGATCGTGCTCTCGGGCGCGATCGCCAACGGCGGCTCGATTCTCGCCGCGCAGGCGATGGGCGCGGACCTCGCCTACATGGGCACGCGCTTCATCGCAACGAAGGAGGCGCACGCGCAGGAAGACTACAAGCGCGCGATCGTCGATGCCGGCGCATCCGACATCGTCTACACGAATCTCTTCACCGGCGTGCACGGCAACTACATCCGCGAGAGCATCGTCAGGGCGGGGCTCGATCCGGACGCGCTGCCCGTCTCCGACAAGACCGCGATGAACTTCGCCGAAGGCACAAGCAAGGCGAAGGCGTGGAAGGACATCTGGGGCGCGGGACAGGGCGTCGGGCTGATGAACGACGTGCCGAGCGTCGCCGAACTGGTCACGCGGCTCAAGCGCGAGTACGACGACGCGAAGGCGCGCCTCGCGATCGGCTGACGTTTTTGACGCGCACGCAAAAACACCGCGCCCGGGTCTTCCGAAGCGCGGTGTTTTCGTTGGTGAAGCTCGGCTGCTTAGAATTTCGCGCGAATGCCGACGCCGAAGGTATCGCCCGAAGACATGCTCGTGTACTTGTCGTTGAGGTAGGCCGCGTAGACGTCGGTGCGCTTCGAAAGCGGATAGTCGTAGCCGAGCGCCCAGCTCTTGTGCGTCTGGTCGAGATCGCCGTTGCTGCGCGAGTAGGCGTATGACGCCATCACCATGCCCTGGCCGAGCGGCACGGTCACGCCGCCCTGTCCCGTGTTGACGTGGAACGAGCCGGTGTCGATGTCGTTCTTCATGTACATGTACTGCGCGAAAAACTTGACGAATTTCAGGTCGTACGACGCACCCAGTTGCGCGACGTTCTGGCTCTTGTAGCCCGCGACCAGCGACGAGAGATCGCCCGGCGTGTTGTTGAAGTTCACGTACTGGTAGACGCCGGTCGCGGCAAACGGGCCGTGGAAGTACAGGAACTGCGCGCTGTACTTCTTCGAGCGGCCGTCGCCCGCGTTGTTGCCGAAGCTGTACATTGCGCTGCCGGACAGGCCGTTGAAGTCAGGCGAGGTGTACTGCACCGAGTTGTTCCAGCCCGAATCGCCGACCACGCCCTGGTCCGTCGTGTAGGTCGGGAACGTGCCCTGACCCAGGAACACGTGGTAGACCATCGGCGAGAAAACGTACGAGTCGACGAACGGGTTGAAGAGAATCGTCGAGACGAAGAGTTGCGTCGTCAGGCGGCCGGCGGTGAACGTACCGATCGGGCCTTGAATGCCGACATACGGGTTGCGCGCGAAGAAGGTATCGCCCTGGAAGCGGCCGAACTGGCCGTTCTGCGCGCGGAAGAAGCTTTCCAGCGTGAAGATGGCCTTGTAGCCGCCACCCAGATCCTCGGCGCCCTTCATGCCCCAGTACGACGTCGACATCCCGCCGCCGCTCACATTCCACGCGCGCTCGCTGCCCGGAAACTTGGTGGCGCCGACCCATTCGTCGACCTGCCCGTAGAGCGAAACGCTCGATTGCGCGTGTGCCGTTCCCGCGGCGAATAGACCGAGCATCGCGGCGGCGACTGCGGTGGCCTTGACCGTTGCTTTCACCGTAGTCGTCGGCGCACGGTTGACTTCATGAACTCTCCTGTCTTTTGTCGAAAATTGAAAGCTTGGCGGGCGAGGGGCGTTGCACTCGCCTCGTCCGACCGGCCTGACGGTTTTATGGGCGAGAGAGGCGTCGCGTGTGGAGCGGGACCATCTTTACGGACCATTTTTCCGGTCAAAAATGTTTTTGGTTATTGCGGGTATAACGATTCGGATACTTCCTACGCTGCACGCTCGACGTGCAGCGAGCGCCGTCCGACGCGCGCGAGCCGGTTCCGGAATCGACATCGCGCACAGCCAGCACCGACGCGCCTGGCTGAGCGACGAAAGCCAATCGGAAGCATTGGGAAACGACATTTTTCCGCGCAGGGCGCATTGTCCTTGCGCAGAAAAAAGAGCGGAATGTTTACGCGGTCACGACGCTCGACTGTGGCGTGATTACGTCATCGTGACAGCGGAACTGGACGTGAAGATATTTTTGCGTTCCGCCACGCAACGCAAACAACTCGCGCCTTTGCGTAATTCATGGCACGGAAGAATTCGGGGGG
>LFJH01000180.1 GCA_001189335.2 Candidatus Paraburkholderia schumanniana
ATTTGGCTACACGAAGACCCGGTATAGGGGGGTGATGAAAAATACTGCGCAGATCACAACGCTGTTTGCGCTGGGCAATTTGTGGATGGCACGCAAGGCCTTGCGAAGCGCTTGAAATGCTTGAAGCACTTGAGGATCGAAACGCGAGACTCAGAAAACGAGGCCGCCACGGTTCAAAAGTTGACTAATCACCCGCAGGCCATCGTCGCGATCGATACGATGCGAAGCGTAAAACGTCAGCGCTCTGAAATCGAGTTGTGCAGATGTTCCCTAGATCGCGAGCTCGTCACGATGAAGCAGTCGATGGCCGATGTCGAGCCGCTTCTCGCCGATGTGCGCGAGCACGGCGCGGCGCGCGTCGAAGGCATGCTTCTGCCGACGATTCACGCGTTCTGCACGCCGGTCTTCGATTCGACGGGCGAACTCGCGCTGGGGCTGATCGCGCTCGGACACGAAGGGACCTTCGATACGCGCTGGGGCGGTGAAATCGATGCCGCGTTGCGCGAATGCGCGCACACCCTGTCCTACGAACTGGGCTACAAAGCCGGGGAGCGCTGAACGTGCTCTTTCGTGTGCGCGGAACATCGGTTCGGCCGCGTGTGTCGTAAACCTCCCGCCTCATCCGCAACACGCGCGCTTTTTCCTCTGCACGATGCCATTCTTTCTGTTTCACCGTCCTCGCCCGACCAGCGGCGAGCCGCTCGATGCCGCTCCCGACTCCACCGCGCCGCGCCGCTGGTGGCGCTGGCTGCTGGCCGCGCTGCTCGTCGCGGGGCTGCATTTCGGCGCGATGAAATGGATCGATCGCAACCGGCCGCCGGCGAATCCGTCGCCGGAAACGCCGCCCGTGCAGATCGAATTGCTTACGCCCAAACCCGTCGCGCCGCCCGCTCCGGCGCCGAAGCGTGCCGCACCTGCACCGAGGCCCGCGCCCGCGCCGGCTGCCACGCCTGCCGCGGCTCCGGTCCTGAGCGCGGCGACGCCGCAACCGGACGCGCCCGCCGCGGCATCGGGCGCGGCGGCATCGGCGCCGGCCGCGGACTCCGGCGCACCGGCTTCGGCTCCCGCGCAGACTGCGGCGGCGCCCTCGCCCGCATCGCAGCCGGCCGCCGCATCGGGCGACCGAATCAGCGTTCCGCCCAGCGGCGAGCTGCGTTATGACACGCTCGTGAACAGCATGATGAATCAGACCGGCACGATCCACTGGAGCAACGACGGCCAGCATTACGAAATGGTCGTGTCGATTCCGCTGCCGTTCGTCGGTCCGTATGTGTATTCGAGCAAGGGGCATATCGACGGATTCGGCATCGCGCCGGAACAGTATTCCGAGCAGCGCGGCCGCCGCGCCGCCGATATCGCCATTTTCAATCGCGAAACGAAGCAGATCGTCTACACGAAGACGCCGCAATCCCAGCCGCTCGCTGACGGCGCGCAGGACCGCTTCAGCGTCGTCATGCAGTTGTCGAGCCTCGTGCGCGGCGCGCCGGACAAGTACAAGCACAAGCCGGGTGTGACGCGCCGGTTCAGCGTCGCCGACAACGACAGCAACGAAATCTGGCCGATCGAAACCGTCGGCGACGAAAACGTGCAAGCGCGCGGCGGCTTCGCCACCGCGCGGCATTTCACGCGTCTGCCGCGCAAGGAGGGCGACCGGCGCAAGCTCGACATCTGGCTCGCGCCGTCGATCGGCTGGCTGCCCGTGCGAATTCTGCAAACCGAGCCGAACGGAATGCAAATCGAGCTGCTCTGGGCGGGCACGCTCGCGCCGCCCGGGGCGCCGGGACAAGGCGCCGCCGCGGGCACGTCGAATGCGCCTGAAGAACCCGCGCCTGCCGCGCCGCAGGCGGACAAACCGTAACGCGCGCGCAACACACCGTGCCACCGGAGATGACGCCCGCCTGGCGGCGTTTCCGGCAGGCAGCCGGAAACAGTATCGCAAACCGCATTCTTTACGGAGCCGATATGCAGTTGACGATCAATCGCATCGACACACGCTATGTTCTCGACAATGAAGGCGGCGGTCCGTGGGTCGTCTTCATTCATCAGCTCGCGGGCGATCTCTCCGTCTGGGACCAGATGGCCGGCTACTTTCGCAACGACTTCACCGTCCTGCGCTACGACCTGCGCGGCCACGGCGATACGACCGCCTCGCCCGACGCCTTCACGATCGACGATCTCGGCGACGATCTCGCCGCGCTGCTCGACAAGCTCGGCGCGCCGTCGGCGCATGTGGTCGGATTATCGATCGGCGGCATGGTCGCGCAGAAGCTCGCCATCAACCACGCGGACAAAGTGGGATCGCTGACGGTCGTGGGCGCGCCGGCCTTCATCCCCGAGGATGCGCGGCCGACCTTCGCGCAGCGAGCGGCATCCGTGCGCGAAAACGGGACTGCGAGTATTGTGGAAGCAACGCTCGAACGCTGGCTCACGCCGGAATTCCGCAAGGCGCATCCCGAAGTGGTGGAGCAGATCGGGGAAACGATCGCGCGCACGCCTGCCGAGGGGTTTGCGCGTGCGGCGGAGGCGGTCATTGGTTTCGATGCGCGGGACAAGCTCGCCTCCGTGAGGAAACGCACGCTGGTCGTGGCGGGCGAGCACGATGTTGGCACGCCACATGCTGCTTCGAAGGTGATTGCGGACATGGTGCCGGGCGCGCAATTCGAACTACTCAACGCGGCGCACCTGTCACCAGTCGAGGAGTCGCGGCGTTTCAGCGCGCTACTGGGAGGCTTCTTACGCGATTCCGCCTGATTCTTGCCGTAACTGCTGCAGAAGAAAGCCTCGATACAAACGGCATCACATCGAGGCCACCCCTTGAATTCCAACCGGATCGCTCCAACTAAGGCAATGCTGATTAAGTCTACCGCTTGTGCGCGTCAAGCGTTATAGAGCGCACAAGCAACGAGAAAGGCAAAAGACAATGAAGCAGCAGACGCTCGCGATGGCCGCGGATCAAGGTGCGGGGT
>LFJH01000181.1 GCA_001189335.2 Candidatus Paraburkholderia schumanniana
AGTACGTTTCGTTGAAAGATCCAGACCAAGACCAAGTTGTGTCATCGAAGATGTCCTTGAATTTCTCTTCTTTCCAGGATAGTCCAATCAGGTGCCAGGATCGGGAGTTTGGCAGAGGTTCCCTAATAGGGCGCTCAGATGGGTCGATTGCCGTGCGCCGCCTGCTTTTCGATTCGTAAAGCAACCGTGCAACGAGCGTCGCGAACGCGATTTCAAGCACCCAATGCCCTGTTTTTGCACGGCCGTGCGCCGGACCGGTAAAATAACAAGTTGATCCATGGAAAAACGCCCGTGGCGTAGCGGAAGGACTTTCCAGACATGACAGATTTTCGTGTAACGAAGCGGATGGCTGCGCTTTTCGCGGTGGCCGGAATCGTGGCGGGATGCGGCTCGACCAATCCCAATGCGTTCAACTACAAGAGCGATCAGCGTTCAAAACAGGTGTCTCTCGCCGTTCCGCCGAACTTGCTCGACGAAGCGGCCGACCAGCGCTCCCTGCCGCCGCAGGGCGGACAGGCAACACTCTCCGATCTGCAGCAGATTCAGAAAGTCGCACCGAACGCGCCGACGGTGGTTCCACCGGTATCGGGCATGCGCATTCAGCGTGACGGCGCGGAGCGCTGGCTCGTCATCGACGGCAAGACGCCCGAGCAGGTCTGGCCGCAGGTGCGCCGCTTCTGGCAGGAGCAGGGCTTTCTGCTCGTCGTCGATCAGCGCGACAAGGGCGTGATGGAAACCGACTGGAACGAAACCCATCCGCAGATTTCCGACGGCCTGATCCGCGACACGCTCGCCAAGGCAACCGGCAACTCGTATGTCACGGCCGAGCGCAACAAGTACCGCACGCGCCTGGAAACGGCGCCAGACGGCGGCACCTACGTGTTCATCAGCCAGAAGGGCATGCGCGAGGCGCTGACCGGCGTGGACAACGATTCGAGCCAGTGGCAGGCCCGCCCGAACGATCCGGCGCTCGAGAACGAATACCTGAAGCGGCTGATGTCCTCGCTCGCGATGGCGGATCAGCGCGTGGCCTCGGGCGGCGCGACCTCGCTCGACACGCCGGCTGCGGCCGGCGCCGCGGACGCGGGCGCGAAACCCGCGAAGGGCGGCGAGTCGAAGGCGGCTGCCGTCGCCGCCCAGAACGCCGCGTATGCGGGCAACTCGCCGATCAAGAACGAGGTCGTGCCCGAAGCCGCGTCCTCGCAGATGACCCTGCCGGAAGCCTACGATCGCGCGTGGCTGCGCGTGGGCATCGCGCTCGATCGCGCCAATTTCACGGTCGACGACCGCGATCGCGCCAAGGGCGTCTACTACGTGCGCTATGTCGACCCGACCGACAAGTCGTCGGCGCAGCAGGGCTTCTGGAGCCAGGTCTTCCACGGCCGCAAGGAAATGAAGGCCAAGCAATATCAGGTCAATGTGCGGGGCATCACGGAGCAGCAGACGCGCGTGGCGATCGTCGATGACAAGGGCAATGTCGATTCGTCGCCGCAGGCCCGTCAGATCATGGCGCTCCTCGCCGATCAGATCAGCTGATCGCTGCTTCCGCGCGTTCCCCTGCAAAGCCGCCTCCTTCGCGAGGCGGCTTTTGTTTGCACCCTTCGCGAAGATCGTCGTGCAAATGGTCATCGCGCGATCATTTGACGATGCGCGCTAATGCGACTCTCGCAGGCGAATTGCGCAGACAATTCTTTCTATCGGGAAATGTGCGCAAAAGCTTATAGGAAACAAGCGTCAGACAGTACATTGCATCAATGGCGCGATGTTCCGCCCGATACGGTGTTCGGTCGAGTTTTCCCAGGCGCATTACACGAGACAAACAGACGATTGGTTCGCCCGAGTGCGAGCCCCGATGGCCCCGTCGCCTATCCTCGTAGGGCGACGGTTTTTGCCCGCGTTCCGTTGGAACGCGGGCTTTTTCTTTGTACTTGCGGGTGATGCGGTTTCAGCAACGCGCGGCGTGCGCAGTTATGCTCGGGCTTCCATCGTTTCATTGAAAGGAGAATGCTCATGCCGGAAGTCGCCGTCGTCGCCATCTTTGTCGCCAGGCCAGGCCGGGCCGGGAAGAGGAACTGAGGCAGGTGCTCGAAGCCAACGTCGGGCCGACACGCAAGGAGCGCGGGGCGCTTCAATATGATCTGCATCGCGATAACGAAGAGTCGCGCCGCTTTATCTTCGTCGAGCGTTGGGAGAGCCAGGAAGCACTCGACGAACACGGCAAGTCGGCGCACATCCAGGCGTTTCGCGCGAAGGCGCCGGACCTGTGCGAGCACGGCGAAGTGCGCAAGGCGACGAAGATTCTTTGATCCGCAGACGCCTCGTCAGTGTGTCTCGTGCGGGACGTCGAGAATCAGGATGATGGTCCAGTCGGCGTCGCCCTCGTGATGATACTGGCGCTCAGCGACGATGAACGGCTGCTGCTTGCCGGCCGGCCCGAGAAAGAGCACGTCGCCTTCCATCGGCAGGCATTCGATCGGCGGCAGCGCCAGATACGCGTCCTTGTTCGCGTTGCGCGGCATCAGTTTCTCGATCTTGCGCGATGCCGCTTCGGTCCATTCGATATCGAGCTGGATGTTGCTCATGCTGTCGTTCGCACGGTGAGTGCGCTCCACGGTTGAATCGTTAAAAAGACGATGCGCAATGTAGCACACGCCACGCGCGATCCATGATGCGCCTCAAACGAAAAAACGGCCCGCAGGCCGTTTTTCCCTCATGCGCCAAACGCTTAGGGAACCTCTGCAAAACTCCCGATCCTGGCACCTGATTGGACTATCCTGGAAAGAAGAGAAATTCAAGGACATCTTCGATGACACAACTTGGTCTTGGTCTGGGTCTTTCAACGAAACGTACTCGCAACCGGGAATTTCTTGATGAGATGAGGCGCGTCGCGCCCTGGTCGAGATTGATTGCGTTAATCGAACCGCACTATCCGAAGGGAAAGACCGGGCGGCCACCGTTC
>LFJH01000182.1 GCA_001189335.2 Candidatus Paraburkholderia schumanniana
CCGAGCCATGACGGCAGAGCTTCACTTACGACCAAGGCAAGGAAATGTCGCGACATGCAGAACTCACCGCCGCCACACTCGCTTCCGCAGCTCATCCTCATGGCTCTAAACATTAAACCCGCTGTTGCGCTTCAACCTTGAAACAGCCCTTTAATATGCCCGGTAGTAGTAAACAAAGGCTATAAATGAATCCGCATCAGTTCCGCTTCGTCCGCGAGGCCGTCCGGCAGAACTTCAATCTGACGGAAGCCGCGAAAGCGCTGTATACATCGCAGCCGGGCGTGTCGAAGGCGATCATCGAGCTGGAGGACGAGCTGGGCGTCGAAATCTTCACGCGCCACGGGAAACGCTTGAGGTCGCTCACCGAGCCGGGGCGGATCATCCTCGCCTCAGTCGAGAAAATATTGCAGGAAGTGGAGAGCCTCAAACGCGTCGGTAAGGATTGCGCGGCGCAGGATCAGGGCAATCTGACGATCGTCGCCACGCACACGCAGGCGCGCTACTCGTTGCCGTCGGCCATCGCCGAGTTCAAGAAACGCTTTCCGAAGGTCCACCTTTCCATTCTGCAAGGCAGCCCGACGCAGGTCGCGGAGATGGTCATTCACGATCAGGCGGACATCGCCATCGCGACCGAGGCCATCGCCAACTATAAGGAACTGGTCTCGCTACCCTGCTTCCAGTGGCAGCATCTCGCGGTCATGTAGCCGGATCATCCGCTCCTCGAGCGCAAGGTGCTCACGCTCGACGATCTCGCCCAATACCCGATCATCACGTACGAGGCGTCGTTCGCCGGGCGCACCAAGATCAATCAGGCGTTCGGACTGCGCAATCTGACCCCGGACATCGTCCTCGAAGCCATCGACGCGGACGTGATCAAGACATACCATACGTGGAGCTGGGGCTCGGCGTCGGGATCATGGCGGACATCGCGTTCAATCCGGAGCGCGACCGCCATCTACGCGCGATGCCGGTCGGCCATCTGTTCGGCACGAATATCACGCGGCTCGCGCTGAAACAGGGCGCATACCTGCGCAGCTATGTGTATACGCTCGTCGAACTGCTCTCGCCGTCGCTGAACCGCAAGCTGATCGAGCAGGCGCTCTCGGGCGAGCACGAAAGCTACGAACTCTGACCTTGAATAACACGGCGGCACACGCTGCCTCAAAAAACCCTTCCCTGGAGACCTATCCGATGACGTTGTCGAAGTTCACGCGCCGGCTCGTGGCCGGCGCCGCGCTGACCGTTTTGTCCGCCGCCACGCATGCGCAGCTGAAGGTCGGCATCGACCTGTCGAGCACGGGCCCGGCCGCCGCGATTGGCATCACGAGCAAGAACGCCATGCTCATGTGGCCGAAGACCATCGCCGGGCAGAACGCGGAGTACATCATTCTCGACGACGGCTCGGACCCGGGTGCGGCCGTGCGCAACATCCGCAAGCTCATCAGCGAGGACCACGTCGACGTGATCGTCGGGCCGAACGTCACGCCGGCTGCGCTCGCGGCGCTCGATCCAGTCGCCGGAAGCGAAACGCCGATGATCACGCTGATCGGCTCGGCGTCCGTCGTGGAACCGCAGGCGGGCAAGAAGGTGTGGGCGTTCAAGATGGCCCAGACCGACCGCGCGATGGCCGACGTGATGACGCGCTACATGGCGAACCACGGCGTGAAGACGGTGGGCTTCATCGGTTTCGCGGACAGCTATGGCGATAGCTGGCTCAACGAGTTCACGAAGTTCGCGGATTTGCGGCATATCAAGATCGTCGCGACCGAGCGGTTCAACCGCACCGATGCGAGCGTCACCGGCCAGATTCTCAAGCTGATGGCGGCGAAGCCGGACGCGGTGCTCATCGCGGGCGCCGGCACGCCGACCGTGCTGCCGCAGCGCACCCTCGTCGGGCGCGGCTACAAGGGCGCGATCTATCAGACGCATGGCATCGCCACGCCGGAGTTCATCAAGCTCGGCGGCAAGGACGTGGAAGGCACGCTCTTCCCGACGCAGCCGGTCGTCGTTGCGCGGACCTTGCCGGCAGACCATCCGTCGAAGAAAGCGGCGCTCGCGTTCGCGAACGCCTACGAGGAAAAATACGGCAAGGGCTCGGTCACGCAGTTCGCCGGCGATGCGGCGGGCGTCTATCCGCGTCTGCAGGACGCCGTCGCGCGCGCGCTGAAGGCCGGGAAGCCGGGCACGAAGGAGTTTCGCGTGGCGCTGCGTTCCGAGCTCGAGCACGCGCACGAGCTCGTCGTGCCGAACGGGGTGGTGAATACGAGCGCGACGGATCACGTCGGGCTCGATCAGCGCGCAAGCGTGATGGGCGAAATCAAGAACGGCGCTTTTGTTTATCTCGCTCAGTAGGGTTACCGCCGCGAGACCGGAAACGCCGCCGTTCGCGCTTGCCCATGGCAGCGTTTTGGGTCATAATCGTAGATTACATTGACTTGTCGCTGCGTTTTTTGCGGCTTGCGGCGCAGGGCATGCGGCCCAGGTGGTGAAATTGGTAGACGCAGGGGACTCAAAATCCCCCGCCGCAAGGCGTGCCGGTTCGATTCCGGCCCTGGGCACCACGGATTCAGCGGAAAGCCGCTCCTTTGGGAGCGGCTTTTTGCGTTTTGCGACGACGTTGCTATTTGCGCTGACGCTGCGCGCCCAGGCGCGCGCCGCTTGCGTTTCACTCGGCGCCCGGGCGTCGTTCGGCTCCATCCCGTTCGTCGACAGCTGTTACCTGACAGAGCCAGTCCACCAAAGTCGGAATACAAAATTTTATAAAACATTCCCAAGGGGCGCGCCCCTGCCCGAAAGGCAGAAACTCTCGTCGGGGCTACACTGAGTGCCGTCGAAGGGAGCAGCCGTTGGCTTTTGGGTGAGCCATCCCGTTAAAAAACGTGGTCCAGGGACTGATGTGGACTCAGCATTGG
>LFJH01000183.1 GCA_001189335.2 Candidatus Paraburkholderia schumanniana
CAGGCCTCGCGCCACTCACGCCTTCCATTCGCCGCTCGAGGTCTTCGCCGTCACACTCGCTTCCGCAGCTCATCCTCATGGCTCTAAACATTAAACCCGCTGTTGCGCTTCAACCTTGAAACCGCCCGGTAAAAACTCAGCTGATGGCGCAGTGAATCGCTCGCCGGCCCCGCAGGCGAGCGTCAGTGGCTCAGACTAGTAACACGTCGGTTGCGATTTGCCATCGCGCCTGTCGCTCCGGATGTCCAGTCAATCCGCCATTGATGACACGCGTGATCCGCACGAAATCGCCTTCATCCGCTAATTGGTTCAATCCGTTAGTCATCCAGAACCATCCCGCCGACCGCGCGGCATACTCGTCTCGCTCAAGAATCTCAGGTTGCGCTACCAGATCCACATTCAACGCCACACCACAATCTTGGTAGTTATGTTTGAACGTAATCTGCTTCAACCCTCGACCTCGATAGCGCCATCCATCCCCCGAGTTCGTATCCCCATTGCCATATCGCCCTCCGTATGCAAGATTGGCGATCTTCATCTGTTGCTCAATTGGTACGACTCGCTCGTGCGACTGACGACCCAGCAGATCACGCATGTTGGCTGGAATGCGTGAGAATATCTTCAAGGCGTCGACCCGATAGTTGAACGACTCGACAAGTTGAGTGAAGCCTCCCGACTCATGCCCGATCTGGGCAATCCAGGCAGCAAGACGTTGCGGAGTCGTGATGCCAAATTCTGTAGCAGTAGCCGCTACGTGCGCAAACCAACGATCCGCTAGTGCGTCGGACAATTGTGCTGCCCGCTGGAATGCCTCTCGATTCAGATTCATTGCATTTCCTGGTTAAGGCGACCAGACCAATGGTCGACGAAGCGGTGATAGTCCGCTGGCTTCGCAAATTCTCTAAAAAGTGATCCACGATCTTTTCCAATAGCGGCTGTCCCAGCAGACCGATTACGGAGGCGACACCACCAGTGCCATCGGCGGAAGTTCTTGAAACAGAATGAGGACCGCCCCCGCACTTACCGACAGGGGCCGGACCTATAACCATACCGCCCGCGATCCCTCGCACCGCTAGCGGCTCAGCATTGGTAAGTAGCTTTCCCAGCCCTATAACCGCGCCAATCCCTAGCAGCATCAGCAACTCCTTTTCGTGCAATCCAATTTGCATGACTGCGCTCCCGCAGAATTCCGTCTGGCGAATCGCTTAGAGGATTGGGAAAAATGC
Organism: Candidatus Paraburkholderia schumanniana; assembly: GCA_001189335.2. Lineage (GTDB taxonomy): Bacteria > Pseudomonadota > Gammaproteobacteria > Burkholderiales > Burkholderiaceae > Caballeronia > Caballeronia schumanniana. Next base: position 1,227 of record LFJH01000183.1, read on the forward strand.
CCAACTTACGCACCAATGCCGGGCTTCATCGTTCGATTTTTTTCGAATATCGCATCGACACGGTTCTTCAAGTTAAGTTGTTTTCGCTTGCTGGGCCGATCGCGACATCCCATCGAACCGAGGCCGTTTGCTCGTGCTTTTCGGTTCCTTGGCATCCACTGTCGGCATAAACACTTGTTTCCTACCGAGCGCTGACCGTGATGAGAATCTAACGAAGTGCCCGGCCGCGCACAGCTGTCCAAATGGACAGGTGATTACATCGTATCCGCCAGCGGAGCCCGTCGGCGTAGTTCCCCGTGGCTAGATGTCGACGATTTTTCGCAGTAGTGGGTAGGACACACGCCAGTAGCCATCGGTGGCATTGACGGCAATCGAGGCGGTCTTCGCATTCAGCCGAACGATGATGCCGACGCGCTCGCTCAGGTGCTTGTCGGTGACGCCGACTGTGTCGCCGATGAAGAACTCTTCGCGCTGTGTTCTCGGCGGCGGTGTTGGTTCGACGTGCGGCTTAGCATTCGAAGTTTCCGGGATGATCGCCGCATAGAGCACGCCCCAACGGCGTCGAGTCGCGCTGTCCTGAACCACTGCCTGCGTCTGCCGAAGTTCAACGACGGGGCCTTGCGCCGGCGGCCCAAGCGGGTTATTACCGATGTAGTTAACGGCCATCCCAAGATGCAGGCGTTGACGTATTTCGAGAATGCGTCGGGGGTCATCAAGCATTTTGCCGATAGCAAGATAGAAGCGATAGAGCTCGGCGCTAGACGCCTGCCGAAGCGAATCGGGAATGACCGTGGTTTGGATGTATTTTAACGGGCGGGCGGCAACAATTCGTGCACGCGATTGACGGGGATATGACGGCAGTTGTTCAAGCGTTCGTTTCAGCCACGCGTAGGCTTCGATACCTTTAAGGCGAGCCGTCCCGATGAGAGAATACATCGTTGCCACCGCACGCGCACCTCGTGGAGAACCCGCGAACATCCAGTTCGCTCTGTTATGCTGAGATCAGCATAATCGACTAGCACTAAACCGCTGACGCGGTAGAGGATGAGAGCGAGAGCAGGTGGCCGACGTTCATCGGGAGCGGTGAGCTGGCGCAGGATCCCAGCGAGGAGAAGCAGAGATCCCAGGAGCAGTATATGGATGCCCGACCGGGCATGCCATCCACTGTTCCCCGGAGGTCCGCCATGACACTGCTCCGCCAACGAATGCTGCACAACATGCAGATCCACAATCTCGCAGACAACACCCAGAAGTCCTATCTGCTGCAGGTTTCCAGTTTCGCCAAACACTTTCATCGCTCGCCCGAAGCGCTGGGTCCCGAAGACATCCGGGCCTGGCTCCTCTATCTCCATGAGGAGCGCAAGCTGGCAGCCAGCAGCCTCTGTCCAGCCATTGGTGCACTGCGGTTTCTCTACCGCGTGACGCTCAAACGCAACTGGAGCGACGAGGACTTTCCATTGCCGAAGAAGCCGGTGAGACTACCTGTCATCCTGCGCTTCGACGAGGTAAAAACCTTCTTTGAACCGCCCCGGATTTGGTGGAGGCTCCAACTCTTGAGAGAATGGAGCCATGAACAAGTCGAACAAATTTTCTGCTGAAGTCTGGGAACGTGCAGTCCGTATGGTGCGGGAGTATCGCGAGGAGTATCCGTCACAGTGGGCGG
>LFJH01000184.1 GCA_001189335.2 Candidatus Paraburkholderia schumanniana
AGTGATCAACTGGACGCGATCTACGATCGGATCGAACGTCTGAAGGCGGGCATCCGCGCGAAGGTCGAACACCCGTTTCGCGTGCTCAAGCGGCAATTTGGCTACACGAAGACCCGGTATAGGGGGGTGATGAAAAATACTGCGCAGATCACAACGCTGTTTGCGCTGGGCAATTTGTGGATGGCACGCAAGGCCTTGCGAAGCGCTTGAAATGCTTGAAGCGCTTGAGGATCGAAACGCGAGACTCAGAAAACGAGGCCGCCACGGTTCAAAAGTTGACTAATCACCCGCAGGCCATCGTCGCGATCGATACGATGCGAAGCGTAAAACGTCAGCGCTCTGAAATCGAGTTGTGCAGATGTTCCCTAGAACGGCCAAGATATCCAATTTGCGGCTGAAAAAGCGGCGATACTGGCCGTGAGGCCGAGCGATACCGTTCTCTTTGCACCGATTCGCGCAACGATCGCCGGGGCGGTCACCAGTCCCACAAGCATGCCTGTCATTGCGATGCGGCGAAGAGGCCGGCACGCTGTGTGTCGAGGCCTTGATGAGCGAGCCAGACTGGCATCACGATGAAGCCAATGCCGAACTGCCCCATCTGCGCGAGCGCTGACACTATCGTCAGTGCGGCGGCCGACCAAGGCATCACTGCGGAAGGTTTCATGGCGCATTCCGGGCCGGTACGGATAGACTCTCTTCTCGGGATTCGATCGGGCAGCTGATCTTCAGGCATGGCTGCTGTCGCAAAAGTGACAAAACTGCATCAAGCATCGGCTCGAAGCGTATGGTATCGCTGCGCAGATTCTGGCGGTAGTCAATGAGATATTGAGCGAGAAGGAACTGATGCTCAAGATGGAGTCGTCTGTCAATGCCATATTGATTGCAGCCCCAGGTTCAGTGTACGCCTTCAAAGTGGCATATGCTGTTGCAATGGAGCAGAAATGAGAAAATTAGTGATCCTAATCGATTCCCGGTGATGATTCCAAACATGCATCGACCAAATCCGACGCATGAACTCCGGAAGTTGAGATAGCGTCGCATCCGATACGATTACCATCTTGAGCATTTCGGCAAGGCCGTTTTGGCGATGCCACCGGGTTAGTGTGACCAGAAACGTGGCCCCAAGAACGGAACTGTGGACACGCAATAGCTATCGATGCGATTTTTATGGAGGCCGAACCTCGTCCCAGGTCTTGATCCCTATACCTGCATCCACTATCCCCAAGAGGGTGGTCGGCACGTGCCCGTAAGGGACATTCCGTCAATAGATGTAGATGCTCGCGCGAAGTCGGCAGCATCCGACAAGCGGCCACCGCCGATGATGATCGCCTGTTCACGTCGCCTGTTGATCCCGAGCCTGTGTGAAAACGCAGTCATCGCCTAAACTGAATCAACTCATTGAGACCGGGTGACTCATGAAGCGATTCGTTGAAGGCGATGACCGTAAGCAGGTCGCACTACTTCCCGAATGCGTCGATGACTACATCGGCCAGGACAACCCGATCAGAATCGTCGACGTATTCGTGGACGAACTGGACCTCGCGACGCTCGGTTTCAACGGCACCAAGCCCGCAATCACCAGTCGCCCGTCCTACCACCCCGGCGTGATGCTCAAGATCTATATCTACGGGTATCTGAACCGGGTACCCTCAAGCCGGCGTCTTGAGCGCGAATGCCAACGCAATGTCGAGCTGATGTGGCTGACAGGACGTCTGGCGCCAGACTTCAAGACGATCGCCGACTTTCGCCGCGACAATGGCCCGGCCATTCGCAACGTATGCCGTCGCTTCGTCGAGCTGTGTCGAGGACTGAAGCTGCTATCCAGCGACATGGTCGCCATCGACGGCAGCAAATTCAAGGTCGTGAACAGCCGCGACAGAAACTTCACGGCGAGCAAAATTGACAAGCGCCAGCAGCAGATCGAGGAAAGTGTCCAGCGATACCTCGACATGATCGAAACTGCAGACCGGACCAGTCCAACTAGTTTCGATGTGAAGACCGTACGTCTGTACGAGAAGATCGCGCTCCTGCGCCAGCGGATGCGAGAGCTCGAGCAGATCAAACATCAGTTGAAGAATGCACCGGACGGACAGTTGTCGCTCACTGACCCGGATTCCCGCTCTATGACCAGCGGTGGCAGGAGAACCAGAACGGTCGGCTACAACGTTCAGACAGCAGTTGATACGAAGCATCATCTTGTTGTCGAACATGAGGTGACGAATATCGGAGGCGATCATGGTCAACTCAGCAAGATGGCTCTTTCAGCAAAGAACGCGATGGGCAAGCCAAAGCTGAAAGTCCTGGCCGATCGAGGTTACTTCAGCGGTCCGGACATCCGCGCGTGCGAACTCGCAGGGATCACGGCGTATGTCCCGAAACCGCTCACCTCAGCGTCAAGGAAGAAAGGGCTCTTCACCAAACGCGACTTCGTCTACGTTGTAAGAAGCGGTGAATATCGATGCCCCGCCGGTGAGCGCGCAATTCTTCGATTCAGGACCGTTGAGAAAGACGTGAATCTGCGCGTGTACTGGCCCAGCGCATGCCCGCGTTGCCATCTCAAGGAGCGCTGTTCGCCCAGCGACTATCGCCGCATCCGACGATGGGAGCACGAACATGTACTGGAAGTTATGCAGCCTCGACTCGACCGGAAGCCTGATGCAATGACCATCCGAAGAAGCACAGTCGAACACGTCTTCGGCACGCTGAAGCACTGGATGAGGGCCACCTGTCACTGTGCGGCACTATGGAGCCATTTCGAGGGCGGCATAAAGGCGCCACCTGAGAGGCGGCGTAATGGCGCCACCCCACGTGCGGCGTAAAGGAGCCACCCGAAGGGCGGCACATAGGCGCC
>LFJH01000185.1 GCA_001189335.2 Candidatus Paraburkholderia schumanniana
CCCGCACCTTGATCCGCGGCCATCGCGAGCGTCTGCTGCTTCATTGTCTTTTGCCTTTCTCGTTGCTTGTGCGCTCTATAACGCTTGACGCGCACAAGCGGTAGACTTAATCAGCATTGCCTTAGGCTCGATATCGGCGATGGCGTGACGGCCGTGCCGCGCGCGCTGCGCGTGTTCCCGGCGCAATGAGATATGGACATAACGACATAAAGCATCACGGAGAGGCTCACATGAATTTCCAGCAACTGCGCTTCGTGCGCGAGGCCGTGCCTCAGAACATGAATCTGACGGAGGTGGCCAACGTGCTCTCTATACGTCGCAGTCGGGCGTATCGAAGCAGATCAAGGATCTCGAGGACGAGCTCAGCGTCGACATCTTCATCCGCCGCGGCAAGCGTCTGACAGGTTTGACGGAGCCGGGCAAGCAGGTCCATCAGCTGATCGAGCGCATGCTGCTCGATGCGGAGAACCTGCGGCGCGTCGCGCGCCAGTTCGCGGATCAGGACAACGGCCATCTCGTCGTCGCGACCACGCACACGCAGGCGCGCTACGCGCTGCCCAAGGTCATCCGCCGGTTTACCGAGGTGTTTCCGAAGGTGCATCTCGCGCTGCGCCAGGGCAGCCCGCAGCAGATCGCGCAGATGATCATCAACGGCGAGGCGGACATCGGGATTTCGACGGAAGCACTCGACCGCTATCCGGATATCGTCACGTTTCCGTGCTACTCGTGGCATCACACGGTCGTGGTGCCGAAGGATCATCCGCTCGTCGGGCGAGAGAACATCACGCTCGAGCAGATCGCCGAATATCCGATCGTTACCTACGACACCGATTTCACCGGCCGCTCGCACGTCGACCAGGTGTTCGCGAACGCGGGCGCGATGCCAGACATCGTGTTGACCGCGATCGACGCCGACGTCATCAAGACGTATGTCGAGCTGGGCATGGGCATCGGCATCGTGGCGGCGATGGCGTATGACGCGAAGCGCGACACCGAGCTCGTCGCGCTCGACACGCAGTACCTGTTCGAGGCGAGCACGACGCGCGTCGGCTTGCGCAAGGGCGCGTTCCTGCGCGCCTATTCGTATCGGCTCGAGATGTTCGCGCCGCAGCTCGACGAGGCGCAGATCGCGGCGCAGTTGCGCGAAGCGGCGTGATTCCGGCTTGAACCGCGTGCCGGCTGATTTACAATCGCCGGCATGAACACATCCTCTCTCCCTCGCATTGCCGTGCTTGCAACGGGCGGCACCATCGCCGGATCGGCCGGCGATGCATCGAAGACGGCGGGCTACAAGGCGGGCGTCGTCGGCGTCGACAAATTGCTCGATGCCGTGCCCGCGCTCGGTTCCGTCGCGCGCATTCACGCGGAGCAGATCGCCGGCATCGACAGCAAGGACATGAGCGCCGCGCTGTGGACGACGCTCGCGCGCCGTATCGATGCGCTGCTCGCACAGGACGATATCGACGGTGTCGTCGTCACGCACGGCACCGATACGCTCGAAGAAACCGCATACCTGTTGCATCTCACGGTGAAGGGCGCGAAGCCCGTCGTCCTGACGGCGGCGATGCGCCCGTCGACTGCGCTGTCCGCCGATGGTCCCTTGAACCTGCTCAACGCGGTGACGGTGGCGGCGTCGAAGGATGCGGCGGGCAAGGGCGTGCTGGTCGCGTTCAACAACCAGATCCACAGCGCGCGCGACGTCACCAAGACGAACACGTACGCCGTCGACGCATTCCGCTCGCCCGAATCCGGCGTGCTCGGCTTCGTGCAGGACGGGCGCGTGGAGTTTCAACGCGTGGCCGTGCGGCCGCATACCGGCGCGAGCGAGTTCGCGGTGGCCGATCAATGGCCGATGGTCGAAATCGTCGCGAGTTACGCTGATGCGTCGCGCGTAATGGTCGATGCGCTCGTCGCGGCGGGCGCGCGTGGCATCGTCGTCGCGGGCACGGGCAATGGATCGATGCACGCGACGCTCACGCAGGCGCTCGCCGAGGCGGTGAAGCGGGGCGTCGCGGTGGTGCGCGCGTCGCGCGTGGGCTCGGGACATGTGATGCGCAACGGCGCCGCATCCGACGATGCGCTCGGCACCGTCGCGGGCACGCTCAATCCGTACAAGGCGCGCGTGCTGCTGATGCTGGCGCTGGCCGCGGGCGCGAACGACCTGCAACGCATCTTCGACACGTACTGAAAAGCAAAACGCGAACCGGAGTTCGCGTTTTTTCATTCAGGCTTCGAAGAATCAGGCCGCCGGCGGGACGCGCCGCACCTGTCCCGGATAGATCTTGTCCGGGCTCTTCAGCATCGGCTTGTTCGCTTCGAATATCAGGTCGTTTTTAGCGCCGCTGCCGTAATACTTTTCGGCGATCTTCCATAGATTGTCGCTCGACACGACGGTGTAATACTGCGACTCGGGTTCGGCGTTCGGCACGCTCAGCTGGTCGTCCACCTTGTCGACATGCTGCACGTTGCCCGCGGCGACGAGGATCTTCTCCTTGGTCGCCTGATCCGGCGCCTGGCCCGACACGGTGACCGTGTGCGAAGCGCCGTCATATTTCACGTCGAGATTGTCCGCGTCGAGACCTTGCGAGCGGATGTAGGTGGCGATGGTTTCGCCCGCTTTCTGATTCAGCGCGGCGACATCCACGGGCTCCGAAGCCGGAGCGGCCTGCGCGCTCGGCGTGGCTGCGCCGAAGAGTTTTTCGCCCGCTTCCTTGATAAAGGGAACCTCTGCACAACTCGATTTCAGAGCGCTGACGTTTTACGCTTCGCATCGTATCGATCGCGACGATGGCCTGCGGGTGATTAGTCAACTTTTGAACCGTGGCGGCCTCGTTTTCTGAGTCT
>LFJH01000186.1 GCA_001189335.2 Candidatus Paraburkholderia schumanniana
GGTGGAGTTCGATTGTGGAAGTGATTGTGGAAGTGTTACCGTGAGAAGCAACATTCTCCTTCAATCGCCACCGCCTTCTCCCGCCTCTTCCCTACGCCGCGTACACCAGTTTCAACGATAGCTCTCGTTGCTGACCTTCACGTCGCGCAAGAGGCGTACGGCTTCCTGCTGCGTGGACGAAAGCGCGCCGATCTGCTTCTCGAAACCGCCGGACTGACGCTGCAATTCGTCGATGCGTGCGTCGATTGCCGTCACAGACGGATGCAGTGCGGTATAGCGCTGCTCGAGGTCGGCACGCTGCTGCCGCAACTCGATGATCTTGGTCTTGTTCTCGACGATCGTCTGAAGCAGCAGCTTGCTCTGCTCTTCGAGATCGATGGCGCCGTTGCGCGCCCGATATTCGTTGTAGCGCGCTTCGGCTCGGTCGAGATCGGCGCGCAGTTGCGGCAGTTGGTCGCCGAGAAAGGCAAGCATCTGCTGCGCCTGCGCGGATTTCCGGTTGACGTTGCGCTGCACATAGAGCGTCGCGATCGTATTGACCGTCGCCGTGATGCGTTCGGCATCGGCGTCGTCAAGCGACATGCCGATGATGCCGGACTGCTTGGTCTTTTCGGCGATCTTCAGATCCTTCTGCAAGCCGGCGATGGTCTGCTGCGTCGACAAACGTGTGAGATCGAAGCAAGTACCCGGCCGTGCGAGCAATGATCGCACTGTCAGTGTCACCGGACCGGCGCCGGTTTGCGCCGAGGCTGCCACTTCGACGCGGCCGCGCAGAACGATCGCGCCTTCGGGCGATTGCAGCTCGTAACGCTCGCCGTCATGCGCGACAAGCGTAAAGGCCTTGTCGCGCAGCGACGCCGGAACTTCGAATGCCGGCACGCTGATGCGCTCGCCGCCCCAGGCATAGCTTCCGAAGCCAGGCGGCGCGCTCGCGAGACCTTCTCCGGCAACCAGTCGGGAATAGGGCGCACCGACAATCGGTAGGTAATGCGGACGCGCATCGATATCCAGATGCAGCCGCGCGACCGCATCCCCAATCACGCTGCGCGATCGCATGAGTTCGATTTCGGCGTCCGCGCTCGCCTTGTTCTGGAACAGGACCGCGAGGTCGCCGAGCTTGTCGTTGAGCGTGCCGGAGCCGCTGTCGTCATCGACCTGGATGAGCACGTCGGCACGATAGGTCGGCGTCCACAGGAACGCGTAAAGCGAGCCGACGATCAAGGCGCATGCGGTAGCAAGCGAGATGAGCCGGCGACTCTCGCGCAGCACGGCGAGAATCTCCGAGAGGCGGATCTCGTCGTCTTCGGCGGCGGTTGCGGGTGCCGAGGGCCGCGAGGGTTGGCGGAAATGATCTTTCATCGTTGTACTGCGAGGGTTCGGGTCCATTGCGAAATGCCTTGCCGGATCTGGGCGAACGCCAGATCGAACAGCGCGCGATGGCGTTTGTAGGGATCGGTGACATCGGCGCCTTGCTCGTCGCAGAGACGGAACACCTTGCCGCGCGTGTATGGCCAGGCGGCCTGGACCCAGTCGCGCTGGGCGCGCGTCATCGTGAGAATCAGGTCTGCGTTCCGGGTGAGGGCCGGGTCGAGTTGTGTTGCGACGTGCGTGTCGAGCGCGATGCCATGAGCCTGCGCAATCTCGGCGATGGCCGCGTGCGCGGGTTCGCCGACGAGCGCATGTGTGCCTGCAGAGCTCACCTCGAGTTCCGGCATAGCCCGCGCGAGCAGCGCTGCGGCGAGCGGACTGCGGCAGATGTTGCCCTCGCACACCATCATCACGGAGCGGATCATTTCGCCACCATGCCTGCCGTGAGCCCGGCATTGATCAGCGGCATCAGCAGGCTGATCACGCGGTTGAAGCGCACAAGACCGCTGCCGTCGATATAGCCAATGTCTTTCCGCTGAAGCTGGAACTCCCTCGCGACGAGCATCGACACCGGCGAGCGGCCGTCGAGATGGAACACCTGCGGCGCGCCGTCACGCGAGCGGATCACGAACATCTGCGCGGTGTCGGCCGTGTTCGAGTTGATGCTGCCGGCCGTCGCGGCGCGGTAGGGCGGAGCCGGGCTTGTTTACTTCGCCCATCACGTAGACGTCGTTTTCGTCGCGCGAGGTGATTTGCAGCATGTCGCCGGGCTTCATGTACAGCTTCGACGGGCTGAGTCCTTGCGCGAGCAACAGCGGCACGTCGATGCGATGCGTCGTTCCTTCACGCACCAGCACGACGTCGCTCTGGTCGGCGCTGTCGCTGAAGCTGCCGGCGCGAGCGATCGCGTCGGAGAAGCTGAGCGGCACGTCGGTCAGCGAGAGCGCGCCGGGATTACGGACTTCGCCGTCCACGTAGACCTGGCGCGAGCGGTACGACGCCATGTGCACTGTGACTTGCGGTTTGACGAGATATGTCGATAGCGCGGCGCTCAGCCGCTGCTGGATCTGGTCAGTGCGCAAGCCGGCGACGGCGAGCCTGCCCGCGTACGGAAACTGAATGCTGCCGTTCTCCGTTCTGATCGACGACGAAGCCGGATGTCGGATCGCTCGGCTTCTGCGATGCCTGGTTTTGCGTTGCCCCCAGCGCCACGGCGAATTCGGGTGATCCCACACGACGATCTGCAGCACGTCGCCCACGCCGACCGTGTACGTGTCCGGCGCGCCGAACAGACGATGCGCTTCCTGATCCTGCCGGTCCTTGCGTTCAACCGCGACGCGCTTCACGAGATCTAGGGAACATCTGCACAACTCGATTTCAGAGCGCTGACGTTTTACGCTTCGCATCGTATCGATCGCGACGATGGCCTGCGGGTGATTAGTCAACTTTTGAACCGTGGCGGCCTCGTTTTCTGA
>LFJH01000187.1 GCA_001189335.2 Candidatus Paraburkholderia schumanniana
AGTACGTTTCGTTGAAAGATCCAGACCAAGACCAAGTTGTGTCATCGAAGATGTCCTTGAATTTCTCTTCTTTCCAGGATAGTCCAATCAGGTGCCAGGATCGGGAGTTTGGCAGAGGTTCCCTAGGCATTCTCCTGATGGGGAACGAGAAGGGTGTCTACTGGTACGGCTCGCGGCTGACTACACAAGAGGCGCGACGACTCGCGCCGCATAACGGGGCGACCAGCCTTCAGGTGCGGCCGGCATCCTGGCAAGCATCGTATGGGCGCTCGAAAATCCGCGAGCCGGCGTCGTAGAGCCGGACGACATCGATTATGAAACAGTGATGCGGGTCGCGCGCGCTTATCTGGGCGAACTCGTCGGCGTCTACGATACGTGGACCGCTCGAGCAAGGCTCGCCGCTCTTCGATACGCCGTGCGACGAAGATCCCTGGCAGTTTGTCAACGTGCGTGTTCCCTAGTGAGCAGACTTCGGAGAGCGGCTATGTCGTCGCTGTTGAACAAGGAACCACGCCTCGCAATCTTATCGACCGAATGCGCAGTCGGGTGACGGACGTTTTTCCGCAACTGGCCGATGTGAACATCGAATACGCATGAGGCGGCTTTGTCGACATCACCATGAACCGCGCGCCGGATCTCGGTCGTATCGGCGACAACCTCTACTACGTGCAAGGATTTTCCGGACATGGCCTGGTGTTCGCGGGAATGGCCGGCAAGATACTGGCCGATGCAATCGCTGGCGACGCTTCTCGCTTCGACACATCCGGCATCCGCGCGTCCCGGGCGGCAAGATGCTGCGTACGCAAACCTTGGTTCTCGGGATGTAGTACTACAAGCTGCGAGAGCTCGTCCAGTCGATTGGCTTTCGACACGGCCCCGCGATTCACGTAGGGTCAGCGAGTTCGATTCGACGCTGGAAGCGGCTCGAACAGAAAGGTGCATTCGTCGTCGACGCGGGGACCAGGAACACGCGTTGCAAATCTTGAATATAGCGCTGGACGCAGTGTCCGCGCAGATTTTTCGACCGCACAGGAGCCGCCATGGCACCCAGAACTTTGCAGGATCTTTTCGTTCACAGCCTTTCAGACGTGTATAGCGCGGAAAAGCAATTAACCCGGGCACTCCCAAAGCTCGCGCGCGCAAGTGCGAATAGCGACTTGAAGGCGGCATTCGAAACGCACCTCGAGGAAACTCAAGGTCAGATCGAACGTATCGATCAGGTTGTCGAGCTCTGTGGGATAAAGCTAAAGCGCATCAAATGTGTCGCCATAGAGGGCCTCGTCGAGGAAGGACAGGAGCAAATCGACGACTTCGACCAAGGCCCCATTCGTGATGCAGCGCTGATCGCGGCCGCCCAAAAAGTCGAGCACTACGAGATCGCTACATATGGCACGCTGGCTACGGTGGCGAAGCAGCTAGGGCATGAGGAAGCCATGAAGCTGCTGCTCGAAACGCTGGAAGAAGAAAAGTCAACCGACGAGAAGCTCACGCAGCTTGCCAAGCAGCAGGTCGCGCAAGAGGTGCGGGCTTCGGTGGAGTCGTGACGTTCGTCCTATCCGGCGCGCAATGGCGGTCGCCTCGTGGAAGTCGGTGTTGAGAAACAGCCTCTTAACGATGCAGTCATCGTCTGCAGGGTGCGACGGGCAGGATAGCGGCAACGGCGATGCGGAGCCAGAAGCCGTCACCGTGAAGGTCGAGTCCGTATGCCGGAAACTGGTGGCTGGGTTTGGTCTTTCCGCATCCACCCACCATTCGAGACGATTAGCGGGCGCCTACCTCACGATCCGCTGTTCGAGTGGCGCGCGGCGCGGCATTCAACGACAACGCTTCGGAGGATCGATGAAATTACCATCGAAGCAGGTGACACATCGAGAGTGGATGGTCAGATCATTCCCTGAAAAGAAGGGCTTTCACTACCATGCAAGAGTGAAGATCGAACGCGGTCCTGGTCCCTTGCAGGGCGAGAAGAGCCCGCAAGTTTTCACCGTCACGGACATCGGCTACTTCGACACCGAGGCAGCCGCAGAAGATCGCGGCGTCGCTTGGGCGAAAGCGTGGCTCGACAGCAATTTTTGACGCAAGCAAGCTCGCCCGAACATGCCGCAACGAGGTGTCTCTCGGCGCGGATTTTGCTCGATTGCCCAGCGGGACGGCGCTCGCTCGACCGCCACAGCGTTGCGTTCGCGTGTCGTCGCGAAAGTAACTTATCTGGGCATATGGACATGAAGCGGACCGATGACCTGGAAAGGCTCGCCCACCTGAACCGGCATATTCGCCATTGCCGTCGCTACATTGCCAACGTCGAGCGGCGACTTGCACTATCAAGTACTGCATGGAACCCGGCAGGAAATGCGAGCACCCTGCAGAATTTTCGAAGCAGCCTTGAAGCTTTTGTACGCTTTCGTGAACTGCTCAAGAGCGACATGCGGGCGGCCACGCGGGCCGGACGAGCCGCTTCCAAAGCGTCGAGTGAGCCGAAAGTTGGGGGCGAACGAGACCCGTCTGCGGGAGAAGATCGCGCGCACGCGCTCATCATGGCTATCTGCCGCGATGCAGCGAACGACGACGATACAAGCCATGCGGACCGACAGGGTGAGCGAAGCCGGGCGACGCGTGCCCCAACCCCGGCGTTCGCCCGCGTCTCGGTCGTCGACGCTTCTTCGACCATATTGCCCGGAAAGCGTTGCTTAGGGCAATGCTGATTAAGTCTACCGCTTGTGCGCGTCAAGCGTTATAGAGCGCACAAGCAACGAGAAAGGCAAAAGACAATGAAGCAGCAGACGCTCGCGATGGCCGCGGATCAAGGTGCGGGT
>LFJH01000188.1 GCA_001189335.2 Candidatus Paraburkholderia schumanniana
GATAGTGCGGTTCGATTAACGCAATCAATCTCGACCAGGGCGCGACGCGCCTCATCTCATCAAGAAATTCCCGTTTGCGAGTACGTTTCGTTGAAAGATCCAGACCAAGACCAAGTTGTGTCATCGAGGATGTCCTTGAATTTCTCTTCTTTCCAGGATAGTCCAATCAGGTGCCAGGATCCGGAGTTTTGCAGAGGCTCCCTAAATATGTTACCCATGTCCTGACACACCCGTTACCCATGTCTCCGGTCTATACACCCCTGATTTGAAAGGATTTTGTAAATTAACCAGAACTCTCGTTCTGGTCTTTGAGCTTTGGCCGGTATGGGCCGTCAAATGCGGAACGCAGCGCTCTTCGGCACGCCCGCGCTTTCGGCGAGACCCGCCACCCACTTGCGCGCGGGCAGGCCCAGTTGTGCCTCGATCAGCTTCGCGTGCGCCTCGAGCGCGGGGCCGGCGAATGCGAGCGCGACGCGATTGCCGTCATGCACTTCCGGCAATGCGATCACGCGCTGGTCGAACGCTTCGTTCAGATGACGCATGTTGCGCACGAAGCTAGGATGATCGCCGAACAGGTTGATGGTGACGACGCCCGCCTCGGGGGTGAGGCAAGCGCGGCACGCGCGATAGAACGTACGTTGTCGAGCACGGGGCCGCGCGCGGTGGCATCGTAGATATCGATTTGCAGCGCGCCGGTCGTGCCGTGATTCGAGCGATCGTTGACGAACTCCCAGGCGTCGCGCTCGGTGACGGTAAGGCGCGCGTCGTCATAGGGCAGTCCGAACATCGCGCGCGCGGCGATCACGACCGCCGGATTCAGTTCGACCGCTTCCACCTTCGCGCGCTTCAGGAAGCGATGGCAGAACTTGGTGAGCGCCGCGGCGCCGAGACCGAGCTGAACGATACGCGCGGGCGTCTCGATGAAGAGCAGCCAGGCCATCATCTGCTGCGCGTATTCGAGCTCGATGTGCTCGGGCTTCCTGAGCCGCATCGCGCCCTGCACCCACTCCGTGCCGAAGTGCAGATAGCGCACGCCGCCCTCTTCCGAAAACGTCATGGGTGCGAAGCGCGGCTTGCGCGGCGCGTCGATGCGCAGCGCGTTCGCGAGATCGTCCTCGTCGCGCTCGCGTTTCGATTTGCGGTTGTCGTTTTTGCGGCCGAACGCGCGCGCTTCAGCCGACGCGCGCTTGATGAGATTCGTCACTATGGGGAAAGGATGTCGCGCCAGAGACGCAATTTTTGGTCGAACGAGAGAATAGCATTGGCCGCGCTCGACGACGGCAGCACGAGCGTCGCGTAGCCTGCTGCGCCCACCACGGGCGCGAACTTCCCCGATGTCTTGCCGTTGAAGCACACGCGGCACAGCTTGGGAAAGCGCGTGTGGAACTCGGCGAAGTCGTTGGGCGAAGCGTTGCGGATCGCGCTGTCGAGACTGTCCTCGCGCTCGCAGGCGGCGAGCACGTCCCACAGGCCGATGCCGTGCGCGACGAGCCGCGCGAGGCGGGCGTCGTAGGGAAGCTCGTGCAGCAGCTCGCCCGTCGCCGCACCGACGAGTCGCCAGAACTGATTGCGCGGATGCGCGTAGTACTGCGTCGCCGCAAGCGACGCGGCGCCGGGAAAGCTGCCGAGAATGAGCGTGTGCGTCGCTTCGTTGCCGACCGGTGCGAGTCCCGCCAGCTTCATTTCGCCTCGCCCCGCGCGACGCGCCTCGCATGCGAGCTTAGATGCCCGTATGAACGCACATGCTCGCGCCGATGCGGGCCGTGCGTCGCGGCGAGCCTGATCCACAGCGCATCGAGCATGCACTCGGTGACCATCAGCGCCGCATCGTGGCGCTTGAACACCGAGCGGCGTGCGACGAGCGCATGTCCCGCGTCCTCTGCCTGAGCCCGCGCGAGCCGATGTAGCGGATGCCGCGCCGTGAGCTTTCTGCTCGCGAGCGCCGAGCGCGACACGCTGCTGTCGCTATAAAGCAGTTCCGCGAGCGGACGTGTGCGCAGGCGGCGCATCGACTGCCACACGCCCGTGCTGTGCCCGAGCGCGACGATGCTGTGCGCGACGACGAACGGCACGGCATCCACCCTCAAGACGACTTCACGTACCCACACGGGCGTGCGCGGCGTGACGCCGAGCGCACGCGCTTCGTCCTGCCACGGAATGTCGACGACCTCCCGCGTCACCTCGACCGTGACCAAGCCAAGCGCGCGCAGGTGCGCGGTCAGCGAGCCGCCTCGCGTAAGCCAGTCTTTTTGAGCGTCGGAAAGCGTCGGGAGCGGGATGACGCGCCAGTGGGCGTCGATGGGATCGATGGGCGTTGGCATGGCGCCGATTATAAATGCGCGCCGATTTGGTTCGTCCAAATAGGAAACGTCGCATGTACCGATCAGACTCACGCTCCTATCCTAACCACCTTCCCCAAGAGTGGCGCTGCGCATCGGCCCGCCATGCCGATGCCTCAGCAGCCACGCACTTCCCGATCGCTGTCGTGACTGCAGAAATCCCTTCCAATCCGTCGGCCGAAGCCACGCCCATGTCCCGCCATCCGGAATTGGATCAGACCGAACTCTCCTACCTCGCTACGCTCAGCGAAGATTTAGGGAACCTCTGCCAAACTCCCGATCCTGGCACCTGATTGGACTATCCTGGAAAGAAGAGAAATTCAAGGACATCTTCGATGACACAACTTGGTCTTGGTCTGGATCTTTCAACGAAACGTAC
>LFJH01000189.1 GCA_001189335.2 Candidatus Paraburkholderia schumanniana
CCTGGACCACGTTTTTTAACGGGATGGCTCACCCAAAGCCAACGGCCGCTCCCTTCGACGGCACTCAGTGTAGCCCCGACGAGAGTTTCTGCCTTTCGGGCAGAGGCGCGCCCCTTGGGGATGTTTCACGACATGCGAATCGCTCAAATCGCGCCCCTTCACGAGGCTGTTCCGCCGAAGCTGTATGGCGGCACGGAACGCGTGGTGTCTTATCTGATCGAGGCACTCGTGGATGCCGGACACGACGTCACGCTCTTCGCGAGCGGCGATTCGCAGACGTCCGCGAAGCTCGAAGCCAATTCTGGCCGCAGGCGCTGCGCCTCGACCCGACCATCCGCGACACGATGGCGCCGCACATGCTGCTGCTCGAGGAAGTCCGCCGCCGCGCCAACGAGTTCGACGTGCTGCACTTCCACATCGACTACTACCCGTTCTCGCTGTTCGCGCGTCAGCCGGTGCCGTTCCTGACGACCATGCACGACTGCCTCGACCTGCCCGAACTGCAGCCGATCTTCAGCACGTTCAACGATGTGCCGGTGATCTCCATTTCGGACAACCAGCGCCAGCCGCTGCCGCAGGCGAACTGGCTGTCGACGGTTTATCACGGCCTGCCGGAAAACCTGCTCAAGCCGATCCCCAACGTGAAGCCGGGCTACCTGGCGTTCCTCGGCCGCATTTCGCCGGAAAAGCGCGTCGACCGCGCGATCCGCATCGCGCAGGCCGCGGGCATGAAGATCAAGATCGCCGCGAAGCTCGACAAGGCCGACCGCGCGTACTACGAAGAAGAGATCAAGCCGCTCTTCGCGCTGCCGCACGTCGAGTACATCGGTGAAATCAGCGAAGCCGAGAAAACCGAGTTCCTTGGTAACGCGCACGCGCTGCTGTTCCCGATCGACTGGCCGGAGCCCTTCGGCCTCGTGATGATCGAAGCGATGGCCTGCGGCACGCCGGTCATCGCGTTCAATCGCGGCTCGGTGCCGGAAGTGATCGAGAACGGCGTGTCGGGCTTCGTCGTCGAGGACGAGCTCAGCACGATCGCCGCCGTGAAGCGACTCGACACGCTGCCGCGCGAAAAGGTCCGCGCGGCGTTCGAAGCGCGCTTCTCGTCGAAGGTGACGGCTGCCAACTACGTCAACGTGTATGAGGAGCTGCTGCGCCAGAAGCGCCGCACGGTTCTGCGCGAAGTCAACGCGAGCTGAGAACGAGGCTTGCCGCCTCGCGCGGCATCGGCCGAAAAATACGCCCCGCGCGCCTCAAGGCGCACGGGGCGTTGTCGTAATGGCACATTGAAGCATGCCTTTGGAGCGCAAGACCGCGCTACGCTTATGAAACCTCTGACGACATCCGCAATCTCCCTATAAGGGAGGGCTTCGCCGTGCGCGGAGCGGCATGCATTGTACGTGGACAGGAGTTTCTTTTGGCGAGACCCAAGCAAACCAGCGCGAGCCCGGCACCGGGCACGGGCACCGTGTTCGCACTGCGGGCCATCGGACTGGTGTTCGCGGCGCGGTGGGCGTTCTCGATGTCGCAAATGGGCTATCTGTCCTCGCTGCGTGCGATGACCTCGTCGCCGTGGACGTGCCTGAACGTCGTGCTGATCTTCCTGCTGATCGTGCTGCCGGGCGCGAAGGCGCGCGTGGAGCGGCCGCTTCATCCGTTGCCGCAGTGGCTGCGGCAGGCGCTGCGTTTTCTGGCGCTCCTGACCCTCGGGTTCGCAATGTTTTCCGTCGGCGCATTCGTCTGGGGTTCCAGCTGGCGGCGCTTCGTGCATGCGCTCGCCGAGACCAACGGCTGGCTCGTGGTCGGGCCGGCGCTGTATGCGGTCGTCATGTGGATCTGCAGGCCGCGCGCGCTGTGGCGCACCAACATCGCGGCGCGGCGCTTCGCCATCGGCCGCTATGCGATCTCGCTCGACTCTGTGTCGCGTACGGCCGTCGTCTGGGCCGAAAGCCGCAAGCTCGGCCAGTACGACGAGCGCGAACTGTCGGTCAGGTGGCCCGCCGCACCGGTAAGCGCCGCGCCATCGACGACCCTCCTCGCACCTGCCACGGAGCCCGCAGGCCCAGCCGTGCGCGCGAACGGCGAGGTGCGGCGCGCTGTGTTCGCGCGCCGGCCGAAGGTCGAACTGCTGTGGGATTCGCCGGCCGCGGCGGGGGCACAATCGCAAGACGGTATTCAGTGCGCCGCTCTCGAGCGAGAGCGACCGCAACGCCGCGCGCGCTCGACGCGACCCTGCGTCAGTTCTGACGTCCCGCTGCCTCGCGCCCGCGGGCTTCGGCCCGACATTGCCGTACACGTCTTTCTTGTCGCTCCGGGAGGAAAGGATGCTGCTACGTTGGATGCTCGCCGCGCTTCATCTGCTCGCTTTCGGTTTCGCGCTCGGCTCCGGTTTCGCGCTCGGCTCCGTGCTGGCGCGGGCGCGCGCATTGCGCCGCCTCGATGCCGCGCAGTCCGTTCAGGCGAACGAACTCCGTCTGCGTGACGTCTTCCGCTCTGACTCCTTATGGGACATCACGGCGATCGTGCTCATCGTGACGGGCGTCACGCGCGCGTTCGGCGGATTCGAGAAGGGGGGCACCTACTATCTGCACGAACCGCTTTTTCATCTGAAGATGACGGCGCTCGTGGTCATCCTTCTGATCGAAGTGTCGCCGATGCTCGGGCTGATCCGCTGGCGCGTGGCGCCCGTCACGATGAGCACGAT
>LFJH01000190.1 GCA_001189335.2 Candidatus Paraburkholderia schumanniana
AGTACGTTTCGTTGAAAGATCCAGACCAAGACCAAGTTGTGTCATCGAAGATGTCCTTGAATTTCTCTTCTTTCCAGGATAGTCCAATCAGGTGCCAGGATCGGGAGTTTGGCAGAGGTTCCCTAATCGGATGGTTGCTCGGCGTGCCGATCGTGGTGCTGGTGATCCTTTACCTGATCTTTCACTGACCAGCACAGCGCGATGCATCAAAAGAGCCAGGGGCGTCGATACAATACGACGCCCTTTCTCTTTTCCGAAGGTTGCCGATGAAACGCTCCGCCCTCGCGCTCGCCGCATCGCTCGCTACTCTCTTCGGCGCGGCACTCGCGCACGCGGAGGAAATCGCCAGCGTCAACACCGATTTCCGCTTCACCGGCTCGGACCGCGTGACCGTCGAAGCGTACGACGATCCGCTCGTGCAGGGCGTGACCTGCTACGTATCGCGGGCGCGCACGGGCGGTGTGAAAGGCACGCTCGGCATCGCGGAAGATCCGACCGAAGCGTCGATCGCCTGCCGCCAGGTCGCGCCGATCAAGATCGCGCAGCCGCTCAAGCAGAAGACCGACGTGTTCTCTGCCGGCATGTCGTTTATCTTCAAGACACTGCATGTGGTGCGCATCGTCGATTCGAAGCGCAACACGCTTGTCTATATGACGTACAGCGACCGCATCACGACCGGCAGCGCAAAGAACAGCGTGACCGCCGTGCCGATGCCCGAAGGTACGACCATACCGGTGAAGTGACGCGCAACTGTCCGGCCCCGCACGCGGCGAAGTTGTAATCTGATAGATTACGCTCCGAGCTTCCCTGTTCGCACCATGAACGCCGCCCATTTCCGCAACGCCGCACGCTACTGGCGCTCGCCGCTCGTGCCGGACGCGGATATGGTCACCGCCGAGTATTACGACCACGAGTTCACGCCACACTGGCATGACGCCTGCACCGTGCCCGTGATCGAGGCCGGCGCGGAGTGCTACGACTATCGCGGCGCGCATCACGTGGCGGAGGCCGGCTCGGTGCCGGTCATCAATCCCGGCAAGGTGCACACCGGCGCACGGGCGGTCGATGCGGGCTGGTGCTATCGCGTGTTCTATCTGCCGGTGCCGTTCGTCGAAAATCTTGCGCGCGACATGTCGGGCCGGGCGGAATCGTCGCCGTGGTTTCCCGACGAGATCATCCGCGATCCCGATCTCGCGCGACGGCTCGTTCTCGCGCATCGCCTGCTGGAAGGCGGCGCCGATCCGCTCGCCGCCGAAGTGGCGCTCGTCGGCCGGCACGCGCTGGAGCGTCCCGGCATCGCACCGCTCGCCCCCGATGCGCGTCGTGTCGCCACGATGAAATCGCGCCTCGCCGACGATCTGCTCGAACCGGTCACGCTAGCCGAACTCGCACGGACAGTGGGCCTCTCGACCTTCCACGCCGCGCGCCTGTTCACGCGCGAGACCGGACTCGCGCCGCACGCGTGGCGCAACCAGATGCGCATCGTGCGCGCGCTGCCGGCGTTGCGCGCGGGCGCGTCTGTCACCGATGTCGCGGCGGCCAGCGGCTTTACCGACCAGAGCCATTTCACGCGCCATTTCAAGCGCGCGTTCGGCGTGCCGCCGGGGCGCTGGCGCTGATTCGCCGGTTCAGGCGCCGGGAAGCGCAAGAACGTACAGGCAATCGAGCTGGGGTTTTTCGTATCCTCGCTTCCATAGGAGGAAATCTTGAAAGCAACACCCGCACAACCGCCCGTGCGGGCGTCCGGCCATGCCTTGCGCGAGTTCGCCGCCGGCGCCCGCGACACCCTTCCGATGATGATCGGTGCCGCACCTTTCGGCGTGATCTTCGGCACGCTTGTCACCGCAAGTCCGATTACGCTCTGGCACAGCCAGCTGATGTCGCTCGTGGTGTTCGCGGGCTCGGCGCAGTTCATCGCGGTCGGGCTGATCGCGTCGCATGCGAGCTTCGCCGTCATCTGGGGGACGACGCTCGTCGTCAATTTGCGTCATGTGCTGTATTCGGCGACGCTTGCGCCCTATGTCGCGCATCTGCCGCGCCGCTGGCGCTGGGCGCTCGCGGGCATTCTCACCGACGAAGTGTTCGCCGTCGCCTACGCGCACGATCGGAAACGCGCGCCGGGCGAGATCGGTCCGCATTACTTCTTCGGCTCGGGCGTCGCGATGTATCTGAACTGGCAGTTGTGGACGCTGCTCGGCCTCCTGTTCGGCGCGGCGTTTCCCGGCCTGAAATCGCTCGGACTCGACTTCGCGATGGTCGCGACCTTCATCGCGATCATCGTGCCGCAGCTCGTTGCGGTGCGCTTCGTCGCGGCGGCGCTCGCCTCGGGCGCGCTGTCGTTCGCTTGGCAGGGCTGGCCTTACAAGCTCGGGTTGCTCGCCGCGGTGCTGGTGGGCGTCGCGGTCGGCATGGCTCTTACGCTGATGGAAAACCGACCGCAGGAAAAGAATCGTTTGAAGAATCCGAAGGAGCGCACGCAATGAACGCGGCCACGTCGAACTATGTGTGGTTGATCGTCGGCATGGCGGTGGTCACGTTTGCGATTCGCGCCGCCGTATTCGTGTTAGGGAACCTCTGCCAAACTCCCGATCCTGGCACCTGATTGGACTATCCTGGAAAGAAGAGAAATTCAAGGACATCTTCGATGACACAACTTGGTCTTGGTCTGGATCTTTCAACGAAACGT
>LFJH01000191.1 GCA_001189335.2 Candidatus Paraburkholderia schumanniana
CCCAAGCCGATGCCTGAAAGCAGCGAAAATGCGGTTGCTAAAAACGGCAAAAAACCGCAATCTTGAAACCGTTCGAATCCGCGTTTTACCCTGTTTCTGCTGGCGCCATTACGCCGCCCCGTGACAGTGCGCGAGCGTCTCGACCGCGCCGATCGAATGCAAAGCCTTGAAGTAAATCGGAAAAAGGCCCCAGATGGCAAAGGCCGAAAATGCGTAGACGACGCCTGGATTCATTGTTCGATGCGTTGAGCGGTGACACCGCGCACTAACGACCGGCTCGTTCGCGCGGCCTGCTTGCCGTTCGACCGGAAAGCGTTCCGCAAGGTATGGAAGCCGGATTTTAGTCGACGCGCGGGGTCGGGCTCCAGCGGCGATCGCACCCCCGATGATCCTTTGGCGAACTGTTTCACGAACCCTTGAACGAATTCGCGCTCGAACGCTGAGCGCGTAAGCCATCCGAAGTACCGCCGAAGTGCCGTGATAGCATGGCCCGGCCTCGTGATTGCTGTCAGCGTTTCCTGGCCGTCCTTCCCTTCGCTAATGAACAACCACACCGTTCACCAGAGCTTCTTCCATATCCTGCTGGTCGTCGTGACGCTCGCGCTCGCGTGGGTCTTGCTGCCGTTTTTCGGCGCGATCTTCTGGGGCGCGATTCTCGCCATCCTGTTCCAGCCGATGCAGCGCTATCTCGCGGCGCGCTTCGGCAAGCGGCGCAATCTCGCCGCGCTGACCACGCTGGGCGCGGCGATCCTCATCGTCATCATTCCGCTCGCCATTGTCGCGGTGACGCTCGTGCAGGAAATCGCGCTCGTCTACGCGCGCATCAAGAGTGGCGAGCTCAATTTCGGGCTGTACTTCCAACATGTGCTGCACGCCCTGCCGGTTTCCGCGCAACAACTGCTCGGGCGCTACGGCCTCGACGACATCGCCGGCGTGCAGCGCAAGCTGATGGAAGGCGCCGCGCAGATCAGCCAGTTCGCGGCGGCGCAGGCGCTGTCGATCGGGCAGAACACGTTCCAGTTCGTCGTGAGCTTCGGCGTCATGCTTTATCTCGTGTTCTTCCTGCTGCGCGACGGCGGCGAGATCGGCAGACGCATCCGCCGCGCGATTCCGCTCGATCCCGAGCCGAAACTGCATCTGATCGTGAAGTTCACCACGGTGGTGCGCGCGACGGTCAAGGGCAATATCGCGGTCGCGGCGGTGCAGGGATTTCTGGGCGGGCTGATCTTCTGGATTCTCGGCATCGGCGGCTCGCTGCTGTGGGGCGTGCTGATGGCGTTCCTGTCGCTGTTGCCGGCGGTCGGTGCGGCGATCGTCTGGGTGCCGGCCGCGCTCTACTTCTTCATGACGGGGCTGATTCTCAAGGGGCTGATTCTCGTGGTGTTCTGCGTCGTCGTGATCGGGCTCGTGGATAACGTGCTGCGGCCGATTCTGGTCGGCAAGGATACGAAGATGCCCGACTGGGTCGTGCTCATTTCCACGCTCGGCGGCATGGCGCTTTTTGGCATTAACGGATTCGTGATCGGGCCGCTGGTGGCGGCGCTGTTCATGGCGAGCTGGGATTTGTTTTCGCAAGACGAAAACACTCGTTAGGCGCAGCGCGAAGCAAATTAAATCGCTTCCCGATTTAATTGCCGACTAGCAATTGACTGGCGCCGATATCTGCCCATCCGGTTTGCTTTCCGCAAAAGACTTGGGATGTCAAATATCCAATTGCGCTGTTAATATCGCACGTAATGCATTGCGTGCGCGTTCCTGAATTGAGACAAGCAGGTAACGCAGTTTGATTTTGGTTGACTAAAACCAAGAAATGGCTCAAAAACACCAGACTCATCCGATAATACGCTACTTCCATGCGGACCAAGTTGGTATGCCTCATGACCTCACCGGAGCTGACGGAAACCTGCAATGGCGCGATGGCTACGATGCCTGGGGTAGTTCACGTCAGGCAGGAACCGCGAATTTCTCTTGTGAGCTGATTCATCAGCCATTGCGATTCCAAGGACAATACTTCGATCATGAAACGGGGCTGCATTATAATCGGCATCGCCATTACGATCCAGATATCGGGCGATTTTTAACGCAGGATCCAATCGGGCTCCGGGGCAGCATCAATATGTACCAATATGCTCCGAATCCCTGGGCATGGATTGATCCTTTGGGTTTGGTGGGTATCGACTTGTCGTTTCTCGGTGATGCTGGAGCTCGCGCAGACGGCCTATGGGCATCACAAATAGATTATGGGCCAAACTATTTTCTCGTTGACGCGCATGGAGACGAGGCCGGACAAGTGCTTGGAAGAACGGGAGTTCCCATCACCCCATCGCAGATGGCGGACGAAATTCGCGGTACGCCTACCTACAGGAATGGGCAAACGGTCTATCTCTTCGCATGTTATTCGGCGCGAGGCGGAAATGAGTCCTTTGCGCAGAAGTTGGCAGATCAGATCGGCGCGCCCGTTATGGCCTCTGACGGACAGGTTAACCCGGGTTACAGCGCATCAGGAGTTGCGCGAGCAATGACGAATGGCGTGTTGCAAAGGTTTACCCCATCACACCTCTAAGGAACCTCTGCCAAACTCCCGATCCTGGCACCTGATTGGACTATCCTGGAAAGAAGAGAAATTCAAGGACATCTTCGATGACACAACTTGGTCTTGGTCTGGATCTTTCAACGAAACGTACTC
>LFJH01000192.1 GCA_001189335.2 Candidatus Paraburkholderia schumanniana
GGCAACCGATGGTAGTTATGACGTGTATTTTGCCCATCATCGCATCGATACAATCAGCTTGAAACGCGGCAACCAACGGAGCTAAATGTGTTACCCATGTCCTGACACACCCGTTACCCATGTCTCCAGTCTATACAGCTTACATGACTATCGAAGACACGGTCGGCAATACGCCGCTCGTGCAGCTCGTCCGCGTCGTGGACGATGAAATCCGCAGCCGCAACAACATCGTCCTCGGCAAGCTCGAAGGCAACAACCCGGCGGGCTCGGTGAAGGACCGTCCGGCGTTGTCGATGATCAGAAAGGCTGAGGAGCGCGGCCGCATCAAGCCGGGCGACACGCTAATCGAGGCGACGAGCGGCAACACCGGCATCGCGCTCGCGATGGCCGCCGCGATGCGCGGCTACAAGATGGTGCTGCTCATGCCCGAAGACCTGTCGATCGAGCGGCGTCAGAGCATGGCCGCGTATGGCGCGGAGATCGTGCTCACGCCCGTGACGGGCGGCATGGAATACGCGCGCGACCTCACCGAGCAGATGCAGCGCGAGGGCAAGGGCATCATCCTCGATCAGTTCGCGAACCCCGACAATCCGCTCGCGCATTACGAAGGCACGGGCCCGGAACTGTGGCGCCAGACGGAGGGCCGCCTCACGCATTTCGTCTCGTCGATGGGCACGACCGGCACGATCATGGGCGTGTCGAAGTATCTGAAAGAGCAGAACCAGAAGATCGAGATCATCGGCGCGCAGCCGGAAGAGGGCTCGCGCATTCCGGGCATCCGCAAGTGGCCGAAAGCGTATATGCCGAAGATCTTCGACCGCAGCCGGGTGGATCGCGTGGAGAACGTGAGTCAAGCGGCGTCCGAAGCGATGGCGCGGCGCCTCGCATCGGTGGAAGGGATTTTCGCGGGCATCTCGTCGGGCGGCGCGTGCGAAGTCGCGCTGCGCATCGCGCGTCAGGTCGAGAACGCGACTATCGTGTTCATCGTCTGCGATCGCGGCGACCGCTATCTGTCGACGGGCGTGTTTCCCGCCTGAAGCAGCCCCGTTTCCCCCCGCTCAATGAAAAACCCCGGCAGATTACCGGGGTTTCTTGCGTCTGCGAGGGCAAACGGGACATCACTGCTCGTTCGCGCCCGTATCGCCCGCCAGCATGCGCGCCTTCACCGCCTGGCCGAGCTGGTACACCGCGAGGGCGTAGAAGAAGCTGCGGTTGTAGCGCGTCAGCACGTAGAAATTCTTCAGGCCAAGCGTGTATTCGGTCGCGCGGCCGGGCGTCGGCAGATCGACGACGGTGAGCGGCGTCGGCGCTTCCGCCGCCAGGTTCAGGCCCGGCTCGTCGAGCAGCATGCCGGCCTTGGTCAACTGCGCGAGCGACCACTTCGGCTCCGGCGAACCGTCCGCCGCCGCCTGCGCGATGCCCTGACTGCCTTCATCGCCGGCGATGCGCCATACGACCGGGCGCCCCGGCTCCCAGCCGTTCTGTTTCAGGTAATTCGCCACGCTTCCGATGGCGGCCGCCGGGCTCGCACGCAAATCGATGCGGCTGTTGCCGTCGTAATCGACCGCATATTGCACGATGCTGCTCGGCAGGAACTGCGGAATGCCGATCGCGCCGGTGTACGAGCCGAGCACGGTCGTCGGGTCGATCTGCGAATCGCGCGTCCACACGAGCAGGTCTTCCAGATTCTTGCGGAAGGTCGCCATGCGCTGCGCGCGGTTCGACGTGTCCGGGTAGTCGAAGGTGAGCGTGGTGAGGGCGTCGAGCGCGCGGAAGTTGCCCATGTAGCGGCCGTAGATCGTCTCCACGCCGATGATCCCGACGATGATTTCCGGCGGCACGCCGAACTGCTCCGAGGCGCGCTTAAGCGTCGCCTGATTCGCACGCCAGAACTTCACGCCCGCGTTGATGCGCACGGGCTCGATGAAGCGCGCCTGATACGCGCGCCAGTTCTTGGCCTGCAGCGTGGGCGACGGCAGGACGAGCTTTGCCGCCGTCGCCGAATAGCTGACGCGGCCGAACAGCTCGTGCAGCGCGGTGGGATCGAAGTCGTAGCGCGCGACCATGTCGTTGATGAACGCATCGACGTTCGGGTTGTTCGCGTAACGCTGCGGCACGATCTCTTCTTCGAACACCTGCCCTTGGGGCGTCGCGGGCTGCGGCTGCTGCGACTGCGCAAATGCATTGCCGTGAGCGATGACGCCGAGCGCGCAGACGAGGGATGCGAGGGAGGTGGTGAAAGCGTGCTTTGCCGGCTCGAACGAGGCCATGAGTTGAAACGGAGCAAACTGGAAAGTCATGGTGTGCGTGGTTGGGCGGTTGGGGCGATGCCGGATGCTCGAGCGGCACGACGCGCGTGAAACCGGCCTTGAAGCCGGTCTGCGATCTGGACCGATTCGAACCGATCCGCGACGATTCTCAACGAAGCGCAACAATCTGCGATGCGACGCGCGCAATGGTACGGCCGGCAAGGCGTCGGGGCAGTATAACCGACGCCTTGCGCCCATACTGCGCATGTGACGGAGCGAGGGCAGCCGTGCCGAACGGTGTGGTAACTTAAGGCAATGCTGATTAAGTCCACCGCTTGTGCGCGTCAAGCGTTATAGAGCGCACAAGCAACGAGAAAGGCAAAAGACAATGAAGCAGCAGACGCTCGCGATGGCCGCGGATCAAGGTGCGGGG
>LFJH01000193.1 GCA_001189335.2 Candidatus Paraburkholderia schumanniana
CCCCCCCCCCCCCACCCCCCCCCCCCCCTTATCCTCGGCACCGGCAGATGTCTATAAGAGCCAGACCCCAACCCCCTCCGGCGCACACGAAATCGGCGGCTATTTCGCGCAGTGGGGCATCTACGACCGCAACTACAAGCTCAAGGACGTCGACACCTCCGGTTCGGCCAAGATGCTCACGTTCATGAACTACGCATTCGGCAACCTCTACCAGAAGAACGGCGGCTATGAATGCGGCATCGTCAACAAGGCCGAACCTGGCGCAACCAACCCGAACGCGGCGGACGCAGGCACCGGCGGCGACGCATGGGCGGACTACCAGAAGAACTTCGGCTCGAGCGAATCGGTCAACGGCCGGGCCGACACCTGGGACTTCCCGCAGAACGATCCGCGCTACGGCAGCGGCAAGGCCGTGCCACTGAAGGGCAACTTCAATCAGATCAAGCAGCTGAAGGAGAAGTATCCGAACCTGCGCGTGATCATCTCGCTCGACGGCTGGACATGGTCGAAGTGGTTCGCCAAGGCGGCCGCCACCGATGCGCTGCGCAAGCAGCTGGTCTCGTCCTGCATCGACGTCTACATCAAGGGCAACCTGCCGTATGACTCCGGCTCCAACGCGGGCGGCGACGGCATCGGCGCGAACGTGTTCGACGGCATCGACATCGACTGGGAATTCCCCGGCGGCTCGGGGCAGCCGTACAACACCGTCGATCCGAACGACAGGAAGAACTACACGCTGCTGCTCGCCGAGTTCCGCAAGCAGCTCGACGCCATCGGCGCGCAGAACGGCAAGCGCTATCTCCTGACGGTGGCGGTCGGCGCGGGCGGCGACAAGATCGCCATGACGGAGCCGGCCGAGTACAGCAAGTCGCTCGACTGGATCAACATCATGTCCTACGACTTCCACGGCGGCTGGGAATCCACCGGCCCGACGGACTTCCAGGCGGCGCTCTACGGCGACCCGGACAGTTCCAACTACAAGGGAGGCGAATACGGGCCGACCTATAACGTGGATGGCGCCGTGAAAGCGCTGCTCACGGCGTGCGTGCCGGCATCGAAGCTCGTGGTGGGCATTCCGTTCTACGGCCGTGGATGGACCGGCGTCACACCGGGATCGCAGAACAACGGCCTGTATCAGAAGGCGACCCAGCCCGCCCCCGGCAAGTACGAGCAAGGCATCCAGGACTACAAGATCCTCAAGACCTCGCCCGGCACGACTTACGAGCATCCGGTGACCAAGCAGTCCTACAAGTTCGATCTCGGCGCCAAGACGTGGTGGTCCTTCGACACACCCACCGCCGTCAAGCTCAAGATGGATTACGTCAAGGCGCATAGCCTGCGCGGCGCGTTCAGCTGGGAGCTCGATGGGGACGGTCCCAATGCCGAGCTGCTGAAAGTGATGAGCGACGAACTGAAGTGATCCGCAACGGGCAGCGCGCGGCCGCGCTTTCAGAAGCACGCGCGCCGCGCGCATGGCGACGTACTAGAATTCACCGGGAGCAGCCATGCACCACAGACCGACCACCGCTGGAATCCCCGCGGCGACGGCATTGCGACAAAGGCTCGCGCAGCAAGGCATCGGCCCACGCACGCGCAGCTTCACCCTGCTCGAGCTGCTGGTCGTGCTGCTCATCATTGCGCTGCTCGCGGGCTATGTCGGTCCGAAACTCTTCGGCGAGGTCGGCAAGGCACGCAGCAAGACAGCCGCGAGCCAGATGAAGGGCATCGAGAGCGCGCTCGACCGCTACCGTCTGGACACGGGCCACTACCCCACCACCGACCAGGGGCTCGCCGGCCTGATGACGAACGTCGGCAACACGCCGGGCTGGGAAGGGCCGTACATGAGCAGCCAGGTTCCGAACGACCCGTGGGGCAAGCCGTATATCTATCGCTCGCCCGGCGAGGGCGGCAAGGACTACGACCTCATGACCTACGGCGCCGACGGGAAGCCCGGCGGAAGCGGCGAGGATGCGGACATCATCGCCAAATGACATGGACGGTCCTCGCCATGCGATATCGCGTCCGGGTCGAAGCCAACGGCGGCCAGCAGGAACTGGAGCTCGACGCCGACGATGAAGCGCAACTGCGCGCGAGCGTCGGCGCGATGGGCCTGTCGCTGCTCGAAGCGACGCCGCTGGAAAAGCCGAAGCGCGGCCTCGCGTTGCGCAAGCCGGTGTTCGAGCGGGCGCTGTTCACGCAGGAGCTGATCGCGCTGCTGGAGGCGGGCCTCTCGCTCGTGGAAACCGTCGAGACCCTGCGCGACAAAAGCAAGGAAGGGCTCAACCGGACGGTGCTGCAAGGCATCGTCGCCGCGCTTTACGAGGGCGAGCCGCTGTCGCGGGCGCTCGAGCGCCAGCCGGAGCACTTTCCGCCGCTGTATGTCGCGACGGTCGCCTCGGCGGAGCAAACCGGCCATCTGGCCGAGGCGCTCAAGCGCTATCACCACTATGACGCGCGGCTGGCGGCGGGTGCGCAAGAAAGTCATTTCGTCGATGGTGTACCCGTCGATCGTCATCGCCGTCGGCGCCTTGATCATCCTGTTCATGGCTTTCTAAGGAACCTCTGCACAACTCGATTTCAGAGCGCTGGACGTTTTACGCTTCGCATCGTATCGATCGCGACGATGGCCTGCGGGTGATTAGTCAACTTTTGAACCGTGGCGGCCTCGTTTTCTGAGT
>LFJH01000194.1 GCA_001189335.2 Candidatus Paraburkholderia schumanniana
CGAAACGCGAGACTCAGAAAACGAGGCCGTCACGGTTCAAAAGTTGACTAATCACCCGCAGGCCATCGTCGCGATCGATACGATGCGAAGCGTAAAACGTCAGCGCTCTGAAATCGAGTTGTGCAGATGTTCCCTAGATCGCGACCGAACGGAGGCGCAGTTGACTCTCGATACATTCTCACAAAAAATCCTGCGTCTTCTGCAACTGGACGCACGGCGCTCCGTTCAGGAAATCTCGGATCAGGTGGGGCTCTCGAGCACACCGTGCTGGCGCCGCATCAAGGACATGGAGCAATCCGGGGTCATTCAGCGCTACACCGCGCTGCTCGATCGGGAGAAGCTCGGCCTGCACGTCTGCGCCCTCGCGCATATTCATCTGACACGGCACACCGAAGGTGGCGTCGAGCAGTTCGAACGCGAGATTGCCACCTGTCCGGAAGTGACAGAATGCTACAGCACTACCGGCGAGTCCGATTACATCCTCAAGATCGTCGCGCCTGACATCAAGGCGTACGACGCGTTCCTGCATGACCGCATCTTCAAGATTCCGGCGGTGGCGCAGGTGCGCACGAGCGTCGTGCTACGCGAAATCAAGTTCGATACGCAATTGCCGCTCTGACTCCCAAGCGCGGCCTCAGCCTGGCTTGCTGATCGTCCCTCCGGACGTCGCCGGCGCCGCGAGGTCGAGCGCCTGTGTCACGCGAATCTCGCGCGCGCCGAGCCGGCGCCTGAGCGCAGCGAGATCGATGGTTTTCAGGCTGGCTGCCACATCGCGCCCGTCCGAGGCCGGCAGCACGACATCGATATCGAATCCGCCGCTCAGGTAATGCAGGTTCAGCGTCGCGACCGTCAAACCGTGTTGAGCGAACGCCGTGCGGAGCGCATCGCTCACCGTCGAACGCAGCGGAAAATTACCGGGTAACGGATTGAGCTCGTCGCTTTCCGGATCGACGTGAATGAGCGCGTCGAGCGCGCGAGAATCCGCCAACACGCGGGCGCGCGCTGATTCCGCGATGAAATGCCCTTCAGAAACAGAAATGAGCGGATCCACGAGAATATGCGCATCGACGATGGCGAGATCGCCCATTTTCCGGGTACGCAGTTCGTGAACTTCGCGCACGCCTGGCGTGTTCAGCAAAATGCCGCGCAAGTCTTGCGTCGTCGATTCATCCAGCGCGCGGTCGGAAAGATCTTGTAATGCGTCCCACGCGAACGTCCATCCCATTTTGCCGATCAAAAACCCGACCAGTGCCGCGGCGATCGGATCGAGGATTCGGAATCCCGCGAGACTCCCGATAATTCCCAGCGCAACCACGAGCGAAGAAGCCGCATCCGAACGAGCGTGCCAGGCGTTTGCGACGAGCATTGCGGATCGAACGCGTTCCGCAGCGCGAAGCATATAGCGAAAAAGCGTTTCCTTCGAAACCAGCACGATAATCGCCACCACGAGGGCGATGGCGTGCACCGGCGGAATATCCTGGAGGTTCACGATCCGTATTCCGGCGCGCCATAACATTCCTGCGCCAACCGCGATCAGCAATCCGCCGAGGAATAACGACGCAACGGTTTCATAGCGACTATGACCATAGTTATGGTCGACATCGGGCGCAGCGGCCGCCTGTCGATTGGCAAACAGAACGATAAAATCGGACACGATATCGGCCAGCGAATGAATGCCGTCCGCAATCAGCGCCTGAGAGTGCGCAAAAGCGCCGACAACGAGTTGCGCCGTCGTGAGCGCGCTATTAAGCGCAATGCTCGTCCAGGTGGTTCTCCGTGCGACTTCCTGCTTTTCCGTTGCGTGCGACGTCGAAAGCGACATGTAATTTGCCTCTGGTCATTCATGCGGGCACTTTATCACTCGTGCGCGCCAGCTCGCCTTTGGCGACCGAAAACAGGTGCTTCAATTCAGACGTTTGGGAACGCGCCGCAATTCGGCCCCGCGAATTTTCCCCGCGCGACCGACAAAGCCCGAGCCCTGCAAATGAAAAGGCCGCATCACACGGACGCGGCCTTCGAATACGGAATGCGGCTAAAGAACTATCTGCTGATCAGGAAGTTATCCCGATCCTGGCCGGCGATCCACTTCGGCGGTTTTCCGCGGCCCGACCACGTGCTGCCGCTTTCCGGGTCGCGATATTTCGGCGCGACGCCTGAACGGCTACGCGACGCCTTCGCCGCTTTTGCGCCTCTGCCGCCGGCGAGCTCCTGAAGCGTGATGCCATAATCCGCCATTTTTTGCTTGATCTCATTAAGCACTTCGGCGTATTCACGCGATTTCGCTTCTTCAATCTGGCGTTCGAGAGACTCGCGCTGTGCGAGGAGTTCCTTGTATGAAGGCATGGCAATTCCCTAAGTGGTGTGCTGTCTTGCGAATCGATGTGTTCGCTTGTTGTTATCAGTATAGCCTCGGACTGGGACGCAGATTAACACAAATCTTATTATGGCGGCATGCGCGTATTGCCATTCGTTAAAGGTTTCGGGACTTTCTTCGTAACATTTGCCGATCATTCCGAACTATGGAGCGGTTGTTGATCCGATCTAAGGAACCTCTGCCAAACTCCCGATCCTGGCACCTGATTGGACTATCCTGGAAAGAAGAGAAATTCAAGGACATCTTCGATGACACAACTTGGTCTTGGTCTGGATCTTTCAACGAAACGTACT
>LFJH01000195.1 GCA_001189335.2 Candidatus Paraburkholderia schumanniana
AGTGATCAACTGGACGCGATCTACGATCGGATCGAACGTCTGAAGGCGGGCATCCGCGCGAAGGTCGAACACCCGTTTCGCGTGCTCAAGCGGCAATTTGGCTACACGAAGACCCGGTATAGGGGGGTGATGAAAAATACTGCGCAGATCACAACGCTGTTTGCGCTGGGCAATTTGTGGATGGCACGCAAGGCCTTGCGAAGCGCTTGAAATGCTTGAAGCGCTTGAGGATCGAAACGCGAGACTCAGAAAACGAGGCCGCCACGGTTCAAAAGTTGACTAATCACCCGCAGGCCATCGTCGCGATCGATACGATGCGAAGCGTAAAACGTCAGCGCTCTGAAATCGAGTTGTGCAGAGGTTCCTTAGCACCGACCATTACGCAGATGCATTGGGGGCGCTTGCGAATCCGCCCGACGCTGCGTGTCCCATCCCTGGCTCGGCTTGCCAATTGCCGCTGTGCCAGCGCCCAAAAATCATCAGACCGCCCTTCCGGACGGCCTGCCTCTTCCCAGAGCCGGTAAGCGAGCGCACGAATTTGCTCCTCGGTGGCCGGTACAATCATGTCCATCTCCAAGTTGTGCGTCGTCAAGGCTTGAGCATCACCTTGATGCAGCCATCTTCCTTGTCGCGGAACGTCTTGTACATCGAGGGGCCGTCCTCCAGACGCATGCGGTGAGTGATAACGAATGAAGGGTCGATCTGGCCGTCCTGAATACGGCGCAGCAGGTCGTCGGTCCAGCGGTTGACGTGGCTCTGTCCCATGCGCCAGGTCAAGCCCTTGTTTATCGCGGCGCCGAACGGAATCTTATCGATCAGTCCGCCATAGACGCCCGGCACCGACAGCGTGCCCGCCGGGCGGCACACGTAGATCATTTCGCGTAGCACGTGCGGCCGGTCGGTCTCCAGCATGACGGTCTGCTTCGCGCGATCGTAGAGGGCGTCGAACGAGCGCGTCGCGTGCGATTCCATGCTGACTGCGTCGATGCATTTCTCCGGACCTTTGCTCTGCGTCAGGTCGCGCAGGCGATCAAGCACACTTTCCTCCTTGAAGTTGATCGGGACCGCGCCCGCCGCGCTCGCCATGGCAAGACGTTCGGGCACTTGATCGATCGCGATCACCTGTTTCGCGCCTAGCAGCAACGCACTGCGCACTGCCATCTGTCCGACGGGCCCCGCGCCCCATATCGCGACGGTGTCGGTTGGCTCGATCTCGCACTGGACCGCCGCCTGCCAGCCGGTCGGGAAGATGTCGCCGAGAAACAGCACTTGCTCGTCGGTGAGCAGGTCCGGGACCTTCACGTGCGTCTTGTCCGCGAAAGGCACGCGCACGTACTCGGCCTGCCCGCCAGGGTAGCCGCCCGTCAAATGCGTGTAGCCAAACAAGCCCGCGGTCGTGTGTCCGAACAGCTTGTCGGCTGCGTCCCTGTTTCGATTGGTGCGTTCGCACACCGAGAAATTGCCTCGCTTGCATTGGTCGCATTCGCCGCAGATGATGGTGAACGGTACGACGATGCGATCGCCAATTTTGAGCCCCGAGTTGTCCCGGCCGACCTTGACCACTTCACCCATGAACTCGTGGCCCATGATGTCCCCGGATTTCATGCCGGGCATGAAGCCGTCGAACAGGTGGAGATCGGAACCGCATATGGCGCAGGTCGAGACCTTGATGATCGCGTCGCGGCCATGCTCGATGCGCGGGTCGGGTACCGTTTCATATCGGATATCTTTCTTTCCGTGCCAGGTGAGAGCTTTCATGCGAGGCCTCGTGTGGTGGGTCCCGCCAGCTTGGATTCGCTCGCCATAAGACGAGGCCTCGTTGTCGGCTTTGCCCGGTCTACCACTCCGTCTCGCTGGTTCGACGTCCGGATCGACATGATCGTGTTCGGAGACATATGGGCCTTGCTCGAGGTGATCGTATGCCTTGGGCACGAGGCTCGGTTCGATGTTGCCGTGTTCTCGCTGCTCGATGATGCCGTCGCGGTTTTCCTCGAAATCGCCTCCGCAAGCGGCTTGCGGCGCTCGTCCCCACGCTCGACGAGATCACATGGTTGTCTTTGCATCGTCCGTTCCTCTTGTCTTGGAAAAGGGTGCCGGAGTGCATCCGAGCAATCGTTATGCCCCGGTCGACTCTCACAGGTCCAATGAAAACCGAGATTTCATTGCCCAGGCGCAAAAAGGAATGAAGGACTCGCGTGAACGCGGCACGTCGACCAGCAGAGCGATCCGTCTGCACATGGTCTCGGATCCGGTTCAAATGACGCGCGAGTTTTAGACGGCGACGTGGTCTTTAACCATCCTTTCGGAATAGCATTCGCACCGGCGTTTCGTCCGCGTGCAATACATCTTGCTGCAAGGTCTCTCGAAGAAGAGCGTCGACCAATGGCTGTAATTACGCGCTACGTGTGCCCACTCACGCCCCCATAGTGGATCTCAGTATCGCCAAGCCCGCCCGCGCGAAGATCTGCTCTCGGCGATACAGGGGCAAACGGGCTGGGAATTTGTTGAGCAGTACCGATGCCAAAAGTCCGGAGAGCAATCGTCAAGACTGGTGTACGCAGGTCGGACGGCGTGATCAGGCGGCCAGCGATTGAGGAGCCGGTGTGCTTTCAATCACCGGGGTTCCGTCCTTGAAGGGGATACCCTTCAGAAGCGCC
>LFJH01000196.1 GCA_001189335.2 Candidatus Paraburkholderia schumanniana
AACCTTGCAAATGCAGGCTTGCAATGGTCAGACGCTCTTCGGGTTGAAGCTGCTGATACTGAGTTCTTTCGTGCATCGCAACACCTTATACGAAACAGGTGTTGCACTTCAGATTTGAGGCCGCGCTGGCAAAAGTTTCGAACGAATCTGCGCAAGCGACCTGCAACTGACACCGATCGAGCCGCCGGTATTTCACCAGGCGGCCCTGCTCACGCTGGACGCGTCTACCGGACTGCGCGCCGGAGATGCGCTTCACCTTGCGACGGCACTGGATTGCAAAGCCAGGACCATCGCAACGCTCGATACGGTCCTGGCAACCAATTCGAAGAAGAAGAAAATCAGACCGGTGGAGTTCTGAACCGACGCAAACAAAAAGCGCACCGTTGCCGGTGCGCTTCGTCTTTCTGCTCGGTCATCCGTGAGCATCAAGCCGCCGCCTGCATTCCCTTCAAATGCACCTTCGGTTTGGCCGCCGCCCGTTCGCGAAACGCTTCCCCGATCATCAGCAGGCTCGGCTGCGACGGATCCAGCCACGCCTGCGCTTCGCCGAGCGACATGCGCGCCAGTGTCAGGGTCAGCGTGCGTTCGTGCGGCGTGCTGCACGCTTCCACGATGGCCACCGGCGTCGAGCCCGGGCGCCCCGCGTCGATCAGCTGCTGCGCGATATCGGCCGCACTGTCGCGCCCCATGTAGAACACGAGCGAATCCGCCTTCGCCTGCTCGCGGATCTCGTCGCTGTCGGCCGCGCGGGAATGGGTCGCGAGCGCCACGCTGCGCGACACGCCGCGCAGGGTCAGCGAGCGCTTGAACGTCGCCGCGCTCGCAAGCGCCGCCGTGATACC
Organism: Candidatus Paraburkholderia schumanniana; assembly: GCA_001189335.2. Taxonomy (GTDB): domain Bacteria; phylum Pseudomonadota; class Gammaproteobacteria; order Burkholderiales; family Burkholderiaceae; genus Caballeronia; species Caballeronia schumanniana. The sequence goes on from LFJH01000196.1 coordinate 843, forward strand.
CGGCACCACCTCGTACTCGATGCCGGCTACCTCCAGCGCGCGCATCTCCTCGTCGGCGCGGCCGAAAAGCATCGGATCGCCGCCCTTCAGACGCACGACGAGGCCATGCTCCTGCGCCGCATCCACGATCTGCTTGTTGATGAAGTGCTGGGCCGTCGAGCGCTGTCCGCAGCGCTTGCCGACCGCGATCTTCTTCGCATTCCGCGCGTAATCGAGCATCGCCGGCTCGACGAGCGCGTCGTGCAGCACGACATCGGCCTGTTCGAGCAAGCGCATGCCGCGCACGGTGATGAGATCCGCCGCGCCCGGCCCCGCTCCGATCAGATAGACCTTACCCATAGCTTTCATCGTTGAACTCACGCGTTCAGCACACTCATGCAGAGATTGCACGAATCCGAATCATACCGGCCGCGACCGTGTGATGCGTCGCTTCGTCGATCAGCACGAACGCGCCGGTGCCCTGATGCGTATCGTACTCGTCTGCGACGATCGGCTTCTGCAGCGTGAGCGCCACGCGGCCGATGTCGTTCATCGCGAGCGTGCTATGGTCCACCGAATGCGACAGCGTGTGCACGTCGAGCACCTGCTTCACCGCGCCGACGCGCGCGAACACCGTGTTCGTCGTCTGCTTCAGCAGATACTTGTGCTGCGGCGAGAGCGGCTCTTCGTCGAACCAGCGGATGTCGGCTTCGCGCTTCTTCGCCGGATCGACCTTCTGCGTGGCCGGGACGAAAGTATCGCCGCGCGACACGTCGACGTCTTCCGTCAGGCGAATCGTCACCGTCTGGCCCGCGAATGCGCGGTCCACCGGCGCGATGATCTCGGCGACCGTCGCTTCACGACTGGCCGGCAACACGGTAATCGCGTCGCCGACGCGCACTTCGCCTGCCTCGACGCACCCCATGTAGCCGCGGAAATCGTCGGCCTGCGAGCCGTCCTGGCGCGCGACCCATTGCACCGGGAAACGCAGCGCCTGATCGTTTGGCTGCGCCACGGGCAGCGATTCGAGCAGATCGAGCAGCGGCTCGCCGCCGTACCACGGCATGCGCTCGCTGGCAGACACGATGTTGTCGCCCTTCAGCGCCGACACCGGCACGAAGCGCACGTCGGAGAGACCGAGCTGACGCGCGAGCGCGACATACGCATCGCGGATCTCGTTGAAGCGCGCTTCGCTGTACTCGATCAGGTCCATCTTGTTGATGGTGACGATCGCGCTGTGGCGCTTCGTCTGCGGCAGCAGTTGCGCGACGCCGTTCTCGAGCGTGACACGCGTCGCGTCGACGAGAATGATCGCGGCATGCGCAGTCGACGCGCCCGTCACCATGTTACGCGTGTACTGCTCGTGGCCGGCGTATCGGCGATGATGAACTTGCGCTTCGCCGTCGCGAAATAGCGGTACGCGACGTCGATCGTGATGCCCTGCTCGCGCTCGGCTTCGAGACCGTCGGTGAGCAACGACAGATCGATCTCATCGCCGACCGTGCGCTTGTTCTTCGCGCGCGAAATCGCGGAGAGCTGGTCCGACAGGACAGCCTTGCTGTCGTACAGCAGGCGGCCGATCAGCGTGCTCTTGCCATCGTCGACAGAACCCGCCGTGATAAAGTGCAACACGCCCAGGTCTTCAGCTTGATAGATGCTCATGATTCGTTGATCCTTTGGCGTGTTGCTTAGGGCAACGCTGAACAAGCCGTTGTATTCATCGATTCGGTCACAAACAGAGGCGGGGTCATCGTGAGTAAAGCTTTGCGCCTGCATTTCTTGCCCACCTGGGCGTTGCGCACGGGCCTGCGGCCC
>LFJH01000197.1 GCA_001189335.2 Candidatus Paraburkholderia schumanniana
GAGTACGTTTCGTTGAAAGATCCAGACCAAGACCAAGTTGTGTCATCGAAGATGTCCTGGAATTTCTCTTCTTTCCAGGATAGTCCAATCAGGTGCCAGGATCGGGAGTTTGGCAGAGGTTCCTTAGGAATGAACAAGGAGCCACCATGGATCTGGCGATGGCGATGGGCGTTGCGATGTTCGGCCTCTTCGGCGCGAGCACGGCAATCTTTCTGTACAAGTTGAAGGCCTGATCGGCATACGCGGTCCGGGGATCGCGCACGGCGATCCGGATGCTCGTATCTTTCTTATTGCCTACGTGCGGCTTGCGATTTTCATTGTTTGACCGACGACCGGCTGTCGGTGTGTTTTGTGTGCGGTAAACCCTTGGCGCCCGATAGTGCGACCGGCATAATCGGTCCCGTTTGCGTGCTGTATCGTCTCATCCTTCCTTTTCCATCTTCCCACTCCGTCTCGCCAGGCTTCGCGTGATGCGAGGGATGGAATTGCACGGCGCGTCCTCCACTTTCCGCAAAAAAAGGACCGACGCGTGACTCTTTGGTTTCTCGTATTCCTGAGCGTCCTCCAGGGCGTTACCGAACTCTTTCCCGTCATCAGCCTCGGCCACACGCTGCTCGTCCCCGGCCTGATCGGCATGCATATTGACAAGCATGCGCCGCAGTTGCTGCCGTTTCTCGTCGCGCTGCATCTCGGCACGGCGATCGCGCTGCTCTGGTATTTCCGTGAGCGCTGGATCGCGCTGATCCGCGGTTTTTTTGCGTCGCTCGGCGGGCGCAGGAACGAGAACGGTCCATGATGTGGGCACTCATCATCGGCACGATTCCGACGGGCATCGTCGGTCTGGTGCTCGAAAAGCGGCTCGAGGTCATTTTTCACGATTTGCGGATCGTGGCGGCGGCGTTGATCGTCAACGGCGCGCTCTTGTGGATGGGTGACCGCCTGCAGAAGCGCCGCGCGATGCAGGCGCCGGAAAAGCTGACGTTCAGGCAGGCGTTTCTGGTCGGCCTCGCGCAGATCGGCGCGCTGATTCCCGGCTTTTCGCGCAGCGGCTTGACGATGATCGCAGGCGTCGGCGCGAGGCTGACGGCCGAAGCGGCGGCGGAGTTTTCGTTTTTGCTGGGCACGCCGATCATCTTTGCGGCGGGCGTGCTCGAACTGCCGAAGCTGTTCCACGCGCCCGGGCAGCTGGCAGATTCACTGCTGGGCGGTGTACTGACGGGCATTGCGGCATATCTGAGCGTGCGTTTCCTGATGTGCTATTTCGAAGGGCACGGCAAGCTGGCATCGTTCGGCGTGTACTGCGCAATCGCCGGCATCTTCTTCCTCGGCTGGTTCATGATGCACCCGCAACCGGTGTGACGAACACGGGACGCGCGTACCGGCGAATGAGGTAAAATCGCAGTCTCTTCTGATCCGAGGATCGTTCCCATTCGTTCGGGCCGCGCGTTCCGGTTATCCGCCCTTAGCTCAGTTGGATAGAGCAACGGCCTTCTAAGCCGTAGGTCACACGTTCGAATCGTGTAGGGCGGGCCAGTCAGTCACATACTCAGCCCATCTTCGCGACTGGGCTTTTGCTTTCTGGATCCAGCGCAGGCACTGTGTGGCCAGATCCGATAGCCTGTCTCGGCGCTGTTCGTGCGGGCGCCTCGGCAGTGCGCAGTCCCTCTGTTGGCATGAGATGCCTGTATCAAGCGCCTCGTGTTCTGCTGCGCCGGACACCCGGTCGAGCGCCTGTTGCGCCTGCCTGCGCACGGTCATCCAGTCATACGTCGAGAGAACGGCTCCAAACTTTTCCAGATGCCACCAGCCCGCGTTGCCGGGTTGCCGCGCGGCCGCGCGCCCGGAACGCCAGCGAAGCGACATTTCCAGCGCTGCCGTGCCCCGAGCCGCGCATGACCCGGCGAGCGAGCTTCGCCTGATTCGAGTTCGATCGATCTGTCGTCAGGGTGCGGCGGGCAAGCCGGGCGGGGGCCGCTGTCCGGTAAAGTGGGCGTGGGCATCGGACGAGGGCAGCGAAACGTCGTCAGCAGATCGCTGGTGAGCGGATTGGCCAGGCTTCCCGCACCCGATATATCGAGAATTGCAGTGCGTCCGTCAAAGTCGTACGCCACGCGCGTACGTCCGGGCGTTGCCGTCGGGATGATCTTGCCACGCCGCAGCAGGCGCAACAATGCCCAGGCGCCATCCACGGCGATGGTCGACGTGTCGGCGCGAATGCGAGGGTTGGCAGATATTTCGGCATGCACCCCGCCTCGCGGTCCGGGCCACGACACGCGGATCGGTGTGACTGGCCCGTGCTGGTAGGAAGCGACTTGTCCGTCGATGTCGATGACGAGTCCCATGATCGAAGGATCCAGTTCGGCCGTGCGGATTTCGTTATTCCACGCGACCTGCTTTTGATCGCGGTCATCGAAGAACGTCTCGCGGATGGCCTTCGCGTACTGGAATGGCTCCAGGTCAGGACCTTCCACGGGCTCGGTCAGCCCCGGCAATGACTTAGGGAACCTCTGCCAAACTCCCGATCCTGGCACCTGATTGGACTATCCTGGAAAGAAGAGAAATTCCAGGACATCTTCGATGACACAACTTGGTCTTGGTCTGGATCTTTCAACGAAACGTACTCG
>LFJH01000198.1 GCA_001189335.2 Candidatus Paraburkholderia schumanniana
ACAAGCCGCACACGTAACTGCCTGTCGCGCGCGACCTTCCTCGCGATGGCGTTCAAGCTGATTGAAGCCGCTGAGAAGTCATGGAGGAAAATCCGCGGCGCAGAGAAGATCGAGGCGCTTCTGAAGGATATCCCCTTCAAGGACGGAACCCCGGTGATTGAAAGCACACCGGCTCCTCAATCGCTGGCCGCCTGATCACGCCGTCCGACCTGCGTACACCAGTCTTGACGATTGCTCCAGCAACGATCTGTATACCAGCTTGCTCGACAGTACCCAGCAGCTACGCGTGCTCAAGGCCGGTCAGCTCGGCAATGTCCGCAGTGTCGATTACGCCGTGACGCCGGAAAAGCCCGTCGCGCCGAAAAAGGCGCTGGCCATCGCACTCTCCGCCTTGCTCGGCCTGATCGCCGGTTGCGGTCTTGCGCTTGCACGCCGCATGTTCAATCGCGGCCTGGAAACGCCCGTCGAGATCGAGAGCGCGATCGATCTTCCCGTCTACGCGATCATCTCCCATTCGCAACGCCAGGCGTCGCTCGACGTCGCCCGTCGGCGGCGCGGCTCGTCCAATCCTCAGGTGCTGGCCAGCGTGGCGCCGAACGACGTCGCTATAGAAGGTCTTCGCAGTTTGCGTACAGCACTGCAATTCGGTGTCCTCAAGCAACGCAACACGGTAGTGATGTTCACCGGACCGCGCCCCGGCATCGGCAAGTCGTTCGTTTCTGTCAATTTCGCAACGGTGCTTGCCGCGGGAGGCGAGCGCGTACTGCTGATCGATGGCGACATGCGTCGGGGCAATCTGGACGGCTTGCTCGCGCTCACCGGGGGACCGGGGCTCTCGGAGCTGATCGGCGGCCTGGAGCTCAATGCTGTGATTCATCGCGATGCGCTTCCGAATCTGGACGTGATTACCAGCGGCGCCCTGCCTTCCCATCCTTCCGAGCTCCTGATGTGCGAGCGGTTCGCAAAGGTGCTCGATAAACTGCGCGCGCAGTACGACTACGTGATCATCGATTTCCCGCCTGTGCTTGCCGTCACCGATGCCGGCCTGATCGGCAGGCACACCGATGCAACCCTGCTTGTCGTTCGGCATGGCTGTCACACGGCGGCGAAACTCAGCCAGACCATGCGCCAGCTGGCCAGCTCGGGCGTTCCGTTGGATGGCGCGCTGCTGACCGACACGCCATCGCGCACGACTTCCTACGGCGCCTTCTTCTCAATACGCGAACCGCAACGAGTAACGCGCGGAGTTCACCATCCACCTATACGCCTCGACTTCTGTGAAGAAACTGCTTTTTACCTTCGGCACCCGCCCCGAAGCGATCAAGATGGCGCCGCTCGTCAAGCGCCTGGCGCTCGAGCCCAGATTCGAATGCCGCGTGTGCGTGACGGGCCAGCATCGCCAGATGCTCGACCAGGTGCTCGCATTGTTCGACATTTGCCCCGACTTCGATCTGAACATCATGAAGCGCGGGCAAGACCTGTACGACGTCACCGGGGCGATTCTCGCCGGCATGCGCGGCGTGCTCTCGGCGTATCGGCCCGACAGGTGCTCGTGCACGGCGACACGACCACCACGATGGCGACGACGCTCGCCGCGTTCTATCAGCACATCGCGGTCGGCCATGTCGAAGCGGGTCTGCGCACGGGCAATCTGGGTTCGCCGTGGCCGGAAGAAGCGAACCGCAAGCTGACCGGCGCGCTGACGTCGCTGCACTTCGCACCGACCTGTCGCGCTCGCGACAACCTGCTCGCCGAAGGCGTGAGCGACGAGACGATCGTCGTGACCGGCAATATGGTCATCGATGCCCTGCTGCAGGTTCGCGCGCGTCTCGCGAACGATGAGGCGCTCCGCGCCGTCGCCGACAACGCCTTGCCGTCGTTCGCGTCCGTCCGACGTCTCGTTCTCATGACGGAGCATCGCCGCGAAAGCTTCGGCGGCGGCTTCGAGCACATTTGCACGGCGCTTGCGCAGATCGCGCACACGTCGCCGGACGTCGATATCGTCTATCCGGTGCATCTGAATCCGAATGTGCATGAGCCGGTGAATCGCCTGTTGACCGGCATTGCCAATGTGCACCTCATCGAGCCGCTCGACTATCTCCCGTTCGTGCGCCTCATGGATCGCGCCGACGTGATCCTGACCGACTCCGGCGGCATTCAGGAAGAAGCGCCCTCGCTGCGCAAGCCGTTGCTCGTGATGCGCGACACCACCGAGCGCCAGGAAGCCGTGGACGCCGGCGTGGTGAAGCTCGTCGGCACCGACGTGCGCGCCATCGTCGACAACGTCATGCGCCTGCTCCGCGATGCCGATACATATGTGGCGATGAGCCGGGGCGCGACCGTATGGCGATGGTCGCGCATACGATCGCATTGTCGCTGCCTTGCAGCGATTCGAGCCAAGTCCCGCTCTCGCGGCTGCCTGACTATCCACGCAAAAGGAACTTAGGGAACCTCTGCCAAACTCCCGATCCTGGCACCTGATTGGACTATCCTGGAAAGAAGAGAAATTCAAGGACATCTTCGATGACACAACTTGGTCTTGGTCTGGATCTTTCAACGAAACGTAC
>LFJH01000199.1 GCA_001189335.2 Candidatus Paraburkholderia schumanniana
GAGTACGTTTCGTTGAAAGATCCAGATCAAGACCAAGTTGTGTCATCGAAGATGTCCTTGAATTTCTCTTCTTTCCAGGATAGTCCAATCAGGTGCCAGGATCGGGAGTTTGGCAGAGGTTCCTTAGAATCTGCGTCTCCAACGGAGAGCTCATCTCGGTACTGGACGACTGCTGCCCGCTGTGGCCCGGATTCCGTTGCTACTATCCGAACCGCCGCCAGCCGTCACGTGCGATGACCTTTCCGGTCAAAGCCTTGCGTTACCAACCATAGCAGCGGAGTACCTCGCATGTCCGGTGACAACTTTCGCGACATCCGTGCCTTTCTTGAAGTCGCTCGAGAACGAAGCTTTACTCGCGCAGCCGCGCAGCTGGGCGTTTCCAAGTCGGCGCTCAGCCACATCATTCGGGCTTTGGAGGCGCGGCTAGGGCTGCGTTTATTGACACGCACGACTCGCAGCGTATCGCCGACGGAGGCAGGTGAACGCCTGATTCAGAAAGTGGCACCCCGATTTGCGGCGATTACCGAGGAACTGGCCGCTTTCGAGGCGCTGCGCGACAAACCTGCTGGGACGATACGCATCACGGCCTCCGATTTCGCGGCGAACACGATCCTCTGGCCCAAGCTTTCCAAGCTCCTGCCGAAGTATCCTCATCTTAAGATCGAGGTGGCAATCGCGCCGGGGCTGACTGACATCGTGGCTGAGCGCTTCGATGCGGGTGTGCGCTTCGGCGACCAGATTTCTAAAGACATGACGGCGGTTCGGATTTCGCCGGACATTCGCATGTTGATTGTCGGTGCGCCTTCCTACCTGAAAAAGCGTCCGTCGCCCAAGTCCCCGTCGCATTACCGACCACGAGTGCATCAACATGCGCTTCTCGATACGTGGCGGCATGTACGCCTGGGAACTCAGGAAGGGAAAACGAAACCTGCGGGTGCGGGTTGAAGGTTCGTGGACATTCAACGGCATCTACCCGGTCATTGAGGCCGCGCTAGCGGGATTTGGACTGGCATACATGCCAGAAGAACTGGCGCTCCCCCATATCAAGAGCGGCCGGCTTCAGACCGTGCTGAAGTACTGGTGCCCGACCTTCCCTATGGACTCCATTTGTTCTTTGCCAGCCAGCGGCTGTCCTCGCCGGCACTTTCGCTGATCGTCGAGGCGCTTCGCTATCAACACTAGACCGGTCCGATACAGCGGGAATGCGGACTGCGCCCGATGAAACCATAGTCCGAGCTTTTCTGTGTTCACCAGTCGGTCTGCGTTCGCGGGTTCGCCGGCGCGGTGGCATCACGCCCTTCCACGTCGTAATAGCTCATGTCCCGGTCGTGACGGAGCACCGATATCCGCGACATGCTCCGATTGAAACGCGCACCGTCCCAAGAAGCACTTGCTCCGTCCGTGACGCGGGCATCCGATCTGCTTATCCAGTGGCATTGGAGTATCACGCGCCGCTTGACTGGACAGAATGGAAGGAAACTCAATGAAACTTGACCGGATTTATCGTCGGCTATGGGATTGCCTCATTGCCGCAACATGCGAGGACCAACGAACCTTTAAAGCGATGCAGGCCGCGACGATCGGCCTTGATGGCGCGCCGAACGTTCGCATGGTGGAACTACGACGGGTCAGCGAGCCGGAGAACCTGATCATGTTCCACACCGACGTGCGCTCGCCGAAGGTTGCGGAACTGAGGCGCGAGCTCAAAATCACACTGGTTGGTGTCGAGACAGATCGCAACCGGCAGATTCGCGTGTTCGGCAAATCCCGCATTCTGCACGATGGGGCAGCGCGCCTTGATGCCTGGGAATCCAGTTCCGACCGCACCCTGATTCTGTACCGAACGTTGCTCGCGCCGGGTACGCCGATATGCCAACCCCGAGACGCGTTCGGCGAAGACTGCGGAGCCCAGCCTTCCGACGAAGGCCTTGCACATTTTTGCGTCGTCGAAGTGTCTCCTTTCAGGATCGACTGGCTTGATTTGTCGGCGGTCGATGGCCCCGAGCGAGTACTTTTTATACGCAACGGAACTATCTGGGAGCCTAGCTGGATCGCTCCCTGAGGCAGTTTTGTTATGGCGTAGCAGGGACCTCATGCACAGCAGAGCGCGGAGCGCAGCGCATCTCTGGTGGCAATTCGCCGGGCTGGCGTAGAGAAGATGGTTTTGGAATCGCATGTGCACAAAACGCCGTCGACTACGACGGTCCTGCTACCTGGTAGGAATTGCCGGTGAACTGCCAATGTGACTCATCTTCAGCCGAAATTTTTCCTGCCGGTGAACCTCGATGGCCTTGGTCGGCGTATTTCCGCGACCGCGCATGTGTCCGGTCAGCCTCTGTACTTCTTCTAGTTGCCTCGCCCTTCGATGAAGAGCGGGTTTGGTTCCCGCCGGGGCGTGTTGCCGGGGCAATGCTAAGGCAACGCTGAACAAGCCGTTGTATTCATCGATTCGGTCGCAAACAGAGGCGGGGTCATCGTGAGTAAAGCTTTGCGCCTGCATTTCTTGCCCACCTGGGCGTTGCGCACGGGCCTGCGGCC
>LFJH01000200.1 GCA_001189335.2 Candidatus Paraburkholderia schumanniana
GGGCCGCAGGCCCGTGCGCAACGCCCAGGTGGGCAAGAAATGCAGGCGCAAAGCTTTACTCACGATGCCCCCGCCTCTGTTTGCGACCGAATCGATGAATACAACGGCTTGTTCAGCGTTGCCCTAAATGTGTTACCCATGTCCTGACACACCCGTTACCCATGTCTCCGGTCTATACACTCATCGCGGTCCGCGAACCGGAAAACCTGACGATGAAGGTACTCCCCCTCCCCACTTCGCTCTTCACATCGAGCTCCGCGTTGTGCCGTTGCAGCACATGCTTGACGATGGCAAGACCCAGCCCCGTCCCACCCGTATCCCGCGAACGGCTGCGATCCACGCGGTAAAAACGCTCCGTCAGCCGCGGAATATGCTCCGCAGGGATCCCAAGCCCGCTGTCCCGCACCGTGAACACCGCGCGATCCTTCAGACGCTGCCACGACACGTCGATCGTGCCGCCATCCGGCGTATAACGCACCGCGTTCGTGACCAGATTGCCAAGCGCACTCATCACTTCCGTCTCGGCACCCGCAACCGTCAGCGAATCATCGCTATGGAACGTGATGCGATGCCGCCCGTTGGACAGGCTGTTCGCATCGTCCTCGAGATGCCTCATCACCGCGCGCATGTCGAGCAGCTCGTCGCCCGGCGGACGCATGTCGCTTTCGAGGTTCGCGAGCACGAGCAGATCCCGCACGATGTTCTGCATGCGCGACGCCTGCTGCTCCATCATGTCGAGATAGCGCATGCGGTCGGCTTCGTCGAGCGGCAGCTCACGCATCGTCTCGAGGAAACCGGAAAGCACCGTGAGCGGCGTCTTCAACTCATGCGAGACGTTCGCGACGAAGTCGCGCCGCATCGAATCCGTGCGCTCGAGCTCGGTGATGTCCTGCGTGAGAATGAGCTTGCGATTGTCCCCGTACGGAAACACCTGCACCGAGACCGTGTACTTGCGATCGACGCCCATCCCGCGCATCACGAGCGTCTTTTCGTAGTGGTGCGAATTCAGATAGCGGATGAATTCCGGCTGCCTCACGAGATGCGTGATGTGCTGACGCAGATCGCGTTTCGCATCGAGCCCGAAGTGCTTCTCGGCGATCGCGTTGCACCACTCGATCTGATCGTGGTCATCGAGCATCGCAACGCCGTTGGGCGAAGCCTGGATCGCCTGGATGAAACGTGCATGCTGCTGCTCGACCTGGCGCACCTGCGCATGCCACCGCTTCGCGAGCTTGTGCAGGCGGTAATAGATCTCGCCCCAGATGCCGAGCGCACTCGGCACCTCGCCGTAGACCGGCGCGTCGAGCAGGCGCCACAGGCGCTGCATGTGATACGTGACGAAGAAACCCTGCACGACAAGCATGAGCACCGCGAAGGCGAGCGCGATACGCACGCCGGCGAATGCGCCGATCGCGGCGCTGAGCGCGGCGAGCAGCACGAGGGACACGATGGCACGCGTCCAGATGATGTTCATGTTGTCGGTGAATCTGAGTTACGTTGATGCGGCAATGCTGAACGACTGTCGCGTTGCCGAAACTCAGGCACTCTTCGCAAGCCGGTAGCCGCTGCCGCGCACCGTTTCGATCATAGCATCGCAGCCCGCGGGCTTGAGCGCGGCACGCAGACGCTTGATGTGCACATCGACCGTCCGCTCCTCGACGAAGACATGATCCCCCCACACTTGATCCAGCAGTTGCGTGCGGCTGTGCACGCGCTCCGGATGCGTCATGAAGAAATGCAGCAGGCGGAATTCGGTCGGGCCGAGATCGAGCTTGATGTCGCTGCCCGAGTGACTCGCGGCCACGCGATGCGTCGCCGGATCGAGGCGCAGGCCGTTGATCGCGACCACGTCTTCCGTCAGCTGCGGCGCGCGGCGGCGCAGAACCGCCTTGATGCGGGCCATCAGTTCCTTCGGCGAGAACGGCTTGGTGACGTAGTCGTCCGCGCCGATCTCGAGACCGAGCACCTTGTCCTGCTCGTCGCCGCGCGCCGTGAGCATGATGATCGGAATGTGCTTCGTGCGCTCGTTGTTGCGCAATTCGCGCGCAAACGCGATGCCCGACTTGCCGGTCAGCATCCAGTCGAGCAGCACGAGATCGGGCAGCACGTCGCTGATCAGGTTTTGCGCCTGTTCGGCGTTATACGCGCGAATCGGGCAATGTCCCGCATGTTGAAGATTCACCGAAATCAGTTCGGAGATCGCGGGTTCGTCTTCGACGACGAGGATACTGCTGGGCATCGGCACCTCTTGACCTTTTGCTTAAGGCAACGCTGAACAAGCCGTTGTATTCATCGATTCGGTCGCAAACAGAGGCGGGGGCATCGTGAGTAAAGCTTTGCGCCTGCATTTCTTGCCCACCTGGGCGTTGCGCACAGGCCTGCGGCCCGCTTTTCGCCCATTACGGGCGTACCTGTGCCATCAATCGCCTGCGCGAGAGATAGACGTTGGTCAACGCCAGCGCGACGAAGGCGCGATTGGCGTTCTTCGCCAGATCGCGATAG
>LFJH01000201.1 GCA_001189335.2 Candidatus Paraburkholderia schumanniana
AACTGGCGACGCTGGAATGGGTGGCATGGTTCAATCATCATCGGCGGATGGAGCCGCTCGGCTATATCCCACCCGTAGAAGCTGAGGCAAACTACTACCGGCGACTCAGCAGTAGTGCTGCTGTGCCGGTATCAACTTAAACCAACCAGCCTCCACAATTCTCGGGGCGGGTCAATCGACGCCATGGCGATGATCTACATGGCGATCACGATGGTCTGGGTGCTGATCGCGCTGCAGTTCGTGAGCCCGACGCAGCTCGTGTCGCGCGTGAAGGAACAGAAGCAGTGACGTTCCGGCGCAGCCGCAGCCGCGCCATGCGGCTGCGCCCAGTTTCTTCCTTACCGAAGCAGTGTCGTGACGAAAATCCGTGAAGTCGTAGAGTTGAACGCCGAGCCGCGCCTGACGCTGGCGAGCGGGCCGCATGTGATCGAGGTCGCGCCGCAGGCGGGCGCATCACGCGCTTTGCCACACAGGACGAACGCGGCGTGCAGGAATGGCTCGCGCCCGTGACGGTCGCGAGCTGGCCGTGCGATGCCTGGCCGAAGGGCGGAAGCTATCCGCCCGTGCCGTTTTCCAATCGCGTGCGGGATTCTCCAATCGCGTGCGGGATTCGCGCTTTGCCGCGCCGGACGGTTCGATCGTCGAACTGGCGACGTTTCCCGGCATGGCGCACGCGCTGCATGGCTTCGGCCAGTTCGCGGCATGGAGCGTCGAGCTTCAGGAAGCGGATTGCGTCGTGCTGCGCCATGTGCATCGCGAGGGTGAGCATGGCTGTCCGTGGGCGTTCGAGGCCATTCAGCTGATCGAGGCGAATGCGGATGGCGCGCGTCTGTCGATGCGTGTCGTGAACCGCTCATCGCGGCCGATGCCGGTCGGTCTGGGTTTTCATCCTTACTTCAATGCGCAGGAAGCAGAAGCCGAAACGACCACACTCTGGCGTCACGAAGGGGAGATCGCAGTCGAACCGACTACGGAGCGCCCCGCGTCGCGCCACGTGCGCGAAGCGGACGGCTATACACGCTATCTGAGCGGCTGGGACGGCCGCGCGACGCTGCACTTTGCGAGCGGCCGCACGCTCGCCTTGAGCGCCGACGGCGCGCTGACCCATGTCGTCGTGCATTGTCCAACCGGCGCGGACTATCTGTGCGTCGAGCCCGTCTCGCATGTCAGCGACGGCTTCAATCTCGCCGCGCAGGGCGTGCCGGGCACGGGCATCGTCGTCATTGGGCCAGGTAGTGAAATACGGGCGTCGCTCGTGATAGCAGCCGACGCGAACCCGGCCCCGCGCGACGGCGGCGCCGCCTGACGCGCGCTTCGACAGAGGTGCGGGTGCGCGCGGGACCACGCGATGCATTCGCCGGCAAGAGGCCTCCGACGACGAGGCAGGCATCCTTGTTCATGCGGCACCTCCTTCAGGCGATCAGCGCGTGAGCGGCGCTGAAAAGAACGCTTCGACGAGATCGACGATGCGCCAGGTCGCGCACGGCCGGCGGCAACGGCATCGAAACCGACTTCCTTCAGCATCTGCACCGGATCGGCCGGCTAGACGTTGCTCATCGCGACGAGCAGGCGGCCGGTCAGGTCGGCATCCATGCGCAGCGTGCGCAGGAAGACGTAGCCGGAACGCTGTCGAGACTCGTGTCGAGCAGAAGCGCGTGCGGCTGCCAGCTTCTCACCAGCGTGCGCACCGATTTGAGATCCTGCGAATGGATGACCTGCAAGCCTTTGAGCCGGAGTTGCACGGCGAGCGAATCGCCGATCGACTTGTCCTTGTGGGCGATCAGCACACGGCATGAAGCATCGCTGGTGCGGGCCCGCTTGATGCACCACAACGCGAATTCGCTTTCGTTGTCGGCCAGACGGCTTGACATCTCATTCTCCGGATCATAGTTGGATTACGTGGTTGATTCGACTGCGACCAGTGTCGGCCGGAGCGGCTCATCGCTGAACCCGGCACGGGAAGGGAAATCGGAAAATTTTGGGGGATTGCCGGATGTATCCCTGCGAAAGAGGGGTGGAAGTCGCACAACGCGCGCGTAATATCGGAACCGTTCTCGGAGCGTCGCAATGGAAAATGGCTATTTCAAAACAGTGTTGCTAGTAGAGGACGAAGGGCTCACCAGGAGCGCCATGAAAAGCCTGATCCTGGCGAACGAGCCCTTGCTCGAGATCGACGAAGCCGATGGAGTCCGAGCAGGCGAAAGCCAAGCTTTCGTCCAATACGTATGACCTGATGTTTCTCGACTACCACTTGCGCGGCCAAGCCACCGGCATAGACCTGCTCAACTGGATCCGCGAGGAAGAGCGCGAAGTGCAGACCATCATGCTCTCCGCGCAGGACGACCGGGACACGGTGCTCGAATGCATCAAGAACGATTTTGTCGATGCTGAGGCAATTTGCGAAGCCGCTTCACGCCCCTCCATGCGATTTGTGACTCCGAAGACGGAATCGCAGCAAACGCTGTCCGCATTACACCGTGTGCGTGATTCACTG
>LFJH01000202.1 GCA_001189335.2 Candidatus Paraburkholderia schumanniana
TCACAACTTTCGCCGACTGCGTATTCGCTTCGAGCGCCTCGCTTTCATCCACGAGGCTTTCCTCGAAATCGCTTGCTGCATCATATGCTGGCGACACCTGCAAAAGTCATTCTGTTAGCGCCTCTTAGGCACGTTCGTCCAGGGCCCGTGACAATTACTCATCCGGGTTACTCCCAGCCCGCGACCAGGCGAGTCGGATTGTGCAATGCAGCGCACCCGCCACACCCGCGCAGCGCCCGCCCCGACGCAAAGAAGGTCCGCAAACTGCCCCGCATTGCACGAAACACCGCGCCTTGACTTTCGCCCGGGCGAATACGATCATTTGATCATCGAACGAGCAAATGCTCGCCCCAATCGCAAGGACCACCATCGCGTGTCACTGCGACCAGCCGTCCGCGAAGAACGGGCGCGCCGCCTATCAGAGGAAGAGACGACATGAATAGCCAATCCAGCAACGCGAGCGGCGATGTAATCCTGCACATCGGCGCCGGGTCTTTTCATCGCGCGCATCAGGCGTGGTATCTGCACAGGCTGATCGAATCGGGCGATACGCGCTGGTCGCTCGCGGTCGGCAACATCCGCGGCGACATGAACGCCGTGCTCGATGCGCTCGCCGCGCAAAACGGCGAATACACGCTCGAAACCGTCACGCCGAAAGGCGAGCGCGAGTATGAGACGATTCGCTCGATCAAAAAGGTCGTGCCGTGGTCGGCTGATCTCGATGCGCTCATCGCGACGGGCGCCGATCCCGCGTGCAAAATCGTGTCCTTCACCGTCACGGAAGGCGGCTATTACCTCGACGACCACGACAGGCTGGACACCGCCAATCCCGACCTTGCCGCCAACCTCAAAGGAGGCAAGACGACCATCTACGGCGCGCTCGCCGCCATCCTCGCTGCACGCATGAAGAACGGCGCGGGCAAAGTGTCACTGCAGAACTGCGACAACCTGCGCAGCAACGGCGACCGCTTCAAGAAAGGCATGCTGGAATTCCTGGGCCTGCGCGGCGAAACGGCACTGCGCGACTGGATCATCGCCAACACGTCATGCCCGAACTCCATGGTCGATCGCATCACGCCGCGCCCGACACCCGACGTCGCCGAGCGCGTGAAGGCCGCCACCGGCTTCGACGACCGCACACCGGTAATGGGCGAGAAGTTCATCCAGTGGGTGATCGAGGACAACTTCATCGCAGGGCAGCCCGCGTGGGAGAACGTCGGCGCCGAAATGGTCGACTCGGTGCACGCATATGAGGAAGCGAAGATTCGCGTGCTCAACGCGAGCCATAGCTGCATCGCGTGGGCCGGCACGCTCGTAGGCCTCCAATACATTCACGAAGGCACGCAGGACATGGAGATCCGCGCGCTCGCCGAAGCCTACGTCACCGACGACGTCATCCCCTGCCTCACGCCGTGCCCGATCGATCTCGCGAAGTATCGCGATGTCGTGCTCGACCGCTTCGGCAATCCGTACATCAAGGATACGAACCAGCGCGTCACAGCCGAGGGCTTCTCGAAGCTACCGGGCTTCATCGCGCCGACGCTCGCAGAATGCTTCGCGCGCAATGTCGATCCCGATTCGACCGCCATCTTGCCCGCACTCTTCTTCCGCTTTCTCGAACGCTGGCACGAAGGCAAGCTGCCTTATACGTATCAGGACGGCGTGATGGACCCGACCGTGGCGCACGGCTACTTCGCGGCGTCCGATCCGATCAGAGCCTTTGTCGGCGACAAGCAGCTGTGGGGCAAGATGGCAGCGACCGAAGGGCTCCAGCGCGTAATGCGCAAGGCGATTTCGAAGGTCGATGCGTGGCTCGCGAATCGGTCATAACCCGCGGCCATAACCAGCGGCCATAGGAGTCGCCATAAGTGCGGTGTTATCGCCGCTGTAATCGCAGAGTCGAACGCGTGCCGCGCCGCTCAGGTATTGTGCCCATGGCGCGGCGCGTGGCGTTAAATTAGCGCCTCCCGCTGCACTGGCTTCGCTCTCGTTTTTCGCCGGGTCCGATCCCGGCAACGACCAAGGGTCCGTTCATGTACTTAGGCATCGACCTCGGCACCTCCGAAGTGAAAGTTCTGCTGCTCGCTGGCGACGGCGGCGTGATCGGCACGGCGGGCACGCCGTTCACCGTATCGCGTCCGAAGCCGCGCTGGTCGGAGCAGAATCCGCTCGACTGGTGGGAAGGCACGCGCGCCACGCTCTTCAAGTTGCGCGAGAAATTCCCGAATGAGTTTGCGCAGGTACGCGGCATCGGCCTCTCGGGCCAGATGCACGGCGCCGTGCTGCTCGATTTGTACGACAATACGGATGGGATATAGCCGAGCGGCTCCATCCGCCGATGATGATTGAACCATGCCACCCATTCCAGCGTCGCCAGTTCGACTGACTCACGCGTTTTCCACGGCGCACGACGATGAATCAGTTCCGCCTTGTAC
>LFJH01000203.1 GCA_001189335.2 Candidatus Paraburkholderia schumanniana
GCATGATACTTAGCTAAACAATCCATCCTAAGTATAACATCATACCCCTTCATATCTAACTGGATTAAATCTACTACCAACTTACGCTCACCCACCCAAATTTCACAATCTTTGAAAATAGAGTTAGACAGTAAACAAGTGGTACCGGTGGGTGTACTAACTGCCACATCATAAGATAACTGTTCACATGGAACATCTAACCCAGACATAAAAGACGACGCAACAAATGAATGAGTGGCGCCCGGGTCTATCAGAATATGGGCCAAACGATGGAAAACAGAGATCGTACCTTCGATCACTTCTGACGAATCCGGCACCGGCTGTTGGTCCAGTGAGTATACTCTGGCAGGTACCTTTGGCTTGCTCCCAGACCCACTAGCCTCTCCTTCTGGTTTCGGTCCAGGGCAACTGGCAGCTAGGTGCTCAGTACTACCACATCTATAACACCTCTTCTCCTTATGCCAGCAAGTCTCTATAGTATGGCCAGATTTCCCACAATGGCTACAGACTTGCCCACTTGCACCTCCTGGCGCTTCTGGCCTAAACGATCCCCGACCACTAGGGGTCCCACCAGACGGAGCTCCCCTAAATCCAGTACCTCTGGCTACTCCTCCTCTTGGAGGTCTAAAACCACTTGGTCCTCCCATACCCCGACCAAACTTAGGAGGGGGAGCACCACTCTCCACTACTCCTCTTCCAAAGCCGGACGGAGCTTTCCTCTTTGCCTGGAAGTTCCTAACCAGAGCTTTTGCACTTTCCACCCTGAGGGCTCTCTCAACAGTTTCCCCATACGTCGTAGCAGGAACCGCGGCCAAACTTTCCTGGAGCTCTACATTCAAACCCTGAATAAATCTCTGTATGCGCATCTGCTCAGTCCCCACAAACACTGGCGCATATCGAGACAACTTCGTGAACTGGGTTTCATAGTCGGCCACACTTTGAGCACCCTGACGGCAACGAATAAAGGCCTCCACCCGCCTTTCTTGCACCACTGGCGGGATAAACTTACTATTAAATTCCCGAACAAAGTTCTCCCAAGTCCGGGGAATCACTTCTCTTTCCCATTTGGCTTGGACCATGTTCCACCAAGCTCTGGCTGGCCCATCGAACTGAAAAACAGCAAACAGAACTTGTCTCTCTTCTGTGTACTCCAACGCAGCGAAGATCTCCACCATCCTTTCCAACCACGTCTCAGCTGCCTCGGGGTCCGCACCCCCAAGAAACTTTGGTGGAGCAAATTTCTGAAACCGCTCAAGAGCCCTATCTGTCCTTTCGGGTCCTACTGGATGTACCGGCCCCTGACCTTGGGGTTCCGCTAACCTTGCTAGCACATTCGTAATCTGCTGTTGTACCCCGGCCATCTGCTGTAGGGCGGCTGCGATTTGATCTCCAGCAGGCCCGGGTGGCACCTGATTTACCTCCGATCCCTGATCTACTTCCGGTCCCACTGGTGGTATCCAACCTCGGCCTCGACCTCGGCCTCCTCTACGTCCACGTCCCCGTCCTCGACGTCCTCCGTCCATAACTCTTCGGACCCAAGTACCATTTTTACACTTATAAGTGATAAGTAAAATAGCATAAAAGATAAAAGATACTAATACGAGGAAAAACGTAAGAAAACGTTAGAAAGCATATTAGAAAACAGCGAACATAACTAACAATCACCAAAAGGTTGAAAACGAGTCAAAAGTGCCACATACAACTCACAAAATAGACACATGTACACAAAACACAGTTAAACAGGGACGAGAACCACTCTTAGGGTCTCTCACATACAAAAGATACATATACAAGTCCCCGTTTCAAACCTACACTCCTCTATCCTCTCCTACCCTGACTCACAATCAACATAGTCAGCTGCTCCATCGCCCTATGATAATTCTCTTCTAATTCTCTGATCCTCGCGGCCTGAGTCTGAACTACTCCCTGGAGCCTCTCATTCTCTCCTTCCAAACCCACATTAGACGTGACTACGTCCACCAACTCATCCATCAAGGACCCAGCTTCCGCAGACAGGTATTTCCGCTCCCGGTCGATCGCTAATACTACCGTATCTGGATACCCAAAAGTCGGCCTACAAGCACAGGTCTGCCTCTCACTCACTGCTGGATCGTAAGTCCTCTGAGGCCCACTCGGTATCTCCTCCCTATACTCAACTGGCGGCTGCGGAGGCACATGCCCATTCGACATCCTACAATCAAGCAAATCATTAGAACGATCCAAACTTAGAAAATTAACACCTACTACCAAGGTCTAAACCATGCTCTGATACCACCTGTGACAGCCCCACCTTACCCAGAGGCGAACCAAAGGGCTCAGCGGACTACCTGCCCAGCTCGCGCCAGGACTACACGTCAAACTTACCACATAACGCTCGAAAACAACGGCGAAACCACAAACGA
>LFJH01000204.1 GCA_001189335.2 Candidatus Paraburkholderia schumanniana
GTACGTTTCGTTGAAAGATCCAGACCAAGACCAAGTTGTGTCATCGAAGATGTCCTTGAATTTCTCTTCTTTCCAGGATAGTCCAATCAGGTGCCAGGATCGGGAGTTTGGCAGAGGTTCCCTAGCTGTTCAGTACTGTTCTGTTCGCCTGGAATTTTACAGGAGTCGCTACATTCTGTTTAATGACGATTTCGGATCGGCTAATAACGTGGTGAAATTTACCGATTCATGTCACGCAACATCTATTCGACGAGCATCGTGACGACGCGGCATGGCGTCGATCTGTTTCTGCATCGCTGGCAGCCCGCATCGGGCGATGAACCGAAGGCGCCCGATGCACGGATCGCGCTCGTGCACGGGCTCGGCGAGCATGCCGGACGCTATGACGCACTGGCACTCGCGCTGAACACGGCGGGCATCGAGCTGATCGCGATCGATCTGCGCGGGCACGGGAAATCGTCGGGTGGGCGCGTCTCGGTGCGCTTCTTCATCGACTATCTGCGCGATACCGACGTACTGGTCGAGCGTGCACGGCGACGCCGCCCGCCGGCACGCCGCTCTTTCTGATGGGCCACAGCATGGGCGGCACGATCGCGGCGCTCTACGCGGCTGAACGCGCGCAGGAAAGAAATCTCGCCGAGCTGATTTTGTCGAGTCCCGCGCTGAAGATCGGGCCGGAAACGCCGCGCTGGAAGGCAGGCTTGAGTCGCATCGCGGGACTGGTTCTGCCGCGCATGGCCGCGTTCAGCATCGATCCCGCTCTGCTGTCGCGGGCAGCGGGCGTCGTGGAGGCGTACAGGCGCGACCCGCTCGTGCATCACGGCGCGGTGCCCGCGCGCACCGCCGCGCAGATTCTCGCGGGGATGGAGCGCGTCGCGGCGAAGCGCGGCGAGATCAGGTTGCCGCTGCTCGTCTTTCACGGCATCGCCGACGCAATCTGCGATCCGGCCGGCAGCCGCGAATTCGAGGCGAACGTCGGCTCGACCGACAGCACGCTCGTACTCCACGAAGGCAGCGCGCACGAAACGCTGAACGACCTCGACCGTGACCGCGTGATCCGCGAGCTGATCGACTGGACGCTCGTGCGCGCCGATTACGCGCGCAGGCACGCGCCTTCGCAGGCGAGCTAGATTTCCGCAAGGCGCAGATGTGCGACCACGCTGCGCCCGAGCGCCGACAGGTTGTAGCCGCCCTCGAGACAGCTCACGGTGCGGCCCTGCGCATGGCGCTTCGCCACCCGGCGAACCTGCTGCTCGGTGATCCACGCGTAGTCGTCCTCCACGAGCCCCATGTTGGCCATGTCGTCCTCGCGATGCGCATCGAAGCCCGCGGATACAAAGATCATCTGCGGCTTGAACGCCTCGAGCCGCGGCAGCCACATCATGTCGACGACCTCGCGCACCTGCATGCCCTTGGTGCGCGCGGGCAGCGGCACGTTGACCATGTTGGACGCATGATTGTCCGCGCCGCTGAACGGATAGAACGGATGCTGGAAGAAGCTGCACATCAGCACGCGCGAGTCGCCGCTGAAGGCGGCCTCGGTGCCGTTGCCGTGATGCACGTCGAAATCGACGATCGCGACGCGCTGCAGGCCGTGCACCTCTAGCGCATGGCGCGCGGCGATCGCGACATTGTTGAAGAGGCAGAAGCCCATCTTGAAGAGGCAGAAGCCCATCGCGCGCGCGGGCTCCGCGTGATGGCCGGGCGGGCGCACGCTGCAGAACGCATTCTCGTAGCGGCCTTCGATGACCGCATCGGTGGCCGCGATCGCCGCGCCCGCCGCGCGCAATGCGGCGCGGTACGACTGGGGGCACATCGACGTGTCCGGGTCCAGCTCGCTACGGCCATGCTCCGGCGTGCGGCTCTTGATGTAGTCGATGTGCGCCTGCGTATGCACGCGCGCGAGCTCCGCCTCCTCGGCGAGCGGCGCTTCCTCGCGCTCGATGAGCGCATCGATACGGCTTGCGATCAGCTGATCCTCGATGGCCTGCAGGCGCGCGGGACATTCGGGATGCCATTGGCCGTTGTCGTGCTGCAGGCAGTCGGGGTGGAAGTAAAAGCCGGTGGCCATGATGTCTCGCAATGCCGCTTTCGTCGGCTCTCGTCTCGTGTTTTTTCGTCATACGCGACCACGGATCGCATATTTGACGTTAAGGCAACGCTGAACAAGCCGTTGTATTCATCGATTCGGTCACAAACAGAGGCGGGTTTATCGTGAGTAAAGCTTTGCGCCTGCATTTCTTGCCCACCTGGGCGTTGCGCACGGACCTACGGCCCGCTTTTCGCCCATTACGGGCGTACCTGTGCCATCAATCGCCTGCGCGAGAGATAGACGTTGGTCAACGCCA
>LFJH01000205.1 GCA_001189335.2 Candidatus Paraburkholderia schumanniana
TGCGAGTACGTTTCGTTGAAAGATCCAGACCAAGACCAAGTTGTGTCATCGAAGATGTCCTTGAATTTCTCTTCTTTCCAGGATAGTCCAATCAGGTGCCAGGATCGGAAGTTTGGCAGAGGTTCCCAAGATCAAGATCACGCGCGTGGAGAACGTGCCTGAATCGGCGGACTCGGAGCGCGTGTTCCGCGATCTGGCGAACAAGGGCAACAAGATCATCTTCGGCACGAGCTTCGGTTATCAGGACTTCCAGCTGAAGGTCGCGAAGGATTTCCCGGACACCATCCCGGACGCCATCTTCCTGACGGCCACCGGTTTCAAGAAGGCCAAGAATTTCGGCACCTATGACGTGCGCATGTATCAGGGCGCTTATCTCGCGGGCATCGCGGCGGGCTATGTCACGAAGACGAATACGCTCGGCTTCGTCGCCTCGGTGCCGATTCCCGAAGTGGTGCGCAACATCAACACGCCTACACGATGGGCGCGCGCTCGGTCAATCCGAAGGTCCACACGAAGGTCATCTGGATCAACAGCTGGTTCGATCCGGGCAAGGAGAAGCAGGCGGCTGAAACACTGATCGGCCAGGGCGCGGACGTGCTCCTGCAGAACACCGACTCGAACGCGACGCTCAACACGGCGAACGAGAAGCACGTCTGGGCGTTCGGCTGGGACTCGGACATGAAGAAGTTCGGCCCGAACGCGCATCTCGGCTCGGTGGTCGCGCACTGGGGCGTGTATTACAACGCCGTGATCCAGCAGGTGCTCGACGGCAAGTGGAAGAACGATCCGGTGTGGCTGGGCATTTCGCAGAAGGCCGTGGACCTCGAAGATCTGAACAGCAGCGTGATTCCGGCGAAGGCGATGCAGGCGGTCGCGGCGAAGCGTGACGAGCTGCACACCGGCAAGTGGGATGTGTTCAGTGGCCCGATCAAGGATCAGTCGGGCGCGGAGAAGGTGCCGGCCGGCAAGACCCTGTCCGATCCGGAACTGCAGCGCATCAATTGGTACGTGGAAGGCGTGGACGGCTCGCTGCCGAAGTAAGCACGGCCCGTTCGCCAGGCGTGCGACAAAAAAACCGCGCCTCGTGCAAACAGAGGCGCGGTTTTTTCATGGCCTGCAAGGACAAGGACGCATCAATCGATGCGCAGTCCCACCTTGATCGTCACCTGCCAGTGCAGGATCTTGCCTTCCTCGATGTGCCCGCGTGTTTCCACCACTTCGAACCAGTGTATGTTGCGCAGCGTCTTGGAGGCCTTCTCCAGCGCGACACGCACGGCATCGTCGCTCGAATTCGGCGAGGAGCCGGTGAGTTCGATCTGCTTGTAGACGTGTTCCGACATGGTGTTCTCCTTGTAGTGATGGGCCAGCGATGCGACCCGGTGCGTCGAGGAAAGCCTGCGATGTCGATATAGCAAGGCGCACGCCAGTTCGTGCGCGCGTGGCTTTCATTAAAGGACATGAAAGCGCGCCGCAGTAGTCGGGGTTTGCGCGAAGCGCCGGAACGCGCGCAACGGCGCAACGGGCCTCGTGAACGAGGCCCGTACATATCAGGGACAAGGGGAAGCTTCAGCGAGGGATCAACGCAGCGGGCGGGATGCGGTATCGCCCGCGTCCTGGCGGCGCGCGCCGCGGCGCCAGCGTGCCGAGACCGTCGCGCCGAACTCGCTCAGAATCTGCGCGCGGGCACGGCTCGCGAACACGAGGAAGCCGAAACCATTCGCCTCGTACCAGTAACCGCCGTTCTCGAGTCCGTCGAGCGGCTGCTCGAGCGCGTTGGTGATCGATTCGACACAGCGCCTGTGCAGCTCGTCGATGGCCGGATAGGGCGGCTGGGCGCCGCGCACGCTGCACAGGAGCACATCGAGCCCCGGCAGAACATGGGCGTAAAGCACCGGCTCATCCTGGGCGCGAGCCCGTGCAATTTTCGTGTCAAGCTGACCGAACGGCTTGAAATGCCGCAGCACGGCGAGGAAAGACTCGTCGCCATCAGCCTTCACACGTTTACGCTTCTTCGGGAAGGACATAAAAACTCGCCTGAAAAAGATTTGCAAGAAACGCAGTGTCCTCATGCGGCCACTCCCGTCTTGCGCGCCGCACGTCGATCTTTTATAGCCCATCGATGTGAATAGGTCACGGTGATTCGGGCCTTGAAATATGCAATCGGCATGGTGCCAATGCACGTCCCTGGTGCACGATTCGTGCCGTTGACCGATTGGCGGCCCGTTTGGCATCCCTCTGAGCATCTATCCCAATAATAGTCCTGCTGCTACCCGCACCCGCGCGAAAAGCTTTCGCAAAGAAAAAAGCGGGGGGGACACACCAAGGGGGG
>LFJH01000013.1 GCA_001189335.2 Candidatus Paraburkholderia schumanniana
CACGCTGCGCTATGGCCTGGAGTACGTCGATCCAGGCGCCGCATATTACGAGGAACGCTACCGTCAGCGTGTCCTGAACAATCTCACTCGCCGTGCGGAATCGATGGGGTATGTGTTGAAGGAAAAAATCGCCTGAATACATTGAGTTTCTCAGGAAGCCGGTAAAGGTTGATCGTTCGGTTGTCCGGCCGCGGCCGGATAAGGCGGCAGCCGTCCCCCCGAACGGATGCAAAAACGGCGCTGTCGGTAAAGCGCCGCAGGAACTGCAAACGCCTGCTGCTACTGCTTGACGACGTCGAGCACGTCCTTCTTCTTGTCCTTGAAGTCGTAAAGCGTAATCGTCCCCGCCTTGAGATCGCCCTTGTCGTCGAATGCGATATGCCCCGTCAGACCGTTGTAGTCGGTCGTGGCGATCGTAGCGAGCACCTTGGGCGCCTCGATGGAATTGGCGCGCTTCATTGCGTCATACGTGAATGGCGCGTAAATCTGCACCGGCGTGTGGAAGCGGGCTTCGTACTTCTTCTCGAAATCCGCTCCCTTGTCCATCTTCGAAAGCGCGAGTCCTGCTTCCGAACAGACGAGGTTCTGCACTGCGTCGCCTGCGAGTTCGGCCACCTTGTCGGTGCAGACGCCGTCGCCCGCCAGGATCTTCGCCTTGATGCCGCGCCGCCTCCTCCTTCGCGAACGGTCCGCCCGTCACGTCCATGCCGCCGTACATCACCACGTCCGGCTGGATGCGCTTGATCTTCATGAGGATCGCCTTGAAATTGCAGGCCTTCTCGGTGGTCTGCTCGCGCGCCGGCGATCTTCACGCCGCCGGCCTGCACGGTCTTCGCAAACTCATCGGCCAGTCCCCGGCCGTAAGCGGTCGCGTCGTCGACCACGACGACGCGCTTCGCGTGCAGCGTCTTCATCGCGTAGCCGGCCAGCACGGGGCCCTGCAGCGCGTCGGTCGCCACGACGCGGAACGTCGTCTTGTAACCTTGCCTCGTGTATTCCGGATTCGTCGTCGACGCCGAAATCTGCGCGATGTCCGCGTCGCTGTAGATCTTCGATGCCGAAATCGACACGCCCGAGTTCAAATGCCCGATTACCGCGACGACGTGATCGTCGACGAGCTTCTGGGCGACTTCGGTGCCGGTGCGCGGATCGGCCGCGTCATCCTGGCTGTCGAGCTCCAGACGAATGGAGCGCCCGTCAATCGTCAGGCCCTGCGCGCTGATCTCTTCCAGTGCGAGGCGCGCGCCGTTCTCGTTGTCCTTGCCGAGATGAGCCTGCAGGCCCGTAAGGGGGCGGCATGACCGATCTTCACGACAGTTGCCTCACTCGCTGGCGCGGGCGTCGGCGCCCGCGCAGACGCAGCAGCCGTCGCCGCGGAACTGGCCGCCGATGCCGCCGTGCTCGCCCCGCCCTCGTCCTTCTTGCCGCATGCAGTTGCCATTGCAACCGCAGCCGCGATGGACACAGCGTGAGCAAACTTGAATCGCATCAATAAGGTCTCCTGCGCCTCTAAAAACCGTCGTCATGAACCGTTCTGGCCTCAAGACGGGCGCATTATAACGCTAAATATGAGACGAGCAATATTCTTGCGTGGCGGGGTTTTCCAGCATTGCAACCGGCATTTTGGGGCAATTTTCGGCGCAAAGCGCAACCGGGTTGCTATCCAGCTTTGTGCAGTAGTTGCACCATAACGGCAACTGGTTTAATCGGCCGAATCTCGATGGCCGTGTTTACTTATCGGATTGCCGAGCAACCCCTGAAGCATTCAAAAGGAAAACGTCGGTTTTCCGATTCCCCCCGATGGTGCTCGGTCGTGGCTCCGTGCCGGCCGCCTGCCTTTGCCTGAGCGAAAAAAAGCGCCCGGAGGCGCTTTTTCGAGGATGTTGCCTGACTCATTGCGGCAGCGACAGCCCGCGCGGCAGCGGAAACGCGATCGTCTCCTCGATGCCTTCGAGCGAGCGCACGCTGCGCACGCCGAGTTCGCGCAGCCGCGCAATGACCGCCTGCGCCAGCACTTCCGGCGCCGACGCGCCCGCCGTCACGCCGATGCGCTTCTTGCCTTCGACCCACTTCTGATCGATCTGGGTCGGCGAGTCCACCATATAGGACGGAATGCCGCGCTTCTCGGCTACTTCGCGCAGACGGCTCGAATTCGAGCTGTTCGGGCTGCCCACGATGATCACGACATCGCACTGCGGCGCGAGGAATTTCACCGCGTCCTGGCGATTCTGCGTCGCGTAGCAGATGTCCTGCTTCTTCGGCTCCTTGATGCCGGGATATTTTATCTTCAGGGCGTCGATGATGGCGGAGGCGTCGTCGACGGAAAGCGTCGTCTGCGTGACATACGCGATGCGCTCGAGGTCCGGCAGATCGAGCTTCAGCACGTCCTCGATATCCTCGACGAGATGCATGCCTTCGCCCGACTGGCCCATCGTGCCTTCGACTTCCGGATGGCCCTTGTGGCCGATCATCATGATGTCGAAGCCTTCCTGGCGCATCTTCGCGACTTCCATATGGACCTTCGTCACGAGCGGACAGGTAGCATCGAACACGCGCAGGCCGCGCGCCTCCGCCTCGCCGCGCACCGCCTTGGAGACGCCGTGCGCGCTGAAGATCAGCGTCGCGCCTTCGGGCACGTCGGCTAGCTCTTCGATGAAGATCGCGCCTTTCTTGCGCAGATCCTCGACGACATAGGCGTTGTGGACGATTTCGTGACGCACGTAGATGGGCGCGCCGAAGAGCTTGATCGCACGCTCGACGATTTCGATCGCGCGATCGACGCCCGCGCAGAAACCGCGCGGCTGTGCAAGCAGGATTTCGACGTCGGTCTGAACTTCGTTGAGGCTTTCAGTCAGGCTCATGGCTTACAGAATTCCGATGATTTTCACTTCGAAGACGAGCGCCTGCCCCGCGAGCGGGTGATTGAAATCGAACAGCGCCGCCGTCGTCTCGCTCACTTCCTTCAGCACGCCCGCGTAGCGCCCGCCGTTCGGCGCGTTGAATTCGACGAGATCGCCGGGCGAAAAGTGCTCGCCGATCATGCTGTTCTCGCACAGCGTCGCGAGCGACACCCACTGGACCAGCTCCGGATTGCGCGGCCCGAACGCCTGCTTCGGCGTTAGCTGAAAGGTGGAATGGTGGCCGACCTTCAGGCCCAGCAAAATTGCTTCCAACGGTTCCGCGAGCTGGCCGGCGCCGAGCAGGAGCGTCGCGGGCTTGTCGGTGAACGTGTTGACGATGTCAGCACCATCGGCAAGCGCGAGCCGGTAATGAAGCGTGACGTGCGAACCGGGTTTCACCTCGGAGATATCGATGATGCTCATGAGTATTGGATGTGGCCGTTCAGTCGGATACGGGGGGCATGGACCCCGCGTGAGGCGGCTCTTCGGCGCGAGGCAGTGAACCAGTGAACCGCGCGGCGCCGGTACGAGCCGGACGCCAAAACGCTATTGTAAGGCAGAGTTGCGCCGGGCCGCGTCAGGCGGCGCCGTCTTGCGTGCGCTTGCACGCGCGACAAGACGTCCCGGCAGTCCGCGATGAGCGTCGATCTGCGGCTGGTACGGCCGACCGCGCCGCCCGAAGCCGACGGCCTCATGCGCCCGTCCGTCATGCTGATCCGAACGTGGGCGCGCGAACGCCTGCTGGATGCCGGCCCGGCTTCGCTATCCGCGGAATTGTTCGCTTTGTTCCTGCGAACCGGTGTGTCGGGCTCGACGGCGATCGATGTCGCGCGCCAGCTCCTGCGCCGCTTTGGCTCGCTGCGCGGCGTGCTGGACGCATCGGCCGCCGAATTGCGCGAGGAGCGCGGCATCGGGCCGGCACGCGCGGCAACCCTGCTCGCGGTCTCGGAGCTGTGCCGGCGTGCGCTCGCGGAGAAAACGCGCGATCGCGAAGTGCTGAACGCCCCGGGCGTCGTCGAGGACTATCTGCGGCTTCTGATCAGCACGAAACCGTCGAGGTGTTCGTCTGCCTATATCTGGACGCCCGCCATCAGTTGCTGCACGCCGAGGAATCGGCGCGCGGCTCGCTCACGCGGGTCGCGGTCTATCCGCGGGAAATCGTGCGTCGGGCGCTCACGCTCAACGCGGCGGGGCTGATCGTCGCGCATAATCACCCGTCCGGCGGCGTCGAGCCGAGCGCCAACGACCGGCGCCTCACGAAGACGCGCAGGACGCGCTCACGCTCATCGATGTGCGGCTGCTCGATCACAGCGGCTGCTCGATCACATCGTCGTGGCGGCGAACGAAGTTTTCTCCTTTGCGCGTCACGGCTGGCTGTGATGGCAGCGCATGTCTCGAAAAGGTTTGATATCGCAGCGTTTTTCCTGCTACAATCCACATTTAAGCTTTTCTCAACCCGCCTGCTCTGAGCTTGCGCCGCCCTCATTGGCATAACCGTGCTGCCAAGTCCCCGATCGGCAAATCGGGCGATAAGAGGCATCGAATCCAAAGCGAGTGCTTCGAATTCGAGCATTCGACTCAGACTCAACGTGTATTAGGAGTGTCCTCATGGCACGCGTATGCCAAGTAACTGGGAAAGGCCCAATGTCGGGCAACAACGTTTCCCACGCAAACAACAAGACCAAGCGTCGTTTCCTGCCGAACCTGCAGAACCGCCGTTTCTTCGTTGAAAGCGAAAATCGCTGGGTCCGTCTGCGCATCTCGAACGCCGGTTTGCGTCTGATCGACAAGAACGGTATTGACGCCGTGCTCGCAGACCTGCGCGCACGCGGTGAAATCTAAGGAGCACGCACATGGCCAAGGGCGCACGCGACAAGATCAAGCTGGAGTCGACCGCAGGCACGGGTCACTTCTATACGACGACCAAGAACAAGCGCAACATGCCGGAAAAGATGGCGATCAAGAAGTTCGATCCCGTTGTCCGCAAGCATGTTGAGTACAAGGAAACCAAGATCAAGTAAATCTTGATGTTGAGTGGCCTGAACGAAGACAGCAAAAAGCCCCGCAAACGCGGGGCTTTTTGTCTTGTGTGCGGTCTTTTCATACGCTTTTCACACGACCGTACGGGGGTTTTCCTGCCCCCTTGCGCTCCGGGCGGGTTATGCTTGCCGGCAATCGACGAAGAAACGGATGGAGAACCGGCAGCATGAATTTCGATGTCGCAATCGTGGGAAGCGGGCTCGCGGGTCTGAGCGTCGCGCTGAATCTGGCTGAAACGCGGCGCGTCGCGATCCTCGCCAAGCGCGCGGCGAGCGTCGGCGCGAGCGACTGGGCGCAGGGCGGCATCGCGGCCGTGCTGGACTCGGGCGACAGCATCGACAATCACGTCGACGACACGCTCGTCGCGGGCGGCGGCCTGTGCGACGAGGCGGCGACGCACTTCGTCGTCGAGAACGGGCGCGCCGCGATCGAATGGCTGATCGAGGAAGGCGTGCCCTTTACCCGCGACGTCTCCGCCGAACTCGGCTTCCATCTGACGCGCGAAGGCGGCCACAGCCATCGCCGCATCATTCACGCCGCTGACGCCACCGGCCACGCGGTCCTGACGACGCTCAGCGAGCGCGTGCGCCGGCATCCGAACATCACCATTCTCGAAGATCACTACGCGATCGACCTGATCACGTCCGACCGTCTCGGGCTGCCGGGTCATCGCTGTCACGGCCTGTACGCTCTGGACATCCATTCCGGCCGCACCGTGACGATTCAGGCGCCGCATACGGTGCTCGCGACCGGCGGCGCGGGCAAGGTCTATCTCTACACGACGAATCCCGACACCGCGACCGGCGACGGCATCGCGATGGCATGGCGCGCAGGCTGCCGCGTCGCGAACATGGAGTTCATCCAGTTCCATCCGACGTGCCTGTTTCACCCATACGCGAAATCGTTCCTCATCTCCGAAGCGGTGCGTGGCGAAGGCGGCATCCTGCGCCTGCCGGACGGCACGCGCTTCATGCCCGCCCACGACGAACGGGCGGAGCTCGCGCCCCGCGATATCGTCGCGCGGGCGATCGACTTCGAGATCAAGAAGCGCGGCATCGACTGCGTGTATCTCGACATCAGCCATCAGCCGCGCGCGTTCCTGGAAGAGCACTTTCCGACCATCCTCGCGCGCTGCCACGAGTTCGGCATCGATATCGCGAAGGAGCCCATTCCGGTCGTGCCCGCGGCGCATTACACCTGCGGCGGCGGCGTCACGGATCTCGCGGGGCGCACGGACCGGCCGGGGCTCTACGCAGTCGGCGAGACGTCCTACACCGGCCTGCACGGCGCGAACCGGCTCGCGAGCAACTCGCTGCTGGAATGTCTGGTAGTCGGACGCGCCGCGGCGCAGGCGATCGAATCGGACGGTTTCTCGAACGGCTGTCACGCCGAACTGCCCGACTGGGACGAAAGCCGCGTCTCCGATCCCGATGAGGAAGTGGTCGTCGCGCACAATTGGGACGAACTGCGGCGCCTGATGTGGAATTACGTGGGCATCGTGCGCACGGACAAGCGACTGGCGCGCGCGCAGCATCGGATCGCGCTCCTGCGCGACGAGATCCACGAGTACTACGCGAACTTCAAGGTGAGCCGCGACCTGCTGGAACTGCGCAATCTCGTCGATGTGGCGTCGCTGATCGTGGAGAGCGCGTGCTCGCGGCGCGAAAGCCGCGGCCTGCACTACAGCCGCGACTGGCCCGAGACCTTGCCGAAGGCGTTGCCCACTGTGCTGATGCCGCCGGCGATGCGGCGGCGCACGGTCTAGTGGTCAGACGAGGCGCATGGAGAAATCGGCCGCGCGCACGTCTTTCGTGAGCGCGCCGATGGAAATGCAGCCCACGCCCGTTTCGGCGATAGCGCGCACCGTGTCGAAGTTCACGCCGCCGGATACCTCCAGGAGCGCGCGCCCCGCGGTAATGCGCACGGCGTCGCGCATCATATCGAGCGTGAAGTTATCGAGCAGAATCGATTCCGCGCGATGCGCCAGCGCCGTTTCGAGTTCCGCGAGCGTTTCCACCTCGACCTGAATCGGCACGCCGGCGTTCAGCGCGAGTGCCGCGTCCATCGCCGCTCCCACGCCGCCCGCTGCCGTGATGTGATTTTCCTTGATCAGAATGCCATCGTAGAGCGCGAAGCGCTGATTCACGCCGCCGCCCACGCGCACCGCGTATTTCTGCGCGAGCCGCAGGCCGGGCAGCGTCTTGCGCGTATCGAGGATACGCGCCCGCGTGCCTTCGATGGCATCGACATAGCGACGCGTCGCGTTCGCGACGCCTGAGAGCAGTTGCAGGAAGTTCAGGCCGTTGCGCTCCGCCCTCAGCAGGGAGCGCGCCAAGCCGTGCAGCAGCACGACGGGCGAATTCGCGGTCATGCGCTCGCCTTCGAGGTATTGCCATTCGATCTCGATCGACGGATCGACACGGCGCATCACCTCGTCGAACCACGGCACGCCGCACAGCACCGCTTCCTCGCGCACGATGATGCGCGCCGTGCGACGCGCGTCGGCGGGGACGAGACGCCCGGTGTGATCGCCGCTGCCGACGTCTTCATCGAGCGCATCGGCGATATTGCGCGCGAGCGCCGCATCGAACGCGTCGCCGTATTGCGCGCGAACTTCTTCGTAAATCGGGGAGTAAGCCATTATGCGGCTCCAACGTTCGTGAACAACGATGCGTCTTTCGCGAGATCGCCGCTCGCCTGCACGCGCTTCTTGTGACGCGCAGCGAAATCGAGCATGCGGTCGATCGGCACGCGCGCGCGCACGCCGACGGCCGGATCGACGTGAATTTCGTTATGGCCGCGTTCGAGCACCGCGGCGAGGTTCGCGAAGCCGTTCATCGCCATCCACGGGCAATGCGCGCAGCTCTTGCAGGTCGCGCTGTTGCCCGCGGTCGGCGCTTCGATGAAGGTCTTGCCCGGCGCGGCGAGCCGCATCTTGTGCAAAATCCCGAGATCCGTCGCCACGATGAAGCGCTTCGCGTCCATGCGCACGGCGGCGTCAATGAGCTGCGTGGTCGATCCGACTACATCCGCGAGCGCGACGACCGCTTCCGGCGATTCCGGATGCACGAGAACCTTCGCGTCGGGGTATTCGTTGCGGAGCAGATCGAGTTCGATGCCCTTGAACTCGTCATGGACGAGACACGAGCCCTGCCAGAGCAGCATGTCCGCGCCGGTCTTTTTCTGGATGTAGCTGCCCAGACGCCGGTCCGGCGCCCAGAGAATCTTCTCGCCGCGCGCGTGCAGGTCGGCGACGATTTCCAGCCCGATCGACGACGTCACCATCCAGTCCGCACGCGCCTTCACGGCGGCGCTCGTGTTGGCGTAGACGACCACCGTGCGATCCGGGTGTGCGTCGCAAAACGCGGAGAACTCGTCGGCGGGACAGCCCAGATCGAGCGAGCAGGTCGCATCGAGATCGGGCATCAGCACTCGCCTGTCCGGGCTCAGGATCTTCGCGGTCTCGCCCATGAAGCGCACACCCGCGACGACCAGCGTCTTCGCGGCATGATCGCGCCCGAACCGCGCCATCTCCAGCGAATCCGCGACGCAGCCGCCGGTTTCATCGGCGAGTTCCTGGAGTTCAGCGTCGACATAATAATGCGCGACCAGCACCGCTTCTTCCCGCTTCAGAAGCGCGCGAATGCGTTCCTTCAACGCGCGCTTCTCTTCCGGCGACGGCACTTCCGGCACGCGTGCCCACGCCTCGCCCACACCACACGTCAGGCCTTGCGGCCGGTCGTACTCGACGCTCCTGATCGCTTCCATATCCCTGTCCCCTGCTTCCAGCTTCAGCCAAAAACGAAATGCGAAAATCGGCCGCCCAAAAACAAAGCCCCCGCCAGAGCGGGGGTCTTGTGACGTCATTAAATTTTAACGGATATCGCGCGTCAGGCGTAGTGGCGCAGACGCAGCGCGAAATCCTGCAAAGCCTTGATGCCGCTCTCTTCCGCACGGTGGCACCAGTCCTGCAGCTGCGTGACCAGTTGTTCGCGCGACGCGTTGGACCGGTCCCACATTGCCGACAGATCCTTGCGCAGCTCGATGAAGGTGCGCAGACGCTGGTTGTCCGAGGTCAGTTCCGGAATCTGCTTGAGCTGCGGCTCGTTCAGGCCATCTTCTTCCTTGTGGAACCACTTGCGCGCGCCGCGCATCAGCTGATACTTCTCGCGCGCACCGGCTTCCTTCAGCTTCGCCAGTTCCTGCGCATAGGCGCGCTTGAGCGCCTTGCCGTAACGCGCCATCACTTCATAGCGGTTCGAGAGGACCGCCTGCAGCGTGTCCTGATCGACCACTGCCTTGCTGGCGGCAAACTTCGGCGTCGGGGCGATCTTCTTCACCTTTGCGAGGCGGAACGCCGACATGATGCGGATGTACATCCAGCCGATATCGAACTCGTACCATTTGCTCGACAGCTTCGCGGAGGTCGCGAACGTGTGATGGTTGTTGTGCAGTTCCTCGCCGCCGATCAGGATGCCGATCGGGAAGATGTTCGTGGACGCATCCGCCGAGTTGAAATTGCGATAGCCCCAGAAGTGCGCGAGACCGTTGACGATGCCCGCCGCCCAGAACGGAATCCAGATCATCTGCACAGCCCACACCGACAAGCCGACGATGCCGAACAGCGCGACGTCGATCACCATCATGACGCTGATGCCGAGGATCGGGTAACGGGTGTACACATTGCGCTCCATCCAGTCGTTCGGCGTGCCGTGACTGAATTTGCGCATCGTTTCTTCGTTCTTCGCCTCGGCGCGATAGAGTTCGGCGCCTTCGAGCAGCACTTTCCAGATGCCGCGCGTCTGCGGGCTGTGCGGATCTTCTTCGGTTTCGCACTTGGCGTGGTGCTTGCGATGGATTGCCGCCCACTGGCCTGTGAGCATGCCGGTAGTCATCCACAGCCAGAAACGGAAGAAATGGCTCGCGACGGGATGCAGGTCCAGCGTGCGATGCGCCTGGCAGCGATGCAGATAGATCGTAACGCCGGCGATGGTGACGTGCGTCATCGCGAACGTGAAAAGCAGAATCTGCCACCACGAGAAATTCAGCAATCCGTTGGCGAGAAATTCAAGGGAAGAATTCAGCAAGGCGGTTTACCTGTATAGCTGTGAAATTCGGAAAAAATGGCCGGCCAGCGACTTCAGGCGGCATGTTGGGCACATGATGCGCGAGTTCGATCGCATTCTACTGCATGCGTTCCAAGTCGTTGTCCTAAAGGCGAAACTTTTTGAATCGTAGCAAAACGAGGAAAATCTCACGCCTCGAATTGATGCTGATCCGCGGCCCAAATCGAAACGTCGAACCTGTCGGTTGGCGCTAAGCCATTGGTGCCGCGCCTTGCGCGCGGTTTTCGGTATTTAGTACCAAATCGACGCTAGCCCGCGCCACGCCATCGATGAGCCTTATCTCGCGCTGGGTGTACGGAATCTCGATGCCGTTCTCGGAGAATAGCCGCCAGACCGCGCGATTCACCTGCGACCTTACGCCGCCCGTGCCCTTAGCGGCCTCTTCGATCCAGAAGCTCAACTCGAGATTGATGCCATCGGAGCCAAAACTGGCAAGCAGCGCGACGGGCGCGGGGTCCTGCAGTACACGCTCGATGCCCTGCGGCGCCTCGACGAGCAGTTGCATGGCGCGTTCCACGTCGCATCGATAGCTGACCTGCACCGCGATCTTGGCGTTGCCGCGCGTCAGGTACGACGAATGATTCTGCACCACGTCGGTGATGAGCTTTTCGTTCGGAATCAGCGTTTCGATGCCGTCGAGTCCGCGCACTAACGTATAGCGCGTGCGGATCTGCGTGACGGTGCCCTGACTGCCGCTCACGCTGATCATGTCGCCGAGCCTGAGCGACCGGTCCAGCAGGATGATGAAGCCCGATACGTAATTGCTCGCGATCTTCTGCAGCCCGAAGCCGAGCCCGACGCCCAGCGCGCCGCCGAACACGCCGAGCACCGTGATGTCGATGCCGACGATCGAGAGGCTCACCAGGATCGCCGCGAGAATCATCAGCGCCCGGCCGACGCGCGCCAGCACCACCTTGAGATTGGCGTCGAGCGAGCGGGCGCGCATCAGGCGGTCGTCGAGCAACGCGCCCGCCCACATCGCGACGATCAGCGTCACGCACACCTAAACGACGCCCGAAGCAAGCGAGAGCAGCGTCATGTGCGCGTTCGCGAAGTTGAAGCGCACGCTCGCCATCCAGTGAACGACGTCGTCCTGGATGCCCATGACGGTGAGCACCATCGCGACCCAGACAATCACCGTCACCAGCTTCTCGAAGAGATAGAGCAGCGCGTTCGCCTCGTGCTCCGCCTGAGCCCGGCTGAACACACGCTGCGCGACGTAGAAGATGACGGCGATGCCGCACAGCGGCACGAGCGCGAGCCGCAGGAATGCCGTGTGGATGAACGGCGCGAGCGCTAACTGCGCGATCGACACGAACAGCGCGCCGAGCAGGGGGAAAAGCGCCTTGTTGAGGCTTTCCGCCCCGAAGCGCACGGCTTCGAAGCGCGACTGGCGGCGCGCGTCGAGCTTCTTGCGGAGCATGCGGGCACACCACCAGGCCACCGCGAGCAGGCCGAGCAGCACCGCAATCTGCCAAATCACTTCCGGCTCGCCGAAATCGCGGAAGAGCCGCGCGGACAGTTCGTTCACGAAGCGGTTGGGCATGCTGCGCTGGCTTACTCGGCTTCGGCTTCAGCCGCTTTCGCCGCCTTCGATGCGTCCGGCACGCGCTCGAGCACCGCCGCGAAGAAGCCGTCGGTGCCGTGCCTGTGCGGCCACAGCGACAGGAACTCGCCCGTGTCCAGATCGATGCGCTGTTCCGCCAGCACGTCGCGCGCGGGCACGACGCGGAAGTTCGGATGCGTCTCCAGGAACTGCGCGACGATGCCTTCGTTCTCCGCTTCGAGCATCGAGCAGGTCGCGTACACGAGGCGGCCGCCGGTCTTGACGAGCCGCACGGCGCTCGTGAGGATCGAAAGCTGCTTGGGCGTCAGTTCGGCAACGGTCGCCGGCGACTGGCGCCACTTGAGATCCGGGTTGCGGCGCAGCGTGCCGAGGCCCGAGCAAGGCGCATCGACGAGCACGCGGTCGATCTTGCCCGCGAGCCGCTTGATCTTCGCATCGTGCTCGCTGTCGATCAGCACCGGATTCACGTTGGACAAGCCGCTGCGCGCGAGGCGCGGCTTCAGCTTCGCCAGACGGCGGTCGGAGACGTCGAGCGCGTAGAGACGACCGGTGGAGCGCATCATCGCGCCGAGCGCGAGCGTCTTGCCGCCCGCGCCTGCGCAGAAATCGACGATCATCTCGCCGCGGCGCGGGGCCATCAGCGAACAGAGCAACTGGCTGCCCTCGTCCTGCACTTCGATCCACCCTTCCTGGAACGGCGGGAGGCGCGTGAGCGCCGGCTTGCCGTCAACGCGGATGCCGAACGGCGCATAAGGCATTTCGCCCGCGTCGATGCCGGCGCCGGTCAACGCCTTCAGCACGTCACCGCGGCTCGCCCTGATCGGGTTCGCGCGCAGATCGAGGGGCGCCGGATAGTTCAGCGCGGCGGCGAGCTGCGCGAGTTCCTCGTGCTCGAAACGCTTGCTCAGCACGTCGTAGATCCACTGCGGCAGGTTCGTGCGCACGCGCACCGGCAGGCTCGCCGGATCGACCTTTGAAATCTGCGCGAGCCATTGATATTCGTCGGCGGACACGAACGGCTTGAGCGCGGTGAGCCCCGCCGTCTGCATCAGGCCGAGGAGCGCGAGACGCCGCGCCTGGCTGCCGCTGCCGCTCTCCGCGAGATGCGAAAATTCCATCTTCCGGCGCAGCACGGCGAACACCGCTTCCGCGATCACGCCCCGTTCGCCGTGCCCGAGCTTGGGGTGGGCGCGGAAGAAGCGGCTCGTCGCGGCGTCCGCGGGGCCAGAGAAACGCAGCACGTCCGCGAGCAGCGTTTCGGTTTGTCCGATCAGAAATCCATGCAGCCTCATGCGCCCTCCCCGGCAATGTCGGCAAAGAGCCACTGCGGCTCAGACAGCGTGAGCGCGACGCGCTCTCCCTCGATGGCAAGACGCCCTTCGATAAACCAGCACACCGCGCGCGGATAGATGACGTGCTCGACCTTCAGCACGCGCGCGGCGAGCGCGGCCGCGTCGTCGCCCGCAACCACCGGCACCGCGCCCTGCGCCACGATCGGGCCGTGATCCAGCGTGGGCGTGACGAAATGCACGCTCGCGCCGTGCACGCGCACGCCAGCGTCGAGCGCCTGCTGATGCGTGCGCAAGCCCGGAAAGCACGGCAGGAGCGACGGATGAATGTTGAGCATGCGCCCGGCGTATTTCCCGACGAAGGCATCGGTCAGGACACGCATGAAGCCCGCCAGCACGACGAGATCGGGCGAGAAGCGGTCGATCTCGCCGGCGAGCGCGGCGTCGAAGGACTCGCGGCTCTCATATTTGCGATGATCCACCACCACGGTTTCGATGCCGTTCGCTTGGGCGAAGCCAAGCCCGACGGCATCGGGCCGGGTTGCAATGACCGCCTGGACTCGGGCCGGCCAGCCCTCGCGCGCGCATGCACGCACGACGGCCTCCATGTTGCTGCCTCGTCCGGAGATCAGAATGACGATTTTTTTCATCCGCGGATTTTATCATTCGGCGAGTGCGAGAATCGTGCCAAAAGGGCTCAGCGGGGCCGGGCGTGAGTTGGCGCCGCCCTCCAGCCCGGCCGTGCGCGCCCGTCGATCTGTGCGAGCGTTTATAATCTAACGCTTTATAGCATCAGCCCTCTCCCACCGACCAACGCCTATCGTGAGAGTCTTTCGCGGCTTCCCCAATGCCGAAAGCAGGGCGCACTGCGCACTGACCATCGGCAACTTCGACGGTGTCCATCGCGGTCACCAGGCGCTGCTCGCGCACGTGCGGGCAGCCGCCGACGCGCGCGACCTGCCGGTCTGCGTGATGACCTTCGAGCCGCATCCGCGCGAGTTCTTCAATCCGGCCGGCGCACCGCCTCGCATCGCGATGCTGCGCGACAAGCTGGAAGCGCTGCGCACGAACGGCGTGGACCGGGTGGTGGTGGAGCATTTCAACAAGACGTTCGCGAGCCAGTCGCCGGATACGTTCGTGAAGAACGTCATCGTCGACGGACTGCACGCGCGCTGGATCATGGTCGGCGACGACTTTTGCTACGGTGCGAGACGCGCGGGCAATTTCGATTCCCTCAAGGCCGCCGGCGAGAAATACGGCTTCGAAGTCGAGCAGATGGCGACCGTCGCGCATCCGAACGGCGCGCGCATTTCGTCGTCGTTGGTACGGGCGTCGCTCGTCGCGGGCGACCTCGACGCGGCGCAGGTCGCGCTCGGGCGGCCGTACATCATCAGCGGGCACGTCGTGCACGGCGCGAAGCTCGGTCGCGATCTCGGCTTTCCCACGCTGAACCTGCCGATCGCGCACAAGCGGCCGGCGCTCGCAGGCATCTTCGTCGTGCGTGTGCACGGTCTCGCCGACGAGCCGCTGCCCGCGGTCGCGAGCCTGGGCCTGCGCCCGACCGTAGACGATTCCGGCCGCGTGCTGCTCGAAGTCTTCGTGCTCGACTGGCACGGCGACGCCTACGGCAAGCTCGTGCGCGTCGAATTCCTGAAGAAGCTGCGCGACGAGGAAAAGTTCGTCGACCTCGAAACGCTGACGGTCGCCATCGCGAAGGACGTCGACAACGCGCGCGCGTATTTCGGCCTGCCGCCCGCGAGCAATGCCGGCAGCCGCGCCACGGGTTTCGCCATTTCGGCCACCGACCGAATTAGGTGAGCGTGCGGCGCTTCCGATTCATCGCGCGCCAGGACTAGCGCCGTCTCACCGAATTCACTGAGTCACCCATGAGCGACAAGAAAGAGAAAGCCTCCTCGAAGTATCCCGTCAACCTGTTCGACACGCCCTTCCCGATGCGCGGTGACCTGCCCAAGCGCGAGCCCGCGTGGGTCAAGGAATGGCAGGACAACAAGGTCTACGAGAAGATCCGCGCCGCCTCAAAAGGCCGCAAGAAGTTCATCCTGCACGACGGCCCCCCGTACGCAAACGGCGACATCCATCTGGGTCACGCGGTCAACAAGATCCTGAAGGACATGATCGTGAAGGCGCGCAATCTCGCGGGCTTCGACGCGGTCTATGTGCCGGGCTGGGACTGCCACGGCATGCCGATCGAAATCCAGATCGAGAAGCAGTTCGGCAAGTCGCTGCCCGCTGCCGAAGTCATGCAGAAGGCGCGCGCCTATGCGGGCGAGCAGATCGAGAAGCAGAAGGCCGGCTTCCGCCGTCTGGGCGTGCTCGGCGACTGGGACAACCCGTACAAGACCATGAATTTCGCCAACGAAGCGGGCGAAATCCGCGCGCTCGGCAAGATCATGGAGAAGGGCTTCGTGTTCCGCGGTCTGAAGCCGGTGAACTGGTGCTTCGACTGCGGCTCCGCACTGGCCGAGGCGGAAGTCGAGTACAAGGACAAGACCGATCCGACCATCGACGTGATGTTCGCCTTCGCCGAGCCTGAAAAGACCGCACACACGTTTGGCTTGAACGCGCTGCCGAAGCAGGTAGGCGGCATCGTGATCTGGACGACGACCCCCTGGACCATTCCCGCCAACCAGGCGCTCAACGTGCATCCGGAGATCGTCTACGCGCTCGTCGATACGCCGCGGGGCCTGCTGATCCTGGCGCAGGAGCGCGTCGAGGAATGCCTGAAGAGCTACGGCGTCACGGGCGTCGTCATCGCGACGGCGGCGGGCGAAAAGCTCGCCAATCTGCGCTTCCATCATCCGCTTGCACCCGCGCATCCGGGCTACAAGCGCACGGCGCCGGTCTATCTCGGCGATTACGTGACGACCGAAAGCGGCACGGGCATCGTGCACTCGTCGCCGGCATATGGCGTCGAGGACTTCGTGTCGTGCAAGGCGCACGGCATGTCGGACTCGGACATCATCAATCCGGTGATGGGCGATGGCCGCTACATCGAATCGCTGCCGCTCTTCGGCGGGCTGTCGATCTGGAAGGCGAATCCGCAGATCGTCGAGGCGCTCGGGGGTGCGGGCTCGCTCCTGAAGAGCGAAAAGTACACGCACAGCTACATGCACTGCTGGCGCCACAAGACGCCGATCATCTATCGCGCGACGTCGCAATGGTTCGCCGGCATGGACGTGAAGCCTGCGGACGGCGGCCGCACGCTGCGCGAAATCGCGCTCGAAGGCGTCGAGAACACGGCGTTCTATCCGTCGTGGGGCAAGCAGCGTCTTTACAGCATGATCGCCAACCGTCCGGACTGGACCCTCTCGCGTCAGCGCCAGTGGGGCGTGCCGATGGCATTCTTCGTGCACAAGGAAACCGGCGAGCTGCATCCGCGCACGCTCGAATTGCTGGAGGAAGTGGCGAAGCGCGTCGAGGAAGGCGGCATCGAGACGTGGCAATCGCTCGATCCGCGCGAGCTGATCGGCGACGACGCCAACATGTACGAAAAGAACCGCGACACGCTCGACGTCTGGTTCGATTCCGGCACGACGCCCTGGCACGTGCTGCGCGGCTCGCACAAGGAGTCGCTGCAGTTCCCGGCGGATCTGTATCTCGAAGGTTCGGACCAGCATCGCGGCTGGTTCCACTCGTCGCTGCTCACGGCGTCGATGCTCGACGGCCGTCCGCCCTACGACGCGCTGCTCACGCACGGCTTCACCGTCGATGGCGAAGGCCGCAAGATGTCGAAGTCGCTCGGCAACGGTATCGATCCGCACGAAGTGTCGAACCGGCTCGGCGCGGAAATCATCCGCCTGTGGATCGCATCGACGGACTATTCGGGCGAGCTGGCGATCTCCGAGGAAATTCTCAAGCGCGTGACGGAGACGTATCGACGGATCCGCAACACGCTGCGCTTCCTGCTCGCGAATCTCTCCGACTTCGACTTCGGCAAGGATGCGCTGCCGGTTCAGGACTGGCTCGAGATCGATCGCTATGCGGTGGCGCTCACGCGCAACCTGCAGGACGATGCGCTTTCGCATTACGAGAAATACGAGTTCCATCCGGTTGTCGCGAAAATCGCGACGTCCTGCTCGGAGGATCTCGGCGGCTTCTATCTCGACGTACTGAAGGACCGTCTCTACACGACCAGGCCCGACTCGCGCAAGCGCCGCAGCGCGCAGACCGCGCTGTTCCATATCGCGCATGGCTTGCTGCGTCTCGTCGCGCCCTATCTGTCGTTCACGGCGGAAGAAGCGTACAGGGTGCTCGAGCCCGGTCAGGACACCATCTTCACGCAGCTGTTCGCCTCCTACCCGGAAATCGCGAACGGCGGCGAGCTGCTCGACAAGTGGACGCTCATCCGCAACGCGCGCGGCGACGTGACCAAGGCATTGGAAGAGGCGCGCACGGCGAACCAGATCGGCTCGTCGCTGCAGGCCGAAGTGGCCGTTCGTGCAAGCGGCGCGCGTTACGACGCGCTGGCGAGCCTCGGCGATGCGCTGCGCTTCGTGCTGATCACTTCGTCGGCGAGGGTCGAGAAAGTGGCAAGCGAGGCGGAAGAAGGCGTCGATGTCACGGCATCGAGCTACATGAAGTGCGAGCGCTGCTGGCACTATTGCGCGGATGTCGGCTCGCACGCGAATCATCCGGAGTTGTGCGGCCGCTGCTTCTCCAACCTGTTCGGCGCCGGTGAAACGCGAGGCGCCGCATAATGGCTCGATCGATGGCGAAACAAACCAGCAGCAGTGCAAGCAGCGGATCACTCGCGCCGTGGATCGGTGTCGCGCTGATCGTGATCCTGTTCGACCAGCTGACGAAGATCGCGGTGCAGAAGGTATTCGCCTACGGCGTGCCTCACGCGCTCGCGCCTTTCTTCAACCTGCTGCTCGTCTATAACCGCGGCGCGGCGTT
This sequence comes from Candidatus Paraburkholderia schumanniana, assembly GCA_001189335.2. GTDB lineage: Bacteria > Pseudomonadota > Gammaproteobacteria > Burkholderiales > Burkholderiaceae > Caballeronia > Caballeronia schumanniana. Next base: position 17,840 of record LFJH01000013.1, read on the forward strand.
CAGCTTTCTCGCCGCGGCGGGCGGCTGGCAGCGCTGGGCGTTCACGGCGCTGGGCGTGGTCGCGGCGCTCGTGATCTGCTATTTGCTGAAGCGCCATTCGGGGCAGCGGATGTTCTGCACGGCGCTCTCGCTCATCATGGGCGGCGCCATCGGCAACGTGGTCGACCGGCTCGCGTATGGGCACGTCATCGACTTTCTGGACTTTCACGTGAACGCGTGGCACTGGCCGGCGTTCAACTTGGCCGACAGCGCGATCACCATCGGCGCGGTGCTATTGATCTTCGACGAACTGCGGCGCGTGCGCGGTTCGCGGTGATGTTCCCGGCGCGGCTTCAATCCATGAAGCCGCGCTTTTTTCTTTCGACGGAGGCAAGTTGGAATCCTCTGAACTCGCGGGCAAGCATCTCGTTCTCGGCCTGACCGGCGGCATCGCCTGCTACAAGATCGCCGAGCTCACCCGTCTTCTGATCAAGGCCGGCGCGAGCATGCAGATCGTGATGACCGACGCCGCCACACAGTTCATCACGCCCGTCACGATGCAGGCGCTCTCCGGCCGTCCCGTGTACACGTCGCAGTGGGATGCGCGCATGCCGCACATCGATCTCGCGCGCGAAGCCGATGCCATCGTCATCGCGCCCGCCTCCACCGACTTTCTCGCAAAGATCGCGCACGGCATGTGCGATTACCTGCTCTCGACGTTATGCATCGCGCGCGATTGCCCGCTGCTCGTCGTGCCCGCCATGAACCGCCAGATGTGGCAAAACCCGGCGACGCAACGTAACGTCGCGCAGATTCGCGCGGATGGCATCGAAGTGCTCGGCCCGGATTCGGGATCGCAGGCATGCGGCGAAGTCGGCGACGGGCGCATGATCGAACCCGAGGCGGCCTTCGAGGCGATCTGTGCGTTCTTCCAGCCGAAGCTCCTGCGCGGCCAGCGCGTACTCATCACCGCCGGCCCTACCTTCGAGCCGCTCGATCCGGTGCGCGGCATCACGAACCGCTCGTCGGGCAAGATGGGCTTCGCGCTCGCGCGCGCGGCGGCGCAGGCGGGCGCGGACGTGCATCTCGTCGCGGGTCCGGTCTCATTGCCGACCCCATGGGGCGTCTATCGCGAGGACGTCCAGACCGCGCAGCAGATGCATGACGCCGTCATGCACGCGACACCCGATGCGGACATCTTCATCGCGGTGGCGGCGGTCGCGGACTGGCGCGTCGATCATGTCAGCGAGCAGAAGATCAAGAAGATCCCGGGCGCAACGCAGCCGAGCTTCAATTTCGTCGAAAACCCGGACATTCTGGCGTCGGTGGCGAAGCTGCCGAATCCGCCCTACTGCGTCGGCTTCGCGGCCGAAAGCGGCGATCTGAACGTACACGGCGAGGAGAAGCGCAAGCGCAAGAAGGTACCGCTGCTGATCGGCAATCTCGGCCCGCTCACTTTCGGGCGCGACGATAACGAAGTCGTGCTCTTCGAGGACTCCGGTGCGACGCCGCTGCCGCGCGCCGACAAGCGGCAGCTCGCGCGCACGCTGATCGCGGAAATCGCGAAGCGCGCGCCGAAGACCGGCGGCCCGCTGCTGTCATGACGCGGCTTTCGGTTCTCGACCAGACGCCCGTCATCCAGGGCCACACGACTGCCGACGCCATCGCCGCCACACTCGATCTCGCACAGCTCGCCGACGATCTCGGCTACACGCGCTACTGGTGCGCGGAGCATCACGGCCTGTACGGCGTGTCGAACCCTTGCCCGGAAGTGATGCTGGCGCGCATCGGCAGTCTGACGAAGCGCATCCGCATCGGCTCGGGCGGCGTGATGCTGCCGTACTACTCGTCGTTCAAGGTCGCCGAGCAGTTCCTGATGCTCGAGGCGTTGTTCCCGAATCGCGTCGATCTGGGCGTCGGGCACGCGCCGGGCGGCGACATGCGCACGGCGCAGGCGGTCGCGGCGGGTTCGTACAATCGCGGCGACATCTTCCCGCAGCAAGTGGCCAAACTCGTCGCGCTCTTCGACGGCAAACTCCCCGACGATTCCCTCGCGCGCGGCGTGCTGCTGCAGCCGCAGATCGACACGCGTCCCGAGTTGTGGATGCTCGGCTCCAGCGATTTCGGCGGTCTGCTCGCTGCGCAGCTCGGCATCCGCTTCGCGTTTGCGCATTTCATCAACGCGCAGTATGGACATCGCGTAGCGGAGGCGTATCGCGAGCGATTCACCGCGGGTCACGAAGAAAGCCGTATCTCGCGGCGGCGGTGTTCGTCATATGCGCCGATACGGATGACGAAGCCCAGGCGCTCGAAAAAGCCGTCGATCTGCGCCGCGTACAAATGGCGTATGGGCTGAATCAGCCGATTCCGTCGATCGCGCAAGGCGTCGCGCAGTAATACGGCGAACGCGAGCTCGCGGTGATCGCGCACGAGAAGGCGCGCAGCATCATCGGCACGCCGGAACGCGTCACGGAAAAGCTGCACGCGCTGCAGGAACAGTTCAACGCTGACGAGCTGATCGTGCTGACGGTCGCCGGCAGCTACGCCGCCCGCACGCGGTCCTATCAACTTCTGGCCGAAGCCTTCGAGCTCGGCCAGCCGGTTCAATCCAGCCTGAAATCATGAAACTCGACGTCAAGATTCTCGATGCGCGCATGCGCGACTACATGCCCGCCTATGCCACGCCCGGCAGCGCAGGCCTCGATCTGCGCGCCTGCCTCGATGCGCCGCTCGTCATCGAGCCGCACCAGACCGTGCTCGTGCCGACCGGCCTCGCCATCCATCTCGCCGATCCCAGCTACGCCGCAATGATCCTGCCGCGCTCGGGTCTTGGTCACAAGCATGGCATCGTGCTCGGCAACCTGGTCGGCCTGATCGATTCGGATTATCAAGGTTAACTGATGGTCTCCACATGGAACCGCGGCGATACCGCCTTCACGCTCAACCCGATGGAACGTCTCGCGCAAATGGTGATCGTGCCGGTCGTGCAGGCGCAGTTCAATATCGTCGACGACTTCGAGGCGAGCGAGCGCGGCGCGGGCGGGTTCGGCAGCACCGGCAAGCACTGAGCCTCGCTGACACGCGGCTAAAAAAACGGCGCGATTCGAATCGCGCCGTTTTGCTTCGGGAGCCGGGAGAATCAGTCGACCTCGATCGCTTCCGGATTCGGATTGTGCGGCGGCGCCGAGTTCTCGTCGAAGGTGATCTGCACCTTGTCGTCCGCATCGACGTCCACGGTCACGCAGCCGCCGTTCGTCAGCTTGCCGAACAGCAACTCGTCGGCAAGCGCACGGCGGATCGTGTCCTGGATCAGACGCTGCATCGGGCGCGCGCCCATCAGCGGATCGAAACCGTGCTTCGCGAGATGCTTGCGCAGCGAATCGGTGAAGACCGCATCGACCTTCTTCTCGTGCAGCTGATCTTCCAGTTGCATGAGGAACTTGTCGACCACGCGCAGGATGATTTCCTCGTCCAGCGAGCGGAAGCTGATGATCGCGTCCAGACGGTTGCGGAACTCCGGCGTGAACATGCGCTTGATGTCGGCCATTTCGTCGCCCGACTCGCGGCGCGACGTGAAGCCGATCACCGCCTTGCCCATCGCCTCGGCGCCCGCGTTCGTCGTCGTGATGATGATGACGTTGCGGAAGTCTGCCTTGCGGCCGTTGTTGTCCGTCAGCGTGCCGTGGTCCATAACCTGCAGCAGCACGTTGTAGATGTCCGGATGCGCCTTTTCGATCTCATCCAGCAGCAGCACGCAGTGCGGCTTCTTGGTGACGGCCTCGGTGAGAAGTCCGCCCTGATCGAACCCGACATAGCCCGGCGGCGCGCCGATCAGACGGCTCACCGCATGGCGCTCCATGTACTCCGACATGTCGAAGCGCAGCAGCTCGATGCCTAGCGTGAACGCCAGCTGCTTCGCGACTTCGGTCTTGCCGACACCGGTAGGCCCCGAGAACAGGAATGCGCCGATCGGCTTGTCCAGCTTGCCCAAGCCCGCGCGCGCCATCTTGACCGATGCCGACAGTGCGTCGATGGCCGGATCCTGACCGAACACGACGGCCTTCAGGTCGCGGTCGAGCGTCTGCAGCTTGCTGCGATCGTCCTGCGACACGCTCTGCGCTGGCACGCGCGCAATCTTCGAGATGATCTCTTCGATCTCGCTCTTGCCGATGGTCTTCTTCTGCTTCGACTTCGGCAGGATGCGTTGCGCCGCGCCCGCTTCGTCGATTACGTCGATCGCCTTGTCCGGCAGATGACGGTCCGTGATGAAGCGCGCCGACAGCTCGGCTGCCGCCGACAGCGCCCCCGATGAGTACTTCACGCCGTGGTGCTCTTCGAAGTGGATCTTGAGACCGCGCAGGATGGCGACCGTTTGCTCGACCGACGGCTCGGTGACATCGACCTTCTGGAAACGGCGGGAGAGCGCCGCGTCCTTTTCGAAGATGCCGCGATATTCCGTGAACGTCGTCGCGCCGATGCACTTCAACTGCCCCGACGACAACGCCGGCTTGAGCAGGTTCGATGCGTCGAGCGTACCGCCCGATGCGGCGCCCGCGCCGATCAGCGTGTGGATCTCGTCGATGAACAAAATGGCGTGCGGACGCACCTTCAACTCCTTGAGCACCGTCTTCAGACGCTGCTCGAAGTCGCCGCGATACTTGGTGCCCGCGAGCAGCGCGCCCATGTCCAGCGAATACACCTGCGCGTCGGCCAGGATGTCCGGCACTTCGCCGCGCGTGATGCGCCACGCGAGGCCTTCGGCGATCGCGGTCTTGCCCACGCCGGCTTCACCGATGAGCAGCGGATTGTTCTTGCGGCGGCGGCACAGCACCTGCACCACGCGCTCGACTTCCATCTCGCGGCCGATCAGCGGATCGATCTTGCCGTCCTTCGCGAGCTGGTTCAGGTTCTGCGTAAACTGGGCAAGCGGCGTTTCCTTTTGCGCGGCGGCGTCTTCCGATTCGGGATTCGTCTCGCTGTTTGCCTTGGCCGCATCGCCGCTGTTCGTCTTGGCGATGCCGTGCGAAATGAAATTCACGACGTCCAGGCGCGTCACCCCCTGCTGCTGCAGGTAGTACACGGCGTGCGAGTCCTTTTCGCCAAAGATCGCCACCAGCACGTTGGCGCCGATCACTTCCTTCTTGCCGTTCGAGGTCGATTGCACGTGCATGATCGCGCGCTGGATCACGCGTTGGAAACCAAGCGTCGGTTGCGTGTCGACGTCGTCCGTGCCGGGCACGGTCGGTGTGTTGTCGTGAATGAAATTGCGCAGGTTCTGACGCAAATCTTCGATGTTCGCTGCGCACGCACGCAACACTTCAGCGGCGGTCGGATTGTCCAACAGGGCGAGCAAAAGGTGCTCGACCGTTATGAACTCGTGCCGCGCCTGACGTGCTTCCATAAACGCCATGTGCAGACTGACTTCCAGTTCCTGGGCAATCATGCTTCCTCCATCACGCACTGCAGCGGGTGCCCCGCCTGTCGTGCATGGCTAACGACTTGCTCAACTTTGGTCGACGCAATGTCTCGCGTATAGACCCCACAAACTCCCCTTCCTTCGCGATGAACCTTCAGCATGATCTGCGTCGCAGTCTCACGGTCCTTATTGAAGTATTCCTGCACGATCATCACGACGAATTCCATCGGCGTGAAGTCGTCATTCAGCAGCACCACCTTGTACATGGCCGGCTTCTTGAGCTTCTGCTCCTGCCGCTCCAGTACCGTGCCATCCTGCTTGTTGGGATTGGTCACCATACACCCATTCTAAACAACGCGGACGTCCTCGCAATCGCCGCTCCAGCACCGACCGCCCGGTCGGAATGAAACGCTGAAAACTGCGCTCGCACAGCCAATGTCCATCGAATCCTGCCGCGGCCCGTGGGTTCGCCGCGGCCCGCGGAGCTATCGTTGAAACTGGTGTACGCGGCGTAGGGAAGAGGCGGGAGAAGGCGGTGGCGATTGAAGGAGAATGTTGCTTCTCACGGTAACACTTCCACAATCACTTCCACAATCGAACTCCAC
>LFJH01000206.1 GCA_001189335.2 Candidatus Paraburkholderia schumanniana
ACAGCAGGCCTCGCGCCACTCACGCCTTCCATTCGCCGCTCGAGGTCTTCGCCGTCACACTCGCTTCCGCAGCTCATCCTCATGGCTCTAAACATTAAACCCGCTGTTGCGCTTCAACCTTGAAACCCCCGCTGTTGCGCTTCAACCTTGAAACCGCCGTGCGAAAAGCCTTTAAATCAATAATTTATCAATGACCGTCACAACATATGTGTCATGGAAATCACGACTATGATTGTCGCCGGTCACATCGCTGATCCGCGCCGCTTTCGCTCACTCCACCGTCACCGACTTCGCCAGATTGCGCGGCTTGTCGACATCCGTCCCGCGCGCGCAGGCCGTGTGATACGCTAGCAACTGCAGCGGTACGACGTGCAGAATCGGCGAGAGCGCCCCGTAGTGCTCGGGCATGCGGATCACATGAATGCCATCCTCGCTGACGATGCGCGTATCCGCATCCGCGAACACGTACAGCTCACCGCCGCGCGCACGTACTTCCTGCATGTTCGACTTCAGCTTCTCGAGCAGCGTATCGTTCGGCGCGACCGTCACCACGGGCATCGCTTCCGTAACGAGCGCGAGCGGCCCATGCTTGAGCTCGCCCGCCGGATACGCTTCCGCGTGGATGTACGAGATTTCCTTGAGCTTCAGCGCGCCTTCCAATGCGATCGGATAGTGCAGCCCGCGCCCGAGGAACAGCGCATTTTCCTTGCGCGCAAATTCCTTCGACCACGCGATGATCTGCGGCTCCAGCGCCAGCACGCTGTTCAACGCCGCCGGCAAGTGCCGCAACTGCGTGAAGTATGCCGCTTCCTGCTTCGCATCGACGTGACCGCGCATCTTCGCGAGCGTCACCGCGAGCACGAACAGGCCGACGAGCTGTGTCGTGAATGCTTTCGTCGACGCCACGCCGATCTCCGTGCCCGCGTGTGTCAGGAACGCGAGTTCCGTCTGGCGCACCATCGCGCTGGTCGCGACGTTGCACACCGCCAGCGTGTGCTTGTGCCCGAGCGATTGCGCGTGTTTCAGCGCGGCGAGCGTATCCGCGGTTTCGCCCGACTGCGAAATGACGACGACCAGCGCGTTCGGATTCGGCACGGAATCGCGGTAGCGATACTCGCTTGCGATCTCCACTTGCGTCGGAATCTTCGCGATCGACTCGAGCCAGTACTTCGCCGTCACGCCCGAGTAATAGCTCGTGCCGCACGCGAGAATCAGAATGCTGTCGATGCCCGCGAACACATCGGCCGCGCCGACGCCGAACAGGCCCGCATCGAAATGATCGGCCTGTGGGATCGTGTCGGTAATCGCGCGCGGCTGCTCGAAGATTTCCTTCTGCATGAAGTGCCAATACGGTCCGAGCTCGACCGCGCCGCCGTACGCCGTCACCACGCGCACTTTGCGCTGGGCGGGCAGGCCATCGCGATCGGCGGTCTTCACGCCGTCGAGCCCGATTTCCACGACATCGCCTTCCTCCAGGAACGCGAAGCGCTCGGTGCTGCCGGCGAGCGCGAGCGCGTCGGACGCGAGTAAGTTCTCGCCCTCGCCCTCGCCGACGACGAGCGGCGAACCCTGGCGCGCGCCGACCACCGTATGCGGCTGATCCTTGTGCATCACGGCGATGGCATATGCGCCGTGCAGCTGCTTGACCGCATCGCGAACGGTCTGGAACAGGTCGCCGCGATACATGCTGTGAATCAGGTGCGCGATGACTTCGGTATCCGTCTGCGAGACGAACTCGTAGCCCTTGCCCTTGAGCATCTCGCGCAGCGACTCGTAGTTTTCGATGATGCCGTTGTGCACCAGCGCAACCGTGTCGCGCGAGAAGATCGGGTGCGCGTTGTCGGTGACGGGCGCGCCGTGCGTCGCCCAGCGCGTGTGCGCGATGCCGGTCATGCCGGCGAGCTTCGAATCGCGCACCTGCGCGTCGAGGTCCGATACGCGCGCGACGCTGCGCGCGCGGCGCGGCTCGCCGTTGCTCAATACGGCCACGCCGCACGAGTCGTAGCCACGATACTCGAGGCGTCGCAGTCCTTCGACCAGCACCGGGACGATGTTACGTTGCGCTACCGCGCCGACAATTCCGCACATGGGCGTTCATCCTTTGAAACTTGTATTTGAAAGCGCGGCGCCCAACGAGTGAGCATTGGCCGCGCGCGTCTGACTGAACGAGACCGACAGCCTTAGGCAACGCTGAACAAGCCGTTGTATTCATCGATTCGGTCGCAAACAGAGGCGGGGGCATCGTGAGTGAAGCTTTGCGCCTGCATTTCTTGCCCACCTGGGCGTTGCGCACGGGCCTGCGGCCCGCT
>LFJH01000207.1 GCA_001189335.2 Candidatus Paraburkholderia schumanniana
TTCACAATCAGGATAAACAGAATTCGAAACTAACCGAGTGGTACCTGTGGGCGTACTAACTTCCAGATCATACGATAACTGTTTATGGGGAACACTTACTCCAGACATAAATGATGAACTAACAAATGAATGGGTAGCTCCCGGATCTATCAAAATATGTGCCAAGCGATGGAAAACAGAGATCGTACCTTCAATCACTTCTGACGGATCAGGCACCGTCTGCTGGTCTAACGAATAAACCCTGGCTGGTACTTTCGGTCTATTCCAGGATCCACTGGCCTCTCCTTCTTTCCTCTGTTCTGGGCAGTTAGCAACCTGATGTTCTGCACTCCCACACTTGAAACACTTTCCACCCTTGCGCCAACAGACGTCTGCAGTATGTCCCGATTTTCCACAATGACTACAGACCTGCCCACTTGAGCCTCCCGGTATCTCCGGCCTAGGCTGACTACGACCACTCGGGGTCCCACCAAACTGAGCACCTCGGAACCCACTTCCTCGAGCAACTCCTCCCCTTGGAGGTCTAAACATACCAGATCCTCCCGTTCCTCGGCCAAACTTGGGAGGGGAAGCACTACTTTCCATTACTCCTCTTCCAACTCCAGGCGGAACCTTCCTTTTTGCCTGGAAATTCTTAACAAGGGCCTTCGCTCCTTCAATTCTCAAGGCCTTCTCAACAGCATCTCCATATGTCTCTATCGAGAGCGCTACCAAGCTCTCCTGCAGTTCCACATTCAATCCTTGAATGAACCGTCTTATGCGCATTTGCTCCGTCCCCACAAACATCGGAGCATAGCGTGCCAGTTTGGTGAACTGAGTCTCATACTCAGCCACACTCTGTAACCCCTGGCGACAATGGATGAAGGCTGCTTCCCGCCTTTCCTGCACAATGGGCGGTATAAACTTAGTCTTGAACTCCCGGATGAAGTTCTCCCATGTCCGGGGTACCATGTCTCTCTCCCATCTTGCCCGGACCATATTCCACCAAGCCCGAGCTGAGCCATCGAACTGAAAACTGGCAAACGATATCTGCCTCTCCTCTGTATAACCCAAAGCGGCGAATATATCCAATATCCTTTCCAACCATGCTTCGGCTACCTCGGGATCCGCACCCCCGGAGAATTTTGGCGGAGTAAACCTTTGAAACCTTTCGAGAGCTCTATCCTCACTCTCAGGTCCTGCCAGATGCACTGGGCCCTGTCCTTGGGGTTCCACAATTCGTTCCAGTACATTAGTAATCCGGTTCTGAACATCAGTGATCCTATGTAATGCCGTAGCTATCTGATCCTCAGCTGCCCCATCCGTTCCGGCTTCCCGATCATTCTCAGGTCCTACGGGCGGCACTCGTCCTCGCCCTCGACCTCGGCTTCCTCTACGACCTCGACCACGTCGTCCTCCGTCCATATATCCTTTCAGACCCAATCTTTAACGTAATAAATAAAGTATAGGGCAGAAGAAAGCATAAATAAATCAAAGCGTTAGAAAAACGGAAAAGAATCATCAAATACGAGATAGCAAGAGAACAAACGGTAACCAACAAAACCCATTCCTTGTCAATAGTCAAAAGGCATGCGCAAGTTACTCAAAAGGCATGCACAAGGTACGTCAAGAACATATATACACAACATAGACAATGTGGAATAACTACCACCAAAAGAAAGAAACATGCAAGTGAACAGGGACGAGAACCAACTTAAAGGTTTCTCACACAAAAGACCATATACAGGTGTCCCCAGTCCAGTCCTACTCTCAGCCACTCACGTCTACCCAGACCCTGAACCCCCTGCTGGGTCATCCTCAGGGATCTCAGAGGGATCACTCTCGAAACCCTCAGACGCCTCTCCGGCCTCTCCTCCGGCCGGGCCTAAATCCTCCGGTTCTGGTGACTCTATCTCTGGGCTAATAGTCGCGGTGCTCGCAGCGAGCATATCTGCCATCGCTGTATCGGCCAGAGTCTCCATCCTCTGACGGCCAACTGCTAAGACCCTAGAAAGTCGCCCCTTAGTCACTCGAAGCTCCTCTTCTAATTCTGTAATCCTCGAGGCCTGAGTCTGCTCCACCCCACGGAGTCTCTCAGTCTCATCTCTTAGTTCCACAATTTCATCCAAAGTGGCCTCATTAGCTTCTGCGGCATCCATCGCCTCCTCGGTCATCTCCTCTACAACCTCTGACAAGTGCGTCCGCTCCTGAGCAATCGCTAGTACTACAGTGTCTGGATAGCCAAAGGTCGCTCTACATCCACATGAGCGCCTTGCTCCTACGTTTGGATCAAATGTCCTCGAGGTTCACTTGGCGTATCTCTATAC
>LFJH01000208.1 GCA_001189335.2 Candidatus Paraburkholderia schumanniana
ACTCCTCGCGATGCTCCCGCACCATACGGACTGCACGTTCCCGGACTTCAGCAGAAAATTTGTTCGACTTGTTCATGGCTCCATTCTCTCAAGAGTTGGAGCCTCCACCAAATCCGGGGCGGTTCAACAATGGCTGCGGACAATGTTGAGATTCATCCTATAGACGGCGTCCGGCATTTTAGAAACGCATATCTAAAAATTTGCTTGTTTCAGCAGCGTTCGGCCACAATAATAGAACGGCCGTTCGATTTTACGGGTCATATAGGAACGGTAGGGACATCATGCGAAAAGGCGAACAGACGCGGGCCGCGATTCTCGACGCAGCATTGGAATTGGCGAGCTGTGACGGTCTTGAGGGGCTGACGATCGGCCTGTTGGCCGAGCGGATGCAGATGAGCAAGAGTGGTGTGTTTGCGCATTTCGGCTCGCGCGAGGATTTGCAGGTGGAGGTGGTGCGCGAGTACCACCGGCGCTTCGAGGATGAAGTGTTCTTTCCGAGCCTGCGCGAGGCACGCGGCCTGCCGCGATTGCGCGCGATGATGAATCGCTGGATGGAGAAACGCATCCAGGAAGTGACCACGGGTTGCATCTATATCAGCGGTGCGGTGGAGTACGACGACCGCGCGGCGAGCGCTGTGCGCGAGCAACTGGTGCACAGCGTGAGCATGTGGCGCGAGGCGTTGTTACGCGCGATCCGCCAGTCGAAGGACGAAGGGCATCTGAAGCCGGAGACGGATCCGCACTTGATGCTCTTTGAGCTGTACAGCTTTACGCTCGGCCTGCATCACGACGCGCGCTTCCTGCATCTGCCGGAAGCGGTGCAACTGACGCGGGACGCGCTGGAAAAAACGATCGTTTCGTATCAGACGCCGAATGCGGGCGCGGTGCCGGGCGCGGTAGCCGGCGCGAGCGTGACGACGAATCTGACTTCACAACAAACTGACAGTCGTTAGCGGCGCTGTTCGAATCGACGGCAAGGTGGTTCGGCGGCGCTCGACGAGAAGCTTGAAGAAACTGGAGAGACTCATGGGACAGTACGCCGCCTCCCTTCGCGACATGCAGTTCGTGGTGCACGAAGTGCTGAACGTCGAAGCTGAGCTGAATTGAAGAGCATGCCAAAGCATGCCGACCTCGATGCCGACACCATCAATCGGGTGCTCGAGGAGGCCGGCAAGTTCTGCTCGGAAGTCGTGTTTCCGCTCAACCAGAGCGGCGACCGCGAAGGCTGCACTTACGAGGGCGACGGCGTCGTGAAGACGCCCGCCGGCTTTCGGCAGGCGTACCGCCAGTACATCGATGCGGGATGGCCCGCGCTCGGCTGCGATCCCGAGTACGGCGGCCAGTGCTTGCCCGCGTTCGTGAACAACGCGCTGTACGAGATGCTCAACTCCGCGAATCAGGCCTGGACGATGTATCCCGGTCTGTTGCACGGTGCGTACGAATGCCTGCACGCGCACGGCACGCCGGAGCAGACGTCGGTGTATCTGCCGAAGCTCATTTCCGGCGAGTGGACCGGCACGATGTGCTTGACGGAGCCGCATTGCGGCACGGACCTCGGCATCCTCCGCACGAAGGCCGAGCCGAGCGCGGACGGCTCTTATGCGCTTATCGGCACGAAGATTTTCATTTCGAGCGGCGAGCACGACATGGCCGAGAACATCGTCCATCTGGTGCTTGCGCGTTTGCCGGGCGCGCCGATGGGCACCAAGGGTATCTCGCTTTTCATCGTGCCGAAGTTCGTGCCGGACGCGAGCGGCGATATCGGTGAACGCAATGGCATCAAGTGCGGCTCGATCGAGCACAAGATGGGCATCCACGGCAACGCGACCTGCGTGATGAATCTCGACGGCGCGAAGGGCTGGCTGGTGGGCGAGGCGAACAAGGGCTTGAACGCGATGTTCGTGATGGTGAACGCAGCGCGTCTGGGCGTGGGCATGCAGGGGCTCGGCCTTACCGAAGTCGCTTACCAGAACTCGCTGGTCTATGCGAAGGAGCGCTTGCAGATGCGTTCTTTGACCGGCCCGAAGGCGCCGGACAAAGTCGCCGATCCGATCATCGTGCATCCTGACGTGCGCCGCATGCTGCTCGACCTGCCTATCGCCTTCAGGCCCTCTGCGGCAACTGTATAGACCGGAGACATGGGTAACGGGTGTGTCAGGACATGGGTAACACATTTAAGGAACCTCTGCCAAACTCCCGATCCTGGCACCTGATTGGACTATCCTGGAAAGAAGAGAAATTCAAGGA
>LFJH01000209.1 GCA_001189335.2 Candidatus Paraburkholderia schumanniana
ACCCCGCACCTTGATCCGCGGCCATCGCGAGCGTCTGCTGCTTCATTGTCTTTTGCCTTTCTCGTTGCTTGTGCGCTCTATAACGCTTGACGCGCACAAGCGGTAGACTTAATCAGCATTGCCTTAAACGTGACGAACTACCGGACGGACGTTGCTCGCTGGACACGCCAACGCACGCGCACGAAGGAATCATGCGGGGCGATGTATTGGCGTGGCGCAATAGCGCGGCGCGGACGCGCCCCAGAAGTCTTTCCGAATGAGACTCGGGCGGGCCGCATGTGAATGCGACGAGACTGTGTAGCGCGCGTTCTGGCGGCGCGAGAATATGCCAGCGGGCTACGAAGAGAAATGCATGACGGGGCGAACGGCGCTTGCGCGCGAATGCCGCTTCAGGATTTCACGATGCATAGACGTCGATACGGATATTGGAGTGCAGAACCCAAAGGCAGGTTCCTCCACGCGTTCTTAAGCGAATCATGACTCACGTGCACATTGCACGACATCGGACACCTGACGCTAAGTACCCGACGCCTCCAGCGGGCGATCCGCCTTGGCACGCAAGCCATACGCGGTCAACATGCGATAAAGCGTGACGCGCGAAATCCCCAGCTCATCCGCCGCTTCGCCGAGCCGTCCCCGATGGCGCAGCAGCGCCACGTCGATCGCCTGCCGCTCCGCCGCCTCGCGTGCCTGCGCGAGCGTCATGGGTGCCGCTTCCGCGTATTCGCCGAGCTCGAGGTCGCTCGCGAGAATCTGACGTCCTTCGGACATGACGATTGCGCGACGCACGCGATTGATCAGCTCGCGCACGTTGCCGGGCCAGCCGTAATTGTGAAGCGCCGCGATCGCGCAGGGTGCGAAGCCGCGCAGCCGGCGGCTCGCATCCTTCCTGAAGCGCTCGAGCATGTGATTCGCGAGCAGTTCGATATCCTTGCCGCGCCCGCGCAACGGCAGCTCGTCGATCTGCAGCACGCACAGACGATGGTACAAGTCCGCGCGGAAGCGTCCTTCGATCATCGCGGCCTGCATATCGACGTGGGTGGCGGAGATGATGCGCACATCGACAGGCGTCGAGCCCTGTCCGCCCAGGCGCTCGATCTTGCGTTCCTGCAGGAAGCGCAACAGGCTCGCCTGGCTTTCCAGCGGCAGATCGCCGATTTCGTCGAGAAAGAGCGTGCCGCCGTCCGCCGCTTCCACGCGGCCGATCTTGCGCTGGTTCGCGCCGGTGAATGCGCCGCGCTCGTAACCGAAGAGCTCGGATTGCAGGAGATGAGGAGGGATCGCGCCGCAATTGATCGCCACGAACGGACGATCGCGCCGCACGGAGCGCTCGTGTATCGCGATGGCCGTGAGTTCCTTGCCCGTACCCGATTCACCGGAAATGAAAACGGGCGCATTCGTCATCGCGACCTTGCGGATCGAGCGATACAGCGCCTGCATCACTTCGCACGAGCCGACCATGCCGCCTTCCCTGCAATCGTTCTTGCGCGGATCGTCGCAGGCGGTATCGTGAAGCGAGACCATGCCATAGGCGTGACCGACCGCGTCGACGATGCGATCCGCGGAAGTGGGCACCGTGACGTAGTCGAAGCAGAAGTCGCGAATCAGCCGGCAGATTTCCGGGTTTTCGATGTACTCGGCATCGACGGTCGAGACCCAGCCGACCTGATAAGTTGCAAGCAGTTCGGTGAGCACTGCGGTTTGTTGCGCGAAGCCGCGGCTGGTCAGATCGACGATGCCTGCGGCGGCGCGCTTGACGTGCTTCGCGGATTTCGGTGGCTTTGCCGGATCGATGCACTCGATCGTCCAGCCGCGGGCATGCAGCCGCTCGGAGAGATCCTCGGACAGCGTGTGCCCGGCACAATATAGCGTTCTCGTTTCCCCCGTACATGGCGATTCCCGCTTTTATAAGTGTAGGGCCAAGTATGCGCGCGAATTCTCTGAGGCAGAACGCCCCGCAAACGATAAGCTGATTTTGAATGTTTGCATTGATCGGGGGATTTTGATTAAGAAAACCAAGGAATTTTTTGGGAGACGCGCGTTCAAAAATTTACTGAACGCGCATGCTCATGCCGTTCGCGATCCTGCGCGAAGCTTTATGAGCGCGGCCTCAAATCTGAAGTGCAACACCTGTTTCGTATAAGGTGTTGCGATGCACGAAAGAACTCAGTATCAGCAGCTTCAACCCGAAGAGCGTCTGACCATTGCAAGCCTGCATTTGCAAGG
>LFJH01000210.1 GCA_001189335.2 Candidatus Paraburkholderia schumanniana
CCCCCCCCCCCGATCGGCTCACGGCAACAATTAGGCGTTTATCGGCCCGTGAGCGTCGAGACTTGAGGATGGCCCTGCCCTTCACCCACTAGGGAATGCCCTATGAGCGCAGAGTCAGAAGCACTGATGCAGCAGTTCCGCCAGGCGGTCTATGAGCGCTTGGTCAATCCAGGCACAGGTTCTCAACTGTCGCCCGAAGGTGCCATCGAGCAGCGTTCGGTTGCGTTTCGAGACTGGCGTATCGCTACCCAAAACGCGAATGAGTCAGTGGAGCTTGCACCTGACTTCGTTCGGCATTGGGCCGTTGCGGACCTGACGTCTTGGCGCGAAATGCCAAGTGATAGACACGACATTGCGGCGGAAGACATCTTCCAAAATCTTTCCGCAAACGTTTAGTATGCAGAAATTCTTCAGACCATCGATGCAAGGATGGTCGATCGTGTCAAGTCCCTCGCTGCGGAGAACGAGCGCAGATCGGCTGAGAAAGAAGTCCGCAAGGCGCGCGAGTTCGAAGACAGCCGTGCGGCGCTCCTTGCGGAGCAGCAAGCGGCCCTGCGCCTCGTCGAGTCGTTCAAGGAAGGTGGGCATATTCCCGATGAAGAGTGGGTGCGGCTCGGCCGCGCTGTGGATCACGTCTATCTCGGCGGCGATCGAGCCGACCTTGGCGCAGCGCTTGAGCTCGCGAGCGCGATGGCCCGCGTCGATACGTCGCGGCCCTGCCCTTTTTCCGGAGGCCCTGTCCAGCGCGCATTCGAAAGCGAACGGGCTTATCAAGCGTCGAGGGGAGCGCCGAATCACGAGCAGGTAATTGACGACCTGGCGCTTCGAGCCGGTAATGAAGGCGACCCTGCGCCGCGCTATGTACTCGAGCGTCGCCAGGCTGTCGAGCACTACGCGTTCGGTCTGGAACTGCACGTCGAGGCACTTCGTGCAGCCGGGGCCGATGCCGTGGCTCTTCGCGAAACGCAGGAACGGCTTGCGGTCGCGCACGCTCGGGCCAAGGAGCTTGCCAATGACACTCCTGCATCAACATCGACGGAAACGGGGCGGGCCGAACAGGAAGCGCCCGCACAAGCGGAAAGCGATGGCGAAGAGGCGAAGCCCGTGTCGCCGGCAAAGCCGCCGGCGCCGGTGCAAAGCGAGGCGGCGAAGCCGCCCGCGGTGGAAGATGCCGACGGCTTTGCTGGCGGTGTCGCTGCTGATGCCGACGACAAGCCATTTGATCCCGAACTGGCCATCAGCAAGTTGCTGGAGAGCGTCACGTACAAGGCGCAAAAAGACGGCAGCGTTCTGTACATGGTGAGCGAGCGGCCGGCGTTCATCGATCACGGTCAGCAGATCGTAATGGCCGACAGGCGAACGAGGATGAGGAAGCCATCCTCGCGGCCGTGCTGCTCGCCAAGGAGAAGTACGGCGGTGCATTCGAGCTGACCGGCAGCGAGGCGTTCCAGCGCCGCGCGATCGAGATCATGTTGAAGCACAAGGTCGACGTGACGCTCAAGAACCCGCAGCAGGATGCTCTTCGTCGAGAACTCGCGAAGGCCAAGCCTGACGCGTCAGAAAAGCAGGAAGCCGCGAAGACCACGGCACCTCAGCCGCTTATCGGCAAGCCCGCTGCCGAAGAGCCGAGCACCGATACGACGTCCGTGGCAAGCTCGCCCGCCGACGCGCCAGAGGAAGCCCCGCAAGGTCGGCTCGCAGCCGACCTCGTTCCAGTCCGGGCACTCGACAAGTGGACAGTTCAACGCGAAGCGATCCATGTGTGGGCCAAGACAGATGATGAGCTGAAGACGGATCTCGAAGTTCTCGGCCCGCAACCATCCCCGGATCTCGTGTACTGGTTCGACAAGGCCGGGAAGCCTTGCGAAGCGCCGGCGGATGTCGGTGCCTTCCTGGCGAGCATCAACACCGAAGTGCCCGGCTTCGCGGGCGGTTCCGAATCCGAATTGCGTGCGCGCGGCGCAATGAGCAGTGCTGTATCTCGCGCGGAAGTGGTGTCTGACATCAACCTGAAGGAGCTAAGGAACCTCTGCCAAACTCCCGATCCTGGCACCTGATTGGACTATCCTGGAAAGAAGAGAAATTCCAGGACATCTTCGATGACACAACTTGGTCTTGATCTGGATCTTTCAACGAAACGTACTCGCAACCGGGAATTTCTTGATGAGATGAGGCGCGTCGCGCCCTGGTCGAGATTGATTGCGTTAATCGAAC
>LFJH01000211.1 GCA_001189335.2 Candidatus Paraburkholderia schumanniana
ATGGCCTGGAGTACGTCGATCCAGGCGCCGCATATTACGAGGAACGCTACCGTCAGCGTGTCCTGAACAATCTCACTCGCCGTGCGGAATCGATGGGGTATGTGTTGAAGGAAAAATCGCCTGAACATATTGAGTTTCTCAGGAAGCGAACGGCGCGCGGGCGCCGTTGAACGAGATCCGGGCGGCGCGTGGTGGCGGCCGCGAACTGGTATGTTAGCGCGAGTGGGTTTCAGGCGTGCGACATCGTCACGGGCGCCCGCACCGGCGCGGCGTCAGAACCCTCCGTCGATCTCGATCCTGCTGCCGTCGAAAAATCGCGACAGGCGGAACGCGCGCGGATCGACGATCGGCGTGTCGTTTGCGACGAGGTCCGCCATGAGCCTGCCCGCGCCCGGTCCGATGCCGAAGCCGTGGCCTGAGAAGCCCGTCGCGATGAATAGCCCCGGCCGGCGCTCCACGCCGGAGATGACCGGCACGGCGTCGGGCGTCACGTCGATATAGCCGGCCCACGCCTGCTCCGAGCGTGCAGCGGCGAGCGACGGGAAGATCGCGCGAAATTCGGTGAGCGCCGTGGTGTTGAAGGTGTCGTTGGGTGCGGGGTCGAGCATGCGCACCGACTCGAACACGATTGGCCGGTCGAGCGGCCAGCGACGCGGCCGGCGTAGTTCCTGCATAAAGCGTGTGTTGAGGCCGAGCTTGAGCGAACCGATCTGACTCCTGAGCGCGGGCAGAAATTTGCCGAAGAGGCGCAAGCTGTCCGGCGTGATGTCGTGGTAGCTGTGAAATGCGTTGGCAATGGTGTAGCCGCCGTCCAGCCGCTTCCGATAACCCATATTCCGATTGCACGCACTCACGTCCGGACCGCCTTCGACGGGCGACGGGCACATGACCGATGAGCGCACCATGAGCTGCGGCACGTCGACGTCGAGGCTGCCCATGAAGTAGCGCGTCCACGCGCCGCTCGCCACGACCACGCTCGCGCAGCCGATGCGCCCGTATTCCGTCACGACGCCGCTTACCGTGCCGCTGCTCGTCTCGATGCCGCGCACCGCGCAGGGCGTCAGTATTTTCACGCCGCGTTCGCGCAGCGCAGCGGCCATCGCGGGCACGGCGCGCTGCGGTTCGGCGCGGCCGTCGCGCGGGGTGTCGGGGTGTAGATGCCGCCTGCAAAGCGTCGCACGGAGCCCTGCATCAGCGCGGCGGTTTGCTCGGGCGAGACGATGCGGGAGTCGAGCGCATCGCCGCCGACAAGCGCGGTCGCGCGTTCGAGCCACGCTTCGTGATCGGCGAGGGCACGGGCGTCGGCGGCGGCGTAGAGAATGCCGCATCCGCGATAGCCGGTGTCGATGCCGAGCTCCGCATCGATGCGCCGCCAGAGTTTGAGGCTTTCGAGGCTCAGTTCGAGCTCACGCAGATCGCGATGCGTGGCGCGGCACCAGCCCCAGTTGCGGCTGGATTGCTCGCCTGCGATATAGCCTTTTTCGCAGACGGCGACGGAGAGGCCTTTCGCGGCAAGCGCGCGCGCCGTGCTGACGCCGATGATGCCGCCGCCGATGATGACGACGTCGACACGGTCGGGAAGGGTTTGGTCGTCGGGAATACGTTCGGTGCGTGGGCCCATGTTATGTCGTGCTTTCCAAAACGGTTGTGGGCGCTGCGGACTCCGTTGCGAGCGCGTGGTCGACGACGGGTCGATGAAGTGGCGCGATGCGGCTTGCAGCGCTTCGATGCGGTCGACCTGATGGGTTTTCGGTTGCGGTATTGGATGCCGTGCAAAGCCTGCGATGCCGGCGCCTGCCTTATGGCGCATCGGTCGAATCGGCGCTGAAGGGATGCTAAGGAACCTCTGCACAACTCGATTTCAGAGCGCTGGACGTTTTACGCTTCGCATCGTATCGATCGCGACGATGGCCTGCGGGTGATTAGTCAACTTTTGAACCGTGGCGGCCTCGTTTTCTGAGTCTCGCGTTTCGATCCTCAAGCGCTTCAAGCATTTCAAGCGCTTCGCAAGGCCTTGCGTGCCATCCACAAATTGCCCAGCGCAAACAGCGTTGTGATCTGCGCAGTATTTTTCATCACCCCCCTATACCGGGTCTTCGTGTAGCCAAATTGCCGCTTGAGCACGCGAAACGGGTGTTCGACCTTCGCGCGGATGCCCGCCTTCAGACGTTCGATCCGATCGTAGATCGCGTCCAGTTGATCACT
>LFJH01000212.1 GCA_001189335.2 Candidatus Paraburkholderia schumanniana
TGGTGGTGGAGTTCGATTGTGGAAGTGATTGTGGAAGTGTTACCGTGAGAAGCAACATTCTCCTTCAATCGCCACCGCCTTCTCCCGCCTCTTCCTTACGCCGCGTACACCAGTTTCAACGATAGCTTCTCGCGCGAGCAGGCCCTGCCGGAAGTCGCGGAGGGTTATGACGTCGCCAACGGCAATCTGCAATTGCGGCTCGAGAATCGCGGAACGGCCGCCTGCACGTTCACCGTGACCAACCCCTACGATCCGTCGAAGTCGATCACGCGCAAGGTGCGCGGCGGCGATACCGCCCAGGTCTATCTCGATCTGCGCGATGCCTTCGGCTGGTACGACGTCGAAGTCCGGGTGGATTCGGATCGCGCGTTCCTGCGCCGCCTCGCGGGTCACGTCGAAACCGGACGCGACAGCATGAGCGATCCCGCACTCGGCGCGTGACGTCGAGTGCGGCAGACGCCGGAACAGCCGCTTCAGCCTTCGCAGGCCGCGCGCTCCGATACGAGCGCGCGGCTGCGCATCCAAAGTCCCCGTCTTCCGCACGCACCGCGAGCGCGGAATTCATCGTCTTTCGCTCACTGCGGATAAGCTCAGACGTTTTACGAGCGAGCAAGCATGCTCGGCGGATCGAATTCTGCGCCCGAGTGTGCGTTTGCGCACGCTTAAAGGGAAATGCACGCATTGCCGCATGTGGGCGGCGCTGGGAAAATTTTCCTGGTTTTTCCTGGTACGCCGGTTCATCCAGATGACGGCTCGGTAAATAGCGGCAAGCCGGCGCTTCGGAGCGCGCCATCAATCCAATAAGAGCTGGAGTAATACGGAGACGGGGATGAGAGTACGAGCGACGGTGCTGCTGGTTCGACACCATGCGGTGCTTCTGGTCCGGGAACGCGGCGGTCCGTGGCTGCTGCCGGGCGGCCTGGTGGGGCTCGACGAGTTGCCCATCGTCGCGGCGATCCGGGCGCTGCACGAGGAAAACGGCGTCGAGGCAAGCGCGGCCGCGTTTCTGTTCCAACAGGTATCCGCGCATTATCTGCATCATGTCTTTCGCATCGCGATTCCCGACGACGTGCATCCTCGCACGGCCATCGGAGCCGGGCTCGACGAGATGGTCTGGGTCGGAGCCGTCCCGGCTTGCGCATTTGAGCATTACGCCGGGTACGCGGGCGATTCTGAATCGCGCGATCGGGCTCGGATACGAGACGACGAGACCGGGGGACCGTCCCAACGGCATGGGCGCCGGTATCGGCAAGCGCTGGCGCTGACAGACAACCGGGCCGGGCCGCGCGAGTGCGCGCGTGGAAGCCTTTCTGGTCTCGGCTGAGGATCGGGCAGGAATCGCGCTTTGAATGAAACCTGCGCGTTCATGCAGCAGGGCATGAACGCGCAGGCTGGGATTCGATGCTTCGGACGTTTGCCCGGTGGATTCAGCGCAGCCGGTCGGGCGCAGCCGGCGGCCTTTCGGCGCGGGAAGCGTGTCTGAGCATCCAGACAGGGAGCATCATCCAGCCGGGTGTCTTGAACCGGACGATCACCGAGTACATCCAGACATACGCGCCCGCGAACGCGACGGCGGCGATGCCGAGCACATACGGCGAGTTCCAGAAGAACGTGGCCGGGATGATCGTGATGAGGCTCAGCACCCACAGGTAGATCGAACTGACCGAGTTGCGCCGCGTGCAGCGCTGCATGTTCTTGAAGGAGATACCCTTGCGACCGATCCGCTTGTAGATGAGCGTATGCAGATGCAGCGCATCCGGCGCATCGACCGCCCGGCCGTGAACGTAGCGTCGACGGTAGATGGAGAAGAGCGTCTCGAAGGCCGGGTACATGGCCACGATCGTGTAGAACGCGCTGACGTTCGGATGGCGTGCGATCAGCAGCACGATGAGCTCCACCATGACGAATCCGACGAAGTAAGCGCCGCCGTCTCCCATGAACATGAGTGCCGAGGGATAGTTCCACACGACGAATCCGCCGATCGCGCCGATCATCGTGAAGGCCACGCTGGCGACGAGCCAGTCGTTCACTGAGCTTCCCTCGGTTTTTCGCCTTCCACGGGTCCCGAGTTATGCAGCGGCATCCTTGGTCGACTGAGCCTTGATCCAGTCTTGCAGAAACTGAACTGGCGATACGAAGCCGAGCGACGAATGACG
>LFJH01000213.1 GCA_001189335.2 Candidatus Paraburkholderia schumanniana
GAGTTCAGCAGGGGCCATCCGATAAAGCATTTTAGAAATCGGCTCTACTCCCGGATACAACTCAATCTTGAATTTGATGTCCCTTTCCGGTGGTAATGATATGAGTTTCTCAGGGAATACCTCAGAAAACTCACACACCACCAATACATCCTCTACTTTACTTTGGCCTACGTGAGCATTAATGAGCATTGCCAAATACCCCCGAGCACCCTTATACAGTAATTTCCGAGCTTGAATCCCAGAAATAAGGAACGGTGAACCTATCTTTCCCTGAACATTAAGGGTAACGGTTGGTTCTCCTGGTATACAAAAGTCAACTTGTTTGGTTTGACAATTCAATCGGGCATGATGTTTAGCTAACCAATCCATCCCTAATATCACATCATATTCCCGAATACCTAGTGAAATGAGATCAGCAAGTAACTTCCTTTCCCCTATCCTTATCTCACAATTCCTATAAATTTCATTGGTGAATAAACTTGTCTCACCAGTTGGGGTTTTTATTTCATAATCATACTTTAATTTCTCCGATTTAACATCAATGTGTGCCATAAATGCCGGATTAACAAAAGAGTGTGTTGCACCAGGATCTATCAAAACACGCGCGGTACGATAGAAGACAGGGAGCGTACCTTCTATGACCGCCGCGGGATCCACCTCCTCTTCCTGGCCAATTGCATACACCCTAACCGGCACTTTTGCTCGGTTACCTCCTGTGGTTTGTTGAGCTGTAGCTCCCTCAGCTCTCGGAGCATTTCCTTCTTTCAGCCCTTGTGGACACTGAGCGACCAGATGCTCAGTGCTACCACAACGGAAACATCTTCGCATTTGGTCCTTCGGCTGATCTTTATACCAGCACCGGTCAGACGGGTGACTGGTAGCCCCACAGAAGCTACAGGGTACTCGTCCTCCAGGCGCCTGACCAATTCGGCCTCCACCTCTTGGTGCTCCCCTTCCTGGTTGGCCTCGCCCTATAGTTCCTCGGAATGGAGTTCCAGCTGTTCGAACTCCACCGGTTCCTCGACCCATCTTAACTTGTGGTTCGGTTTTGGAACTCTGGCCAATTTCTGGCTGCTTCCGTTTCCTATCCTGAAACGCTCGCACTTGTTCTTTTGCACTCTCAATTCTCTGCGCTTTCTCGAGTGCTTGACTAAATGTGTCTAGTTGGGCAGCTGCCAGTCCTTCTTGGATCTCCACTTTCAGACCCTGCACGAAGCGT
This sequence comes from Candidatus Paraburkholderia schumanniana, assembly GCA_001189335.2. Taxonomy (GTDB): domain Bacteria; phylum Pseudomonadota; class Gammaproteobacteria; order Burkholderiales; family Burkholderiaceae; genus Caballeronia; species Caballeronia schumanniana. The sequence continues at coordinate 1,220 of LFJH01000213.1, forward strand.
CTAATCCGCCTCTCCTCAGTCAGTACAAATACGGGCGCAAAACGAGACAATTTGGTAAATTGTGTCTCGTATTCCGCCACACTCAGAGTTCCTTGGCGTAGACGGAGGAATTCCGCTTCCCTCCTTTCTTGAACCAGTGGAGGTAAAAACTTCTCATTGAATTCTCGGGTAAAGTTCACCCAGGTCCAAGGAGTTTGTTCCCTTTCCCACTTGGCCCGGACTACATTCCACCATGCCCTGGCTGCCCCGTCAAATTGGAAGACAGCAAAGGTAACCTGTCTTTCCTCAGTATATCCTAGAGCGGCAAAGATTTCTAACATACGCTCTAGCCATCCCTCTGCAATGTCTGGGTTAGGTCCCCCTAAGAACTTGGGAGGAGAAAACCGCTGGAATCGCTCTAAGGCACGATCCTCACCCTCATGATTGCCATTGGGACCATTGGGATCCATCGGACCATTAACCCCCTGACCCTGCTGTCCTTCACATGTTCAAGTAAATCCGCCATACGTTGAATAGCGGTGGCTATTTGGTCATTATCCTGACCACCTACAGATCCTTGCCCTCTTCCCAAAGATGGCCGTCCATGTCCCCTACCTCTATTTCCCCCGGCTTCCATTAGTATATAAGCGCTATTACACGCAAAATATAATAGTTACGTAAAAGAAATAACTTTCATAACTCGTCATATATAGTCAAAGTCAAACAGTCAAAGTCACACACCAAACAGTCAAAGTCAAACTCGTAACACACAGTCAAAATCACTACAGTAAGACGAGTACACACACCGACCATACGCACAACATATCACATTACTCGCCAAACATATGTACGAGTACTTCCTTGAACTTTGACACACCCAAAAGAATAATACATGCGCAAAAGTTCTATTCCCGAGAAAGTCAACTTCATTTTCAACCCTAATTTCAAACCC
>LFJH01000214.1 GCA_001189335.2 Candidatus Paraburkholderia schumanniana
CTCACCGCCGCCACCGGTGTGACGGTGTACTTCTGCGACCCGCACAGCCCATGGCAACGCGGCACTTGTGAAAACACCAACGGACTGCTGCGCCAGTATCTGCCCAACGGCACCGACTTTTCGGTCTACAGTCAGGACGAACTTGACGCCATTGCCGACAGTCTGAACAGCAGGCCTCGCGCCACTCACGCCTTCCATTCGCCGCTCGAGGTCTTCGCCGCCACACTCGCTTCCGCAGCTCATCCTCATGGCTCTAAACATTAAACCCGCTGTTGCGCTTCAACCTTGAAACTGCCCAGCGTATCATATGCTCCGTACATGTCGGAAAACAGCGTATCACCACCATGAGCAGGAATATCCACTGCGTACAACAACGTCATGCTCGGGGGAATTCTTAGGTATAGAGAATCGCTGTGCCACACTCCGCCGATCCGAAGAAGTTAAAATTTGACGTGGGATAGATAAAGCCTGGTACCGCCAAAGATAATTCGACAAAAGTGTATAATTAGAGTCACTGAAATATTTTGCGTCAAAATTGCTCAATTCCGCTCCAAGTGCGCCACTCCAGCGCACAGCTTTTTCGCAATTGGCGTCGGCGGAACTTAAAAGCCAATGTCGAAGCGTTTCTGTGGTAGATTCACTACCCATCATCGATCTCCTGGTTAAACGATTTCCGTAAGATGCCGATCGGAAATAACGTCGGTAGCGTAGCGGGATCTCTACCTGAAGCCCCGGTTCACTCAGCGACTCGTTGCGCCGAGTGGCTGGTTAATATGGCATCTTCGTCAGTGTCGGTTACTCACCGCAACGAATGACTTCCACCGATAAGCCGGTATGTTCGTCTCGCAAGCTAAAAGCATGCGTAACACCGGTCTCGCGGATAATACCGGTTTCAAACTCAACTCCTTGTTTTGTAAGTGTAGTCACGGCAGTATCGACATCATCCACGTCCATCGCAATGTGCGCCAATCCAATACCGTGATCATTGACAATTCTCGAGAATTCTGAAATTGGAGTCATGCCTTGGCAGAGCACAAAAGTAAATACCGTTGCAATTCATGTCTGCAGCAAGCATGTCATTCTTCTGACGTCGTCTTGTAAGTTCGAAACCAAGTTTATCTGAAACAAGTCGATTGCTGCTTCGAGGTCACGTACCGCCAATGCGATGTGATTAATTCGCTGAAACACGGGCTGCGTATCGTTTTGCTGATCCGTACTGTCGGACTTTGTTTTGCTCCGAGTCATTATGCGCCTCCGTTGATTTAAGTGTTCACGAGAAATTGGTTTGAAATATTGTGCCATGTCCGGCCAGGATTTCGTCCGTCTCAGCGTCGATGGTTTCCTTGATCCAAGTGACGAAGCGTCGCCATCGGTATTTCAGTTGCCGCCAAACGATCTCGATCCTGTTGAGTTCGGACTGTAAGCGAACGCCCATCGGACGCAGCTCGCCGCCCGCAAGCATCAAAAGAGGAGCGGCTGCTCGCATACACATATCTGGTACGGAATGGTTGATCGACAACTACTGCAGGATCTGCTCCTCGGCTTCAGTTAGTACGACGACATATTTCATGCAAGGCGCCGGCCTATGTTGTTTGCAAAATGTAATGCACTTGAATATTTTGCACACTGCCGCTCCGTTCTACCTATTCGGTTTGATTAGACAGGCCCTTGACCGGCCTGACATGCCCAACACCACACTGTGCTGGCGGACGTTGATCTTCAATCGATTCCATTACTTCCTCGTGAGTCTTCACCGGGTCATGGAAAAGCGATTGGACGAATCCCATATTGAGTTTTGACAAAAATCCACAACCCAAACCCCGGTAAGAATCAGGCACAGTCGTAGTCGTGGGAATGACCAGCCGATCGGCATAGAGTCGTCCACTCCAGACATCGTTGCTATCTGTAATTCGGCGCGTTGAGTTTACTTCGATCAGTTGAGTGACAGGAGCATCGACTGGAAAGCGCAAACTATTTTCTGCGGCTGGCAAATCGTGGATTGTTAACCAGTCGACTATTCGGTCCTGACGATCAGTCAATGCCCTATTCTTGAATTTAGCCGACATCAGGATAGGTACGACAATTCCCCCTGCCTTGCGGTAGTTTAGAATAAACTGCATACGGTGTGTAAGCTGTATATGGTTGTCAA
>LFJH01000215.1 GCA_001189335.2 Candidatus Paraburkholderia schumanniana
CATCATAACCAAGTCATATCAAAGTCAAAGGCATAATATACATATAAGGATACTGGGCTCTCAGGAGCCAAATTCCACGGGCAGGCGAACCGAAAGAGTAGTTGACTCTCCATCAACTTTCAAGTCCAGTAGACACCACTTATCTCTCCCCCTACAACTGCATTCCCCACTGGGCCCACGTCACCATACAAAGTCAAAGTCCCTGCCTTCTGAACAGAACGGGCTCTCAAAATAGCCTCGCTCAAGGCATTCCGATCGTCATCGTCACCATATGTTTGAACGAGCTCTCAAAATAGCTACGTTCAAGATTCCATCATCGTCACCATATATTAGAACGAGCTCTCAAAATAGCTTCGTCCCACACATACAGATCACAACACAGTAAATCACAACTTATATCAAATCACAACTCATGTCAAATCACAACTCATATCAAATCTCAACTTATAGCAAATCACAACTTATAGCAAGGTACATACATTTAGAACGAGCTCGCAAAAGAACTCCGTTCCACACAGACAGATCACAACATAATACAGATCACATACGGGTGCATATGTTACATAACACATAGCACAGAACATGCGGGTATACTCACAGAATATCCAAGTTTTAGCAAGAGCGGTCCTCGGCCGCCAAAGTTCACCTGGAACATATTTTCACAAGTTTGAGTATTTCTCATAAGTTCAATCATCATTATACAAAAGCAAATCAAAATTAGGGTTTTCTATAGATATACATAGAAAATCCAGATTCCAGAAATTCAACTCTAAAATCTCAGAACCTCAACCTTTCTTACACAAGCTAACCAACACCTCTCCTAACACACATCTCAACTTAAACCACATCTAAACATCTCTACTCAACCATCAATCCCAAAACCTTCATCCAAACCAAGAATACATTCCAATTAAGGTTTGACATACAAAACTCTAAATTCCAGAAGTTCATTCTTATACTCTCGGAACTCCAACTCTCATATACAAGCCAGACAACACCTATCCAAGCTGATCACCTCCAATTCAATCAACAAAACAAATCAGAAAATCATTCCCGACCAAGACCGGCGCCGGTCTTGGTCGGGAATGATTTTCTGATTTGTTTTGTTGATTGAATTGGAGGTGATCAGCTTGGATAGGTGTTGTCTGGCTTGTATATGAGAGTTGGAGTTCCGAGAGTATAAGAATGAACTTCTGGAATTTAGAGTTTTGTATGTCAAACCTTAATTGGAATGTATTCTTGGTTTGGATGAAGGTTTTGGGATTGATGGTTGAGTAGAGATGTTTAGATGTGGTTTAAGTTGAGATGTGTGTTAGGAGAGGTGTTGGTTAGCTTGTGTAAGAAAGGTTGAGGTTCTGAGATTTTAGAGTTGAATTTCTGGAATCTGGATTTTCTATGTATATCTATAGAAAACCCTAATTTTGATTTGCTTTTGTATAATGATGATTGAACTTATGAGAAATACTCAAACTTGTGAAAATATGTTCCAGGTGAACTTTGGCGGCCGAGGACCGCTCTTGCTAAAACTTGGATATTCTGTGAGTATACCCGCATGTTCTGTGCTATGTGTTATGTAACATATGCACCCGTATGTGATCTGTATTATGTTGTGATCTGTCTGTGTGGAACGGAGTTCTTTTGCGAGCTCGTTCTAAATGTATGTACCTTGCTATAAGTTGTGATTTGCTATAAGTTGAGATTTGATATGAGTTGTGATTTGACATGAGTTGTGATTTGATATAAGTTGTGATTTACTGTGTTGTGATCTGTATGTGTGGGACGAAGCTATTTTGAGAGCTCGTTCTAATATATGGTGACGATGATGGAATCTTGAACGTAGCTATTTTGAGAGCTCGTTCAAACATATGGTGACGATGACGATCGGAATGCCTTGAGCGAGGCTATTTTGAGAGCCCGTTCTGTTCAGAAGGCAGGGACTTTGACTTTGTATGGTGACGTGGGCCCAGTGGGGAATGCAGTTGTAGGGGGAGAGATAAGTGGTGTCTACTGGACTTGAAAGTTGATGGAGAGTCAACTACTCTTTCGGTTCGCCTGCCCGTGGAATTTGGCTCCTGAGAGCCCAGTATCCTTATATGTATATTATGCCTTTGACTTTGATATGACTTGGTTATGATG
>LFJH01000014.1 GCA_001189335.2 Candidatus Paraburkholderia schumanniana
CACGAAGGACCGAGACGAACTGCTCGCATTCTACGACTTCCCTGCCGAACACTGGCAGCACGTGCGGACCACGAATCCGATTGAATCGACGTTCGCGACGGTGCGCCATCGCACAAGCCGCACACGTAACTGCCTGTCGCGCGCGACCTTCCTCGCGATGGCGTTCAAGCTGATTGAAGCCGCTGAGAAGTCATGGAGGAAAATCCGCGGCGCAGAGAAGATCGAGGCGCTTCTGAAGGGTATCCCCTTCAAGGACGGAACCCCGGTGATTGAAAGCACACCGGCTCCTCAATCGCTGGCCGCCTGATCACGCCGTCCGACCTGCGTACACCAGTCTTGACGATTGCTCGTGCGAGCTGCGTTGCCTCGGCGACGTACGCCGCCGGCAGCACCTTCCCGCCGATCGTGTTCTCGAGCGCGAGCAGCTTCGTGCGCGCGAAGTGATTGTCGATCGGCTTGATCGCCGCCGCGATCTTTTCCAGCGGCAGCGAGCCATCCGGCGCATTTTCGAGCGGCTGCGGCTGAATGCTGCCAAGCACGGCCTGAAGCGTGGAGACGGTGGGATCGTCGCCCCAGACGTCGTCGCCGACTTCGGCCGCGGACATCGCGGCGAGCATGGCCTTCTGGGACGGGTGACGGTATCGCTGCGCAGATCGATCATCGTGAATGGGGCCTCGTGAATGAACTACCTATCTTAACGCCCCCAAAACAAAAGGACCGGCCAACCCGCGCCGGTCCTTTTGAAGCTCGAAAGAAGCGAATCAACGCAACGCTTCTTCCGTCAGCCACAGCGATTCCTTCAGATCCTGTTCGTTCAGGTTGTGCCCTTCACCGCTGCCGCGATCGACGACGATGTAGTCGCTCGCCTTGCCGAGCGCGAGCGGCGGATGGTGCCACACGCCCTTCGCATAGTTCACGCCCTGCCAGCCCCTCGTGACGAAGGCGCGGATCTTCGACTCGTCGAGGTCGCCCGCGGGCGCAACGACCACGAGGTACGGCCGGTCGTCGAGCGGAATGAACGCCTGGCTGCCGAGCGGATGCCTCTCCATCATCTTGCACTCGAACGGCAGCGTGCGCGGCTGTCCGCGAAAGAGATTGACGATGGCGTGACCGCCCTGATCCGTTACATCGACGTTGCACAGATCGTGAAAACGGATCGTCGTGCCGAGGTTGATCGGAATCTGCTTCGCGCCATCGAGCTCGATGACATCACCATAAGGCCTGAACGCAGCGCGCGTCAACGGTTCGATAGCGAGCTTTTTCATGCGAGCGTCCCGAAGAGACGAAGGCGCGACACGCCGCCGTCAGGATAGATATTGAAGCGCACGTGCGTCACGGGGCCGAGCGCGGCGATCTCCGACTCGAAGAAATGCTGTTTATCCATCTGCAGCTTCTGTTCGCCGAGCAGGACCGGCCAGAACATCGCCTGCGTGACGAGCGAGCTGTCCGTGCCGCCCTTCACATACGCGGCCTGCAGCGAGCAGCGGTCCGGATAGTTGCCCTTGAAGTGGGCGGTATCCACCTCGACCTTCTTGATGATGCCGGGCTGCGCCAGCGCGACGATACACCAGTCGTTGCTCGGCTCGCGGCGGCGGCGCGTTTCCCAGCCGTCGCCCATGTTGACGCCGCGGCCCGGCATGAGCAGGGGCGATGCGAGACCGAAGTGCTGGTTGTTCGTGCCGACCATGTACGCGCCGTTTTCCATAGCGCCGAGATCGACGAGCTGATTGCGGTCCGCGTTGCTCTAGTCGAGCTGCGGCTGGCCGTACACGCGCAGACGCGCGATGCCGCCATCCGGATAGATGTTCACGCGCAGATGTGTGAACGGCTGTTCGGCGCCGACTTCGAGGTAGTGGTGATTGTTGCCCTGCAGGGTCGTCGACGGCACGATTTCCGTCCACTGCGTCGACTGGTTCGGCGCGCCGCCGTCCGCGACATGCGCACCCTCGATGGAGGCCGCCGGCGGGAAGTTGCCGGTGAAGTGGCTCGTATCGACATCGATGCCCTTGATCACGCCCGGACGCGCCAGCTTGACGATGCACCAGTCATAGCCGGTCGTGCGCTTGCGACGCGTTTCCCAGCCGTCCATCCACTTGCCGTGATCGTCGTACTTGCCGGGGATGAACACCGCCGGCTCGGGGTTCAGCATGCGCTCCTTCGGCGCGAAGAAATCGTCGCTCGCCTCGAGTGCCTGTGCGCCCAGACGCGAGTCCGCCAGGTTCACATAGCGGCGCGTGAAATCGGGCGCGTTGGGATCGAGTTTCGGAATTGCCATTGTCTTCGTCCTTATCGTGACATTGAATTCGGATCACGCCTTGATCAGGTCGTTCAACCTGAAACCGGCGATCCGGTAAATCTGATCGAGGCTCGTGCGAAGCTCTTCGGCGCGGCCGTGGTTCATACGCTTTTCGAAGTTCGCGATGATGCCGTGACGGTCATACCCACGCACGGCGAGAATGTACGGAAAGCCGAACTTGTCGCGGTAGGCCTCGTTCAGCGCCTGCAGCCTGTCGAACTCTTCCTGCGCGCAGAGATCGAGGCCGGCGCCGCTCTGCTCGCGAGTCGATTCGGCTGTCAGTTCGCCGCGCACCGCCGCCTTGCCCGCGAGTTCGGGGTGCGCGTTGATGAGGGCGAGCTGCTTGTCGTCGCCGGCGGTCTCGACGATGTGCGACATCGCCTTATGCAGCGAATCGATGTCCTTGAACGGACGCTGCTGCGCGGCCGCTTCCGGTACCCACGGCGAATGTTCGAACATGCCCGCAAGCACCGTCAAGAACGTGTCGGCGGGGCATCGTGTTGATCTGGTCGAGTGTGTATTACATCGCCTTCATGCCGCCGTCCCGTTGTTTGCTTTATTGAAAGGGTGCTGCTCGCGCCAGTGATGCGCGATGTCGACACGCCGCGTGACCCACACGCGATCGTGCTTTTCGATGTGATCGAGGAGTTTCTGCAGGCCGCGGAAGCGCCCGGGGCGCCCGAGGAGACGGCAATGCATGCCGATGGACAGCATCTTCGGCGCTTCATCGCCTTCTTCGTAGAGCACGTCGAAGGCGTCCTTCAGATACGTGAAGAAGTGATCGCCGGTGTTGAATCCCTGCGGCGTCGCGAAACGCATGTCGTTGGTGTCCAGCGTGTACGGCACGATCAGATGCGGCTTCTTCTCGCCGCCGGTGACTTCGACTTCAGTCCAGAACGGCAGGTCGTCGCCGTAGTAGTCGGAGTCGTAGAGGAAGCCGCCGTACTCCGCGACCAGCCGATGCGTGTTGGGACTGTCGCGCCCGGTGCACCAGCCGAGCGGACGCACGCCCGTCACGCGCTCGATGGCTTCCATGCCGAGACGCATATGCTCGGCCTCGCGCTCCGGCGACATGTCCTGGTAGTGAATCCAGCGATAGCCGTGGCACGCGATTTCATGCCCCAGCTCGACAAAGGCCTTCGCCACTTCGGGATGACGTTCGATCGCCATGCCGACGCCGAAGATCGTGAGCGGCAGGCCGCGCTTCTCGAACTCGCACAGGATGCGCCACACGCCCGCGCGCGAGCCGTATTCGTAGATCGACTCCATGCTTATGTGACGCGACGGGTAAGCCGCCGCGCCCACGATTTCCGACAGGAACTGCTCCGAGCCCGGATCGCCGTGCAGCACACAGTTCTCGCCGCCTTCCTCGTAATTGAGTACGAATTGCACGGCGATGCGCGCGCGTCCAGGCCAGTTGGCCTGGACCGGGTTGCGGCCGTAGCCGATCAGGTCGCGTGGATAGTTCGGATCGTGTGACATGGCTGGGCGTCGAAGGCTAGGCGTTGAAAAAACGGGATTATTGACGATTCAGTGTAGCCCAAAGACCCGGACGCGCCCATACATCAGGGCAGATAATCATCAGGGCAGATAATCCGGGTCACGTCAGGTGTATGAGCCCACTGGAACGCCATCAGCGCGGGCTGAAATTCGACAGCACGCCGTCGTAGCGTTTCGCCAGCGGGCACGCATAGTCGCCGCGCTCGCCGTATGAAGTTGCAGCGCGATGAGCGCCTCCGCCCACTTCACCGCCGCCGTCACGCCCTCGACCACCGGCGCGCCGATCGCATCCTCCACTTCGCGGCACAACTCCGCTATACCCGCGCAGCCGAGCACGATGGCGTCCGAGCCGTCCTCGTCGAGTGCGCGCCGGCATTCGTCGATGATCGTCTGACGCGCCGATGAGCCCGGCTCGTCCAGCTCCAGCATGGCGACATCCGTCGCGCGGACGTTCTTGCAGAAGCGCGTCATGCCGTAGCGCTCCGCCAGATGCCATGCCATGCAGCAGGTGCGCTGCAAGGTCGTCACGACCGAAAAGGCCGGCGCGATGACGCTCGCTGCGTGCATCGCCGCTTCCGCGATACCGATCACCGGTCCGCGCGCCAGCTCGCGCGCCGCGTAGAGGGCCGGATCGCCGAAGCAGGCGATCACGTAGCCGTCGAAGCCCTGCTTTTCGCCCGCCTCGACTTCGGCGAGCAGCCCGAGCGACGCGAGTGCCTCGTCGTAATAGCCTTGATGGACCGCGGGCCCATCGTCGGGCTCACGGCGACGATTTCCGTGCCGAGAGCGGCGACCTCGCGGGCGCAGCGGCCCATCGCGTCGGTCATGCGCTGCGTCGTGTTCGGGTTGATCAGTTTGATGCGCATTGCTTTCTCCTTACCGCATTTCGTTACTGCTTCGATCTTTTTTGGCCGGCTGAAGCGCCGGCGTTCTCTCAGGCTCTATCGTTCGTTATAGGCCTTTCGCTCAAACCGCGCTTGCGGTCCGCGAGGAAGTAATAGAAGAGCGCGCCCAGTCCCGCACCGATGAACCATGAAAAGTTCGCGGAAGCTTCCAGCGAAGGCAGCATCACGCAGAGAATCGCGATCAGTGCGGCCGGCAGGAGCGCCATCACCGCGCGGCGGTTCACGCCCTTCGTGTACCAGTACTTGCCTGCCTCGGACGTCGTATAGAGATCGTCGACTGCGAGCTTGCCGCGCTTCACGAGATAGAAGTCGAGGATGAGCACGCCATACAACGGTCCGATGAAGCTGCCGAGGATATCCAGCGTGTAGTGGATCACGGCGGGTTGTTGAACAGGTTCCACGGCGTGGTGAAGATCGACGCGGTCGCGGCCATCATCCCGCCCATGCGCCAGCTGATGAGCTTCGGCGCGACGTTCGAGAAGTCGAAGGCCGGCGACACGAAGTTCGCCACGATGTTGATGCCGATGGTCGCGATCGTGAAGGTCAGCGCGCCCAGAATCACGGCGGACGGATGGTCGATGCGGCCGACGGTCTCGACCGGATCGGTGATCAGCTGACCGAACACCGGGAGCGTCGCAGCGGTCGTGATGACGGTCACGAGCGAAAACGCCAGGAAGTTGACCGGCAGCCCCCAGAAATTTCCGCGCTTCACGCTGCGGAAGCTCTTGCCGTAGCGTGAGAAGTCGCCGAAGTTCAGCATCGGGCCGGAGAAGTACGACACGACGAGCGAGATCGCGGTGATCATCACGGGAATCACTTCCATGCCGTGATACTTGACGCCGCCGAGATTGAGCCCGATGTTCCTGATGCCTGCGCGCCACACCATGTAGCCGGCAAGGACGAACATCACGACATAGACGGCGGGACCGGCGAAGTCGATGAACTTCTTGATCATCTCCATGCCGCGCCAGAACACGACGGCCTGCAGCACCCACAGCAGCATGAAGCCTGCCCAGCCGAGCGCCGAAAGACCGACGAAGCCGTACTTGTGCACGTCGGCATACGGCATCAGCAACGGCACGAACTTCAGCACGACGATGACCAGCGCGCTCGACGCCAGATACGTCTGGATGCCGTACCACGCCACGGCGATGAGCTCGCGAATCACGGCGGGAATATTCGCGCCGAGCACGCCGAACGTGGCGCGGCACGCGACCGGATACGGCACGCCGGCCACCTGGTTCGGCTTGGCGATCAAATTGCAAAGCAGGCTCACGAAGCCGATGCCGATGAGCAGCGACACGAGCACCTGCCAGTTCGTCAGACCGAGCGCGAACAGGCTGCCGGCGAACACATAGCCGCCGACGCTATGCACATCGAACATCCAGAACGCGAAAATGTTGTACGCGCCCCAGGTTTGATGCTTGAGCGGGGCGAGGTCCTCGTTGTAGAGGCGGTCACTGTAACCGGCAGGCAGGCTCGGAGTGTCCCGATGTCTGCTCTTCGTATTGCGGCAGGGCTGAACTGCCGGATGCACTGAACTGGGCCATGACGTCTCCTTCATTGGCTGCTTGCGTAATGAAATAACTGCAAATGCTCGAGTGACTCGCTTCGATCGGATACCTTCGCTGACGTCTCGGACCAGCGCGGTATTCTTTGGATTTGCGTTTTCGCCTTCGGGCATGTGGCAAAGGGCGCGCGGGATACTTGTCCTGCGCGCCCGCCCGGCGGCGGTTTTCATTCACGCTCACGCGATGAGCGTCCTGTTCGATGCGGCGCACGCGGCGGATTTTTTGCGCGTGCGCCTCTCCACGCGCCCGGCGCTCGGACGCGGGGCATAGTCTCCGATTATTTAGTCCTGCTTTATTGCGTCGATGGCAGATACTTCTATCTGCCCTATCGCTTTCGCTTTACGTGCCGAGCGCCTTCTCGCGCTCCGTGGGTCTGGCGAACACTTTCTTCAGATCGACCGCGCCGCGCGCCGGCCGCTCCAGCATCTTCAGCTCGACATCGCGCAGATGCTGCGCCATCAGGTCGGCGGCTTTGGGTGCATCGCCGGCATCGAGCACGGCGAGAATCTGTTCGTGATCCTCGAACGAGCACGAGTTCTTGCCTAGCGATTCGTACAGCGCCGAGATCAAGGTCGAACGCGCAACGAGTCCGGACAGGCAATCGCACAGCACCGTGTTGCCGGTGAGCGCCGCAAGCTCGGTGTGAAACTCGCCCGAGAGCCGGATCCACGAGGAAAAGTCGTGGCTGTCGAAGACGCGGCGCTCACGCCCGATGGTCGCGCTGATCGACTTGAGCCGGCGCACGCCGTGCCCCTGCGCGATTCGTTCGACGACGGCGAGCTCGATGATGCGGCGCATCTCGAACACTTCATGCACTTCCTGCAGCGACGGGCTCGCGACGAACGCGCCGCGATTCGGCTCCAGATTGACGAGCCGCTCATTCGACAGCTGCGCGAGCGCCTGGCGCACCGTGCCGCGCTTGACCGCGAATACCTCGCACAGTTGCGCTTCGGTGAGCTTCGCGCCCGGCGCCAGGCGGTGCTCGAGGATCGCGGCGCGGATGTTCTCGGCGATCGACTCGGCATTCGCGCCGTTCGGGGCGCCCGTGGAAGCATTCAGTGCGGCGTTCGTCGTAGTGTCGGACATGATGTGCTCGCTTGCATGATGACCATCTTAGAATCGACATAAATATTGTCAACAATTCATTTTGAAAATTGGCGGCCCCTACCGTTTTTCGGGCGGCGCATCGGCCGTTGACCGAGTGCGCACGGGCCTTTCAGCAAATTCGCCAAGGTTTTGTCAGCATTTCCGCCACTTTTTGTCGACAATCAGCACCGTCTGCTTTGGCGCATGCGCACTCCGTGGGTGGTGCAAAACAACCGGTTAGTTGCGAACATGGATCGAAAAGAAGGCGCCCGGATAAGCGCCCTGCTCCATCGGCCATCAGGCCAGATGCGGGTAGTCGGAAAGCTTCAGCGTGAATCCGCGCTCATTCGAAACGAGATGTGCCGTCGCGCCGAACGGAAGCGTCAGCAGGTTTTCGACGTGCCCGAACTGTAGGCCCGTCACGACCGGAATACCCGTCACGGTCCTGATCTGTTCGATCATCGTGTCGAGCGAATAGCCGTTGTCGTATTCCGACAGACGCCCGCCCGAGAACTCGCCCATGACGATCGCCTGCTGCCGCCCAAGCACGCCCGACTGATGCAGCTGATAAATCATCCGCTCGATGCGAAACGGATGCTCGTTCACATCCTCGATGAAAAGAATGCCGCCCTCGACCGGCGGCAGATACGGCGTGCCGACGAGCGACGCCAGAATCGCCAGATTGCCGCCCCACAGCATGCCGGTGACGTCGACGGACTGCCGCTGCGACACATTGCTCGTCACCGTGAAGCTCGGATGCGTGACCGCGTTCCAGAAATGGCGCATCGTAAACGCGCTCAGTTCCTCGGTGCCGAAATCGGCGGCGAACATCGGCCCGCCGAAGCTCTTCACGCCGGCGTGCGCGTAGAGCGCGCACTGGATCGCGGTGAAGTCGCTGTGGCCGACGATTGCGATCGGCTGGTCCGCGAGCCTGCGCAGGCCGAGATAGTCCAGCCCGTGCAGAATGCGCGACGCGCCATAGCCGCCGCGCACCGCGAGGACGATGTCGGGCAAGCGCCGCGACGGATCCGCGAGACGGTTGAGATCGGCTGCGCGCTCGGCGTCCGTGCCGCCGAAGCGCTGAAAGCGCCGCCGCGTCGCCTCGATGTTTTCCAGCCGATGCCCTTCCCTGCGCAATCGACCGATGCCGCGTTCGACGGCCGCGGGATCATGAGGATAGCCAGACGGCGCAACGAGGTCGATGGTGCGTGATTTCACGATGTTGTCGTTGGATTCGTTATCGGAGCGGAGGAGCGGAGGAATCGGTGGCGGGAAGCCGGCCGGCTTCCCGAGTGCGGCGCGCGGCGCGCTCCTCGCGGGCGAGGCGGCGCCGTTCAGCGAAAAAGTTCTTCAGCGCGTGCCCGCATTCGTCGGCGAGCACGCCGCCGGTGACGGTCGTATGGTGATTGAGCTGCCCGTTCGCGAACATGTCGACGACACTGCCGCACGCGCCCGTCTTCGGGTCGGCCGCGCCGTAGACGACGCGCGAAATGCGCGCGTGCATGATCCCGCCCGAGCACATCAGGCACGGCTCGAGCGTGACATAGAGCTCGCAGCCGGGCAGTCGGTAATTTTCGAGTTTCCGCGCCGCGGCGCACAGCGCGACCATTTCCGCGTGCGCGGACGGATCGTGCGCGTGAATCGGATGATTGAAACCCGTGGCAATGACTTCATCGCCGAGCACGATGACCGCGCCGACGGGCACTTCGCCCGCGCTGCGGGCTTCATCGGCGGCGCGTTGCGCAAGCAGCATGAAGCGGCGGTCGCGCTCGCCGGAAAGATCGGCGATGGGGGGGTGGTCCGGCGCGGCGCCGGTTGACGGCGCCTCTGGCGTGTCGGGCGTTTCGATCACTTCGTATCCAGCGCGGCGCGAGACAGCGCGCGCTCGGAGAGCCGTTCGGCGATGCGCCGGCGATACTCGTGCGGCACGCAACCGCCACGCAGCGATTCGAGCGCCATGTCGAGCGCGAGCATCTTGGCTTGCAGCTGGCAACGGGCGGCCGGGTCCGTCACGCGATCGAGCTCTTCCTGGAGACCGCGCAGAGCGCGGAGCTGCTCGACGGCCGGCGGAACGAAGCCCGCATTCTTGAGATTCGATTGGCGACACGGACTTCCTCAGGCACGAGGTGATCATCGTCGAAGTGGAGCGGAGCGCCCGCGCCAGGCAGGTTGTTGAAGTCGCCGCGCGCAGCGGCTTCATTGATCCGCTGTTCGACCAGAGCATCTAGCAATTTCATCGGGGATTACGACCGGCTTTCACTCGCGCACGAGCACGGTCTGTCACGATTTCCGTTGGTTAGCTGAAGTCGGAAGGCAGCCGGAAGACCACGCTCGCGCGTTGTTCGGCACGTCTCGACAATCCAACGACTATTCTATCAGCGCCCACGGCGAGGATTTCGTCCGAAGTGGGCGCGTTCCCGGCGCATCGCCGTATACCGGGCTTGTCGCTGCTCTTATGCGTCGTTTGCGCAACATTCGTTGACCGCATCACAACAAATGTGCTTGCGCGACGCTTAACCGCCCGGCTCGCGCTCTAGCCGCCCGCCGCTCTCGCGCGTGTAGCCTTCGGTCGCGAGCAGAAGACGACGCGTGTACTCGTGCCGAACGTTGCGCGAGCGCACCGCGATGCGCTGGCACAGAAAGCCGATCACCGCGAGGTTGTGGCTCACGAGGATCATCGTGAGCTTGCGTTCGCGATGCAGCCGCCGCAGCAGGTTCAGGATTTCCCCCTGCACGGAGACATCGAGCGCGGAAGTCGGCTCGTCGAGCAGAAGGACGCGCGGATCGACGATCAGCGAGCGCGCAATCGACACGCGCTGCCGCTGCCCGCCCGACAGCTGATACGGGTAGCGAAAGCGGAACGCCGGGTTTAAGCCCACTTCGGCGAGCGCATCGCGAATGCGCGCGTCCTGATCGCCGATGCCGTGGATCGCGAGGGGCTCGCGCAAGCTCTTGTCGACCGTGAAGCGCGGATGCAGCGCACCGTACGGGTCCTGAAACACCATCTGCACGTCGCGGCGCGGCCCGCATGGCGCGGCGTTCCCGCCGATGCGCATCGCGCCGCCTGCGAGCGGCACGAGTCTCGCGAGCGCGCGCAGCAAGGTGGACTTCCCGCTGCCCGATTCGCCGACCAGTCCGAAGACTTCGCCCTCTTGCGCGTGCAACGACACCTCACGCACGGCGTCGACGTGACCGGTCTTGGTCTTGAAGCGGATATGCGCGTGGTCGATGTCGATCATCATTCGTAGGTTTCGGTCAGCCACGCGGGATCGCGGCGCAAGGTCGGCAACTCGTCAGGCGGATTGCCGAGCGGCGGATTCGCCGCGAGCAGCCGGCGCGTGTACGGATGCATCGCGTGCGCAAGATCGCGCGCGGCGCAGGTCTTCACGATGCGCCCGCCGTACATCACTGCAACGCGGTCGCAGAACGACATCACGAGCGGCAGATCGTGGCTGATGAAAACGAGGCCCGTGCCGTGCCGTGGCGTTCGATCATCTCGTCGAGCACGGAGAGCACCTGCATCGACACGAGGACGTCCAGCGCGCTCGTGGGCTCGTCGGCGATCAGCAGGCGCGGGCCCGCCGAGACCATCATCGCGATCATCACGCGCTGGCCCATGCCGCCCGACAGCTCGTGCGGATACGCATCCGCGACGCGCTCCGGATCGCGGATATGCACCGCCTCCAGCGCCGCGACGATGCGCTCGCGAATCTCCCGCCTGCTTTGCTTCGCGCCTTGCCGGGCGAACGTTTCGCGCATCTGCTGGGCGACCGTCATGACCGGATTGAGCGAGTATTTCGGGTCCTGCAGGATCATGCTTATGCACGTGCCGCACAGGCGGCGGCGCTCTTTCGGGCGCATGGCGAGCAGGTCCTGTCCTTCGAAGCGCAGCGCTTGCGCCGACCATTTCGCCTCGGGCGGCAGGAGCCCGAGCAGCGCGCGCCCGGTCATCGACTTGCCCGAGCCCGACTCGCCGACGATGCCCAGGCGCTCGCCGCGCCGCACTGTGAGCGACACCCCGCGCACGGCGGGCGTGAGCGCGCCGTCGTGACCGGCGAAGGCCACTTCCAGTCCGTCGATCTCCGCCAGCGCATCCGGCATGTCAGCCTCCGTGACGGGGATCGAAGACGTCGCGCAGACCGTCGCCGAGCAGGTTGAAGGCGAGGCTCACCGCGAGAATCGCCAGGCCCGGAATCGTCGCGACCCACCATGCGTCTAGCAGGACGTTGCGGCCCGCCGCGACCATGTAGCCCCATTCCGGACTCGGCGGCTGCGCGCCCAGGCCGAGGAATCCGAGACCCGCGATAGCAAGGATGATGCCCGCCATGTCGAGCGTCGCGCGCACGATCACCGACGACGAGCACAGCGGCACGATATAGCGCAGCAGAATGCGCAGATGCGACGCGCCTTGCAGGCGCGCGGCGTGGATGTAATCGGTCTGCGCGAGCCGCAGCGACTCGGCGCGCGCAAGCCGCGCATACGGCGGCCACGCGGTGATGGACAGCGCGATCACCGCATTGAGCACGCCCGGACCCAACGCCGCCGCGAAGGCGAGCGCGAGCACGATCTTGGGAAACGCCAGCGCGACATCGGTGACGCGCATCAGCGCCGTATCGACGATGCCGCCGCAATAGCCCGCGACCGTGCCGATCAGAAGCCCGACCGGCACGACGAGCACGACGACCAGGATCGCGATCGCCAGCGTGAGACGCGAGCCGTACACGAGCCGCGAGAGGATGTCGCGCCCGAGCTGATCGGTGCCGAACCAGTGCGCGGCATTCGGTGGCGTGAGACGCTCCGCGAGCACCTGCTGCAGCGGGTCTTGCGTGACGAGCAGCGGCCCGACCGCCGCGACCACGACGAGCAGCACAAGAATCGCAAGCCCGAGCATGCTCAGCGGATTCGACGAGAAACGTCGCCAGCGCCGGTACGCGCGGCTGAGCGCGGCCTGGCGCGGCGATGCGGGCGTATCGGTCAGAAGCCACGCGCGCCAGCGCGTCCTTTCCTGCTTCATCGGCGTGCTCCCGGCGGGCGATTGCATCCGAAAGACTCCTCCATGTCAGCGCGCGCGTGGATCGAACACATGATAGAGCGCATCGGTCAAGAGATTGAGCGCGATGAACGTCGCGCCGATCACGAGCGTGCTGCCGAGCACGGCGTTCATGTCGGCGTTGAGCAACGCGCCCGTGAGATACGAGCCGATGCCCGGCCACGCGAACACGATCTCGGTCAGCACCGAGCCTTCCAGCAGGTAGCTGTAGGCGAGTGCGATGACCGTCAGCAGCGGCACCGCGATATTGCCGAACGCATGCCGCCAGATCACGCGGCGCTCGGGCAGACCTTTGGCGCGCGCGGTCGTCACGTACTCCTGGCTCAGCTGTTCGAGCATGAACGAGCGCGTCATGCGAGAGAGATACGCAATCGAATAGAACGCCAGCACGCTCGCCGGCAGCACGATATGCGAGAACGCATTTTTGAAGACATCCCATTCGCCGGCGATGAGCGAATCGATCAGCAGACTGCCCGTGCGCGTATCGACCATGCCGTCGTAGACTCGATCGATGCGGCCGGGTCCGGACACCCAATGCAGCCGCGCATAGAACAGCAGCAGGCCCATCAACGCGAGCCAGAACACCGGCACGGAGCTGCCCGCGAGACCGATCAAGCGCGCGATGTGATCGACGACGCGATTGTGCTTCACCGCCGCCGCGACCCCGAGCGCCGATTACGATGCCGATGAACGTCGAGAGCGTCGCGAGCTCGAGCGTCGCGGGAAAGACGCGCTTGATGTCGTCGATGACGGGATTCGCGGTCAGCAGCGAGATGCCGAGATTGCCGTGCAGCACATCGCGCGCGTAGATCAGGAATTGATCGATGAGCGGCTTGTCGAGCCCGAGCCGCAGGCGCCCGGCCGCATACGCGGTTGCCGAAGCGCGGTCGCCGAGAATCGCAAGCACCGGATTGATCGGAATCTTGCGGCCGATGAAGAAGGTGATCGCAAGCAGGCCCGTGAAGGTGATGGCGAGCATCGCGATCCAGCGCAACAGCACGAGCGCGATGCGCACGCCGCCGCGTCGCGTACCGGCAGCGCGCATGCGATCGATGAACGTGACCGTGCTCACTGTTTCCTGATGTTGCGGTAGGACACGAGGTCGTTGATCGGGCCGACTTCGAGACCGGTCACGCCGGGACGCGCCGCCACCTGCGACACCTTCTGGAACATGATCACGAACGGCGACTTCGCGAGCACTTCGCGCTGCATCTTCTCGTACATCTGCGCGCGCTTTTTCGTGTCGCTTTCGGCGAGCGCGGCGTTGGTTTCCTTCGTCAGTTACGGAATGTCCCACGCGTTGCGCCACGCGAGCATCTTGTAGCTCGATGCATCCGAGTTGTCCGGATTCCACACGAAGCCCTGCGCGTTGCTGTGCGGATCGATGTAATCCGCCGACCACTCGCCGATGTAAATGTCATGCGCCCGCGCCCGATAGCGGCCGAGCGTCTGCTTGTTGTCGCTCGGCACGAGCTGCACCTTGATTCCCGCGAGCGCGAGGTTCGCCTGCACCGCCTGTGCGATCTCGCTGTACGGATAGTCGTTGCGCACGTCCATTTTCACGGTGAAGCCATTCGCCAGTCCCGCCTTCGCGAGCAGCGCCTTCGCCTTCGCTACGTCCTGGTGAAAGAATTGTCGTTGAGCGCGCCGAGAAAGCCTTGCGGCAGGAACGCTTCGTGAACCTTGTAGGTCGTGCGAATCACGTTCTTCTGGATGCCCTGATAGTCGATCAACCACTTCATCGCTTCCCAAACTTCCGGCTTCGCGAGATTCGGGTTCTTGTTGTTCAGTCCGAGATACATGAGCGTCGCCTGCGGGATCGCCGTCGCCTTGATGACGCCGGACTTCGAGAGCGTGTCGAGGTCGTCGGGCGAAAGATCGCGCGCGACGTCGATGTCGCCGTTCTGGATCATCAAGCGCTGGCTCGCCGCCTCGGTCACGTGACGCAGCACGATGCGCTTCATCGCGAGCGGAATGCGGTAGCCCTCGAAGCGCTGCAGCACGATGCTGTCATTCGCCGTCCACTTGACGAGCTTGTATGCGCCCGAGTCCGCCTCGTTGGTCTTGAGCCATTCGTTGCCGAAGTCGCCCCCCCTTCGCGTGCGATTCCACCAACTTGCGATCCACCACCGACGCTGGCCACGAGCCGAGCACGTTCAGCACGAAGGTCGGCACGTAGCGCTGGTCGGTGGTGATGGAGACGGTCGTGTCGTCGATTTTCTTCACGTTCTGCGCGGCGTTGGCCTTGCTCAGGCCGATGCCCGCGAGCGCCGCGGCCGCGCCCTTGTCCAGCAGCGCGGTACGTTGAATGGACCAGGCGACGTCGTCGGCCGTGAGCGGATTGCCCGAGTGGAACTTGAGACCCGAGCGGATCTTGAACGTGAACGTGAGTCCGTCGGGGCTCACGGTCCACGACTCCGCCACATCGCCGTTGAATTTCGACGGGTCTTTCAGGTCGACGCGCACCAGACGGTCATATGTGTTCGCGACGTATTCCTCCGGCACCAGCTCGTAGATCTCGCCGGGATCGAGCGTGGTGAATTTGTCGAGCAGCGTCGCCATGACGAACATGTCTTTCGGCGTGGCCGCACGCGCCGTGGTCGCGCCGATTCCCGCCGTCAGCGCCGATGCGAGCATGACCGCTGCCAATGCTTTTTTCATGGGATGTCGTCCTGTCGATGTTGTGTTTTACATGAGCCGCAGCGGGCCGCTTTCTTCGTTGTCGATCAAAGCAAGTTCGCGCGAGCCTGGCAATTCGTAATGCCACCACTCGCTTTTAATGTGTGTGAAGCCTGCGCCATGCATCACGCCGAGCAGCAGTGTGCGATTGCGCTGGACGTGCTCGGGCAGACCGAAGTGAAAGTGCTCCGATTCGACGACCATTGCATCGAAGCCGGTGCCCATGTCGAGCTCCTTGCCGTCGGCACCGACCAGCGTCAGATCGACCGCCGTGCCGCGGCTATGGTTCGAGCCGCGGCCCAGCTCGGCGATGAAGGTCGGATCGGGCAGGAAATCCCACAGCACCTTCTGCGCCTGCGGCGGACGATAGGCATCGAAGATCCTGAGCGTCATGCCGATGCTCCGTGCGATATCGACGGCTTTTCGCAATGCGGCTTCGGCAGGTTCCAGCAGCAGGCAGTGCTGGGCCTTGTAGATCGGCTTGCCGGTGAAGTTGCGATCGGTCGCGTAGACGAGATCGATCTGGACGTGGTGCGTTTCGGGCGTGATGTGCAGCAGGCGGGAACGGGTCATGTGCTCGAAGTCCTGGCGGTGCGGTGACGCATGTGGCTTTGATATCGATAGGCGAACCTTAACCCGTTAGAAAAATCCGCGAAACCCTTTCCGATGGGTGGCTTCGGCAATTCACGCCGCGAACGGCCAGCGGGCCAGGACTTCGTATTTCGATTTGCCGAGCAGACTGCGCACCAGCGCGAACTCGCGCGCAGTCCACGCGATGGGTTCGACGGGCTGGCGCGCGATGCGACGCTCGTCGTAGAGCAGCGTCACGTGCGGTGTGAATTGGGGATGACGTCTGAGCGGGATGCCAGCCACGTCGAGGGCGGCGCCGAGGCTTTGCTCGAGCGCGTCGAGGGACTCGGTGAGGTCGCCGGAAAGGACCAGCGGACGTTTGACGCGACGGCCGGAGAAGCTTTCGATGCGGTCGAGCGTCACTTCGACTGGCGGCGACGCGATCCGGGAGGCGGCAGCGCGCGCCTGGGCGAGCACCTCGGCGGGAACGCCCGCGAAGGTACCGAGGTAATGCAGCGTGACGTGAAGACGATCGGCGGGGATCGCCCTTGCCTTCAGCTGGTGGACCTTGCGCAGCCGCGCCGCCAGTTCGCCAATGCGAGCGGTGGCGGCTTCGTCGGGATAGAGGGCGAAGAAGAGCGAGTCGGTGAGGAGCTCGCGCGCTTCGCGACCGGGCGCCGCTTCATCCATGGGCCCGGCTCCCGTTCAACGCGAGGCGACGACGCTCACTCCCATTCGATTGTCGCAGGCGGCTTCCCGGAGATGTCATACACCACCCGATTGGTCCCCCGCACTTCATTGATGATCCGGTTCGACACGTGCCCGAGCAGATCATGCGGCAGATGCGCCCAGTGCGCGGTCATGAAATCGAGCGTCTGGACAGCGCGCAGCGCGACGACGTATTCGTAAGTGCGCCCGTCGCCCATCACGCCAACGCTCTTCACCGGCAGGAACACCGCGAACGCCTGGCTCGTCAGGTCGTACCACGACTTGCCCGTTTCCTTGTCGATGGTGTTGCGCAGCGTCTCGATGAAAATCGCATCCACGCGACGCAGCAGATCGGCGAACTCGCGCTTCACTTCGCCCAGAATCCGCACGCCGAGGCCCGGTCCGGGGAACGGATGGCGATAAACCATCGACGGCGGCAGACCGAGCTTCACGCCGAGCTCACGCACTTCGTCCTTGAAAAGGTCGCGCAGCGGTTCGAGCAGCTTGAGATTCAGCGTCTCGGGCAGCCCGCCGACGTTGTGATGGCTCTTGATCGTATGCGTGCCCTTCTTGCCCTTGCCCGCCGATTCGATGACATCCGGATAGATCGTGCCCTGCGCGAGCCATTTGGCGTCGGTCAGCTTGTCGGATTCGGCATGGAACACCTCGACGAACTCGGCGCCGATGATCTTGCGCTTCGCTTCCGGATCGGTCACGCCGGCGAGCTTCTGCAGGAATGCCTCGCTCGCGTCGACATGAATCACCTTCACGCCCAGGTGATCCGCAAACGTGGACATCACCTGCTTGGCCTCGTCCTGACGCAGAAGGCCATGATCGACGAACACGCACGTCAGCTGATCGCCGATCGCGCGATGCAGCAGCGCCGCCGCCACCGACGAATCCACGCCGCCCGACAGGCCCAGAATGACGTGCTCCTCGCCGACCTGCTCGCGGATATCCGCGACTGCCTCGTCGATGTAATGACCCATCTCCCAGTCGGCCTTCGCGCCGCACAGTTCGAGCACGAAGCGCTCGAGCATTGCGCGGCCCTGCACCGTGTGCGTCACTTCCGGGTGCCATTGCAGGCCGTAGAAGCGGCGATCGTCGTCGGCCATCGCGGCGATCGGGCACGATGGCGTCGAGGCCATCAGCTTGAAGCCCGCCGGCAAGTCGACGACCTTGTCGCCGTGGCTCATCCACACCTTGAGCATCGACTCGCCCTTGGTGCTCCTGAAGTCCTCGATGCCTTCAAGGAAGCCCGTGTGATTCAGCGCCTGCACTTCTGCATAGCCGAACTCGCGCACGTTGCCGAGCTCGACCTTGCCGCCGAGCTGATCGGCCATCGTCTGCATGCCATAGCAGATACCGAGCACCGGCACGCCGAGATCGAACACGATCTGCGGCGCGCGCGGCGACTTCGCCTCGGTGACTGAACTCGGCCCGCCCGACAGGATGATCCCCTTCGGCGCGAATTCGCGGATGAAGGTCTCATCGACATCGTACGGATGGATCTCCGAGTAGACATGCGACTCGCGGATGCGCCGGGCGATCAGCTGGGTGACTTGTGAGCCGAAATCGAGAATCAGGATTTTGTCGTGCACGGCTGCGGCCAAAGGCTAAGTGAACGGATGATGGTGTGCTGTCGGGGGCGCAACGCCGTGCGTCCCGTCAACAATTAACTCGCAAATAAGCCGACGGCCGGCGCGAAGGCCGACCGTACTGATGTTTCGTGCTGCTGCACGCGCCGCTGCAGCGCAACTCGCCGCTCGCGCGCCGGTCGGAGCCGGGCGCGTTCAGCGTGGTGCTCCGCTTGCCGGATCGGGGCGCCTCCCGGCGTCACGCGCCCGGAGAGCGGATCGACGCGCCGGCCCGTCACCGGATCGATTTCGCGGCCGGTGACCGGATCGAGCGTCGCGCCCGTCACGGGATCGACCGCGCCGCCGTCGAGCGTACGTCCGCTGACTGGATCGATCGCGCTGGCTTCGGACGTCCGCGCCGATGGACGAAGCGTCTTATCCGCGGGCGTCGCCGCCGATATGGCCTCCGCGCGAGCCGTCTCGCGCGTTTTCGCCGCCCGCTTCTCCGCCCGTCCCGCCGACGCCGCGCCGGCCTGCGCCGCGCGCTCGCGCCGCCGCACGGCCGAAGACAGTCTCACGCTGCCGAGCCCGAGCACCAAGAGGCGAATGCAGCCCCAGCAGCCAGACCAGCACCACGACGCCCGAGAGCCACTCCACATGACCGGAAACCTTCGCGGCCCGGACGGTCAACGCGCCATCGACGGCGGCATGAAACCCAAGCCACGACAGACCGATGAGGGCGATACCGAACAGTTGCCCCGCGAACGCCGGCTGCATCCGGATCGAATCCAGTTGCAGCGCGCCGTACAGGCCCGTCCACGGCGTCAGCAGGAACAGCAGGCCGAACGCGAGGAAAATCAGGACATTGATGACGAGCACGACCCGAAGCAACGGTTTCATGATCAGTCCGCGTGGTTAGGGACGTTAAGGGCGTTAATCGACGTGATAGTTGGGCGCTTCCTTCGTGATCTGCACGTCGTGCACATGCGACTCGCGCATGCTGGCCGCGGTGATCTGCACGAACTCGGCCTTCTCGTGCAGTTCGGCGATGGTGCGGCAGCCGCAATAACCCATGCTCGCGCGCACGCCGCCGACGATCTGGAACAGGATGGCGTTGACCGAGCCCTTGTAGGCGACCCGGCCTTCGATGCCTTCCGGCACGAGCTTGTCGATATTCGCCGAGTTGTCCTGGAAGTAGCGGTCCGCCGCGCCGTCCTTCATCGCGCCGACCGAGCCCATGCCGCGGTACGACTTGTACTGGCGGCCCTGGAACAGGAACACGTCACCCGGGGATTCTTCGGTGCCCGCGAGCATGCTGCCCATCATGACGACGTTCGCGCCCGCCGCGAGCGCCTTCGAGACGTCGCCCGAGAAGCGCACGCCGCCGTCCGCGATGACGGGCACGCCCGTGCCGCGCAGCGCTTCCGACACGTTGGCGATCGCCGTGATCTGCGGCACGCCCACACCCGCGACGATACGTGTTGTGCAGATCGAACCCGGGCCGATGCCGACCTTCACCGCGTCCGCGCCGTACTCGACGAGCAACTTGGCCGCCGCCGCCGTCGCGATATTGCCGCCGATGACCTGCACGTGCGGATAGTTCTGCTTGACCCAGCGCACGCGCTCGAGCACGCCCTGGCTGTGGCCGTGCGCCGTATCGACGACGATCACGTCGACGTCCGCCTGCGCCAGCAGCTCGACGCGCTCTTCATTGTCGGGACCGACGCCCACCGCCGCGCCCACGCGCAGCTTGCCGTCTGCGTCCTTGCACGCGTCCGGGTTCTCGGTCTGCTTGGTGATGTCCTTCACCGTCATCAGGCCGCGCAATTCGAACGCGTCGTTCACGACCAGCACGCGCTCCAGGCGGTGGCGGTGCATCAGCGCCTTCGCCTCGGCGAGCGAGGTGCCTTCCTTGACCGTCACGAGACGCTCGCGCGGCGTCATGATGTTGCGCACCGGCTCGTCCAGACGTTCCTCGAAACGCAGGTCGCGGTTGGTGACGATGCCGATCAGTTGCACGCCCTCGACCACCGGGAAGCCCGAAATGCCATGCTGCTGCGTCAGCGCGATGACGTCGCGCACGCGCATCTGCGGCGGAATGGTAATGGGATCGCGTACGACGCCGGACTCGAAGCGCTTTACTTTCGCGACTTCGCGGGCCTGTTCCTTCGCGGTGAGATTCTTGTGGACGATGCCGATGCCGCCCATCTGCGCCATCGCGATGGCGAGCCGGCCTTCCGTGACCGTGTCCATGGCGGCGGACACGAGAGGCCTGTTCAGGGAGATATTGCGAGTCAGCTGGGATTTCAGGCTGGTATCGCGCGGAAGAACGCTGGAGAACGCGGGCACGAGGAGCACGTCATCGAACGTGAGTGCTTTCTGGATCAGACGCATGGCAAATCCTATGGGCGCAAAAGCAGATTATACCGATAGTTCCCCGGGTTTTCACTGTCCGAACAGCAGGTTACGCATTCGCCCGCAAATCCGGGCCGAAACCGGGCGCGGTCCCCGGCTTCGTCGCGCCCGACGCGTCTATCGTGCAGGTTTTGACAAGACCGCTGACCGGCCTTGCATGCTACGCTTCGCGCCTTCATTCGAAATACAGGCCGGGAGTCGGGCGATGCAGCGGGGCGTGATGTACGGAATGTCGGCGGGCGCGATCTGGGGTTTCATCTTTCTGGCCCCGCGGCTTCTGCCCGACTTCTCGCCGCTCACGCTCAGCATCGGGCGCTACCTGATGTACGGCGCCGTTTCGCTCGCGGTCGCGCTGCCGATCGCGAAAAAATTGCTCGCCAAGCTCATGCGCGCCGATTTCATCGCGCTCGCGAAGCTCGCGCTCGTCGGTAACCTGCTTTACTACGTGCTGCTCGCGGGCGCCGTGCAGCTCGTCGGCGTCGCGCCGGCGTCGCTGATCGTCGGGATTCTGCTCGTGACCGTCACGCTCGCGGGACGCCGCGATCACGGCGCGGTCGAGCTTAGACGGCTGGTCGGGCCGCTACTGCTCGTGCTGGCGGGCATCGCGTGCATCAAGCGTGCATCAATCTGGATGTGTTCCGCGACGTGCTCTCGTCGTCGGACGGCGCCGGGCAGGCCACGAGCGTGCTCACGCGTCTGGCCGGTCTGGCGTGCGCGGCCGGAGCGCTCGCCACGTGGACCTGGTATACCGTCGTCAATGCCCGCCATCTGTAGGCGAACGACCATTTCGACGGCAACGAGTGGTCAGTGCTGTGGGGCATCGTGACGGGCCTGCTGGGCGCGATACTCGGCATCGTCGTGTGGATGCTGCCCGCCGGCACGGTGCAGGCCGACGTGCCTGCCGCGCGCTGGCATGTGTTCTGGATCGTGAGCGTCGCGCTGGCCACGGGCGGCTCGTGGCTCGGCAACATGCTGTGGAACGCGGCGGCGAAGCGCCTGCCGCTCACGCTGTCAGGCCAGATGATCGCGTTCGAGACGCTCTTCGCGCTGCTCTATGCCTTCGTCTACGACGGCCGCTGGCCGCGCATGCCCGAGGTGCTCGCGATCGTGCTGCTGCTCGCGGGCGTCAGCTGATCAGTCAGACGACACACGATGGAGCCGGCGCCCGCCGCCACGAAGGAAGCCCCCGCGCACTGAGCCGGCTCAGCGCGAATCCTTCGACTGCCACTTGCGACCTTCGATCGACCCAGCCTTGCGCGACTTCTCGACGCGGCGCTGGCGCGCGGTCTTCGGATCCACCTTCAACGGACGATAGATCTCCACGCGATCGAAATCGGCGAGCACGGCGTCGAGCGGCCTGACCTTGCCGAACACGCCGACCTTCTGCGTCGTCAGATCGATGTCCTGATCCGCGCGCAGCACGCCGCTCGCCTCGATGGCGTCGCGCACGGTCGCGCCTTCCGGCAGGTCGACATGGGCGAGAAAGCTCGCGCCGCCGGGCAGACCGTAGCAAACGTCGATACGCATCATGCCTTGCTGTAGCGCTGGTCCGCGCGCTTCACGAAGGAATCGACGAAAGTATTCGCGATATGGCTGAACACCGGTCCGATGAGCTTTTCGAGGATCACGTTGGAAAACTCGTAGTGCAGCGCGAACTCGATCTTGCACGCGTCGGCGCGCAACGGCGTGAAGCGCCAGTAGCCGGTGAACTTCTTGAAAGGCCCGCTCAGGAACTCCATATCGATATTGGTGGGATGCCTCTGGGTGTTACGCGTCGCGAAATGCTGCTTGATTCCCTTGAAGCTGATGTCGATCTTCGCTTCCATGCCGTTTTCGTCCTGCCGGCCGATTTCGACGCCGCCGCACCAGGGCAGGAAATGGGGGTAATCGGCGACATCGGTGATGAGGTCGAACATTTCTTCCGCTGAATGGCGGATCAATACGGTTTTCTGGACGTCTGCCATATAGGGCGAGGGCGCAGCGGGTGGCTGGATTGGGCGGCAACGCGCGGGGAGAACGCGGCATGAGTTCATCCGCGGAGTTCGTCCATTGGTGGCGCGCTGCTAAAATCGTGATTTTAAACGAGTTGGGCACTTTCCATTCATGAGCATCATCGACAACAAAAAAGCCTTCTTCGATTACTTCATCGAAGAGCGCTACGAGGCCGGTCTCGTGCTCGAGGGCTGGGAAGTCAAGGCGCTGCGCGCGGGCCGCGCGCAGATCAAGGAAGGCTACGTCGTCATCAAGCAAGGCGAGTTGTTCCTGATCGGCACGCATATCAGCCCGCTGCCAGAAGCATCGAAATTCGCCAATCTGGATCCGGTGCGCACGCGCAAGCTGCTTCTGCATCGCGACCAGATCGACAAGCTCATCGGCAAGGTCGAGCAACGCGGCCATACGCTCGTGCCGCTCAACTTCCACTACAAGGACGGCCGCGTGAAGTGCGAGATCGGCCTCGCGAAAGGCAAGAAGCTGCACGACAAGCGCGAGACCGAAAAGAAGCGCGATTGGGATCGCGAGCGCGCGCGCCTCATGCGCTCGGCCACACGCTGAAAGCAACCGGGGCGCTTCAAGGCGCCCCGATTGTTTAGGGAACCTCTGCACGACTCGATTTCAGAGCGCTGGACGTTTTACGCTTCGCATCGTATCGATCGCGACGATGGCCTGCGGGTGATTAGTCAACTTTTGAACCGTGGCGGCCTCGTTTTCTGAGTCTCGCGTTTCGATCCTCAAGCGCTTCAAGCATTTCAAGCGCTTCGCAAGGCCTTGCGTGCCATCCACAAATTGCCCAGCGCAAACAGCGTTGTGATCTGCGCAGTATTTTTCATCACCCCCCTATACCGGGTCTTCGTGTAGCCAAATTGCCGCTTGAGCACGCGAAACGGGTGTTCGACCTTCGCGCGGATGCCCGCCTTCAGACGTTCGATCCGATCGTAGATCGCGTCCAGTTGATCACT
>LFJH01000216.1 GCA_001189335.2 Candidatus Paraburkholderia schumanniana
GCGCCTATGTGCCGCCCTTCGGGTGGCTCCTTTACGCCGCACGTGGGGTGGCGCCATTACGCCGCCTCTCAGGTGGCGCCTTTATGCCGCCCTCGAAATGGCTCCATAGTGCCGCACAGTGACACCCTGCATATCTATCTGTGCACCGGTCGCGTAGGCGAGGACGATCTTGTACATGCCATCAGCGGTTAAGTCCGCAAGTGTCTTCTTCCTTGCTGGCTGGAAAAGTGGGACATTGGGCGTTTCGCCGTGGCCAGCCATTTCAAGGTAAGCATGGATGCGTTCAGCACTGCCGACGTGAAGCGGCAGGTAGCGCAGTTTGTTGCCTTTGCCGTGTACGCGCAGATGCAGAACGCCACGGCGTGCATGAATGTCGCGAACCTTGGGCTGGCATAGCTCTTCGCGACGCAAACCGTGATACAGCAGTACGGATAGTAGCGCGCGATCGCGCTTGCCCTTTAGCGTGCTCGGGTCAGGCGCATCGAGCAGCGCGCGCGCCTGGTGATCGCCGAGTGCAGGAGTCTTGCCTTCGTTGCTCTCGACCTTCGGACATTTCGCCCCTTTGACGGGGTTGAAGTCCACTGCGTTTCTTTCGCAGAGGTACTCGAAAAGCGACGAGAGCGCTGCGAGCTTGAGCCGGATCGTGGCGCCCGACAGTGCGCGGTCCTCCAGCACCTTGCGCCACGCCAGTACGTGGACACGTGTGACGATGCGAAAGTCTTCTGGCCGCGCAATGGCGGTGAAATCCATGAAGTCGCGCAGATCGACCTTGTAGGCACGACGCGTGCGTGGGTTGTCGAGATTGGCAAACCACTCGGCCTCGGGCAGCACATCCGCGAGCTGATGAAATTGTGCGGCCGTGAGCCGCTGCTCGCGCTCAGGTAGCGTTGGCAGTACGGACATGGTTTTCTCCGGGTAGCTCTGCGCCGTGAGCGCGAATCAATGCGATCAGTTCTCCCGTGGCGACTTCAAAACGGTACTCACGCTGGATGCCGACTTTGCGCTCATCGATCTCGACCAGCACAACGCTTTTTCCATCGGTGCTGGCCTCCATGCGTAACGCTCGGCATAGGTGGCCGGTTTCCGCTTCGTGCTGCGTAAGCAATTCCATCTCGCCGCTCGCTCCCTTGACTATCAACTGGGCCATTTTCGTTCCCGCATCAGCTCACCTTTCAAACGGCCATAATACTATCGATAACCTATTTTATCGATAGGGGCATTCTTTAGTAGAAACTGTCTGTCCCCCGAAACGAGTCAACCATGCCCTCGCGGTTATAATCTTCGGATGTCAAATCATCCACCTTTTCCCGGCGCAGCTTCGGTGTCTGCCGCAGGATGCGCAGCGGCTGCGCACAGATGGCCGTGGCGAGTTCAACCGACGTTTACGGCTGCACCTGATATCCGACACAGCGACTTACGTGCATGTACTCGTCAACACCCCATCCTATGGACTTCTGGATGTTGGTCACCTGTCCATTTGGACAGGTGTGCGCGGTCGAGCACTTCATTAGATTCTCATCACGGTCAGCGCACGGGGAGTAAACAGGTCTTTATGCCGACACCTGATCCAGGGAATCGAAAAGCGCGAGCAAACGGCCTCGGTTCGATGGGATGTTGCGATGCGACCCAGCAAGCGAAGACAGCTGAACTTGAAGTGAGCTTTCCTCGGTTTTTCGCCTTCCACGGGTCCCGAGTTATGCAGCGGCATCCTTAGTCGACTGAGCCTTGATCCAGTTTTGCAGAAACTGAACTGGCGATACGAAGCCGAGCGACGAATGACGACGACTACGGTTATAAAACACTTCGAGGTATTCAAACAAGTCTGCCATCGCTTCTTGACGCGTCCGGTAACGTGTCGCATGAACGCGCTCGTTTTTCAGGCTGTTAATTTTCAGGCTGTTAAAAAAGCTTTCCGTCGGCGCGTTGTCCCAACAATTTCCCTTGCGACTCATCGAGCAGCGCATGCCTAAGGCAATGCTGATTAAGTCTACCGCTTGTGCGCGTCAAGCGTTATAGAGCGCACAAGCAACGAGAAAGGCAAAAGACAATGAAGCAGCAGACGCTCGCGATGGCCGCGGATCAAGGTGCGGGGTT
>LFJH01000217.1 GCA_001189335.2 Candidatus Paraburkholderia schumanniana
AGTGTTTTATAACCGCAGTCGTCGTCATTCGTCGCTCGGCTTCGTATCGCCAGTTCAGTTTCTGCAAGACTGGATCAAGGCTCAGTCGACCAAGGATGCCGCTGCATAACTCGGACCCGTGGAAGGCAAAAAACCGAGGGAAGCTCACTGACGACCAAGTCTCCTGATCAGCCGCCTCCCCTCGTCGCCGCGTGGATGGACCGCTTCCGTCGATTGAAATTGTTGGTCAATTTCGTATTCATTTAGCGATATCACCATGTTGTGTGCAAATGGATGGCTATTCGAAAATCGGAAATAGGATAGAGCATGGAAATCGTAGAGAGAAAAAAAATCGGCTGATGGTGGATGCAAGTACTTGCTGTCCACTGGCGATCTGACGAAAACTGTTGAGTCGACTTTATTCTATTTGGATGAACCGCGACTTCCGTATCTATGTGTGTCGTGCCAGATAGGATGTGCAATCGGTTGCATTTTCTGCGAAACCGGTCGCCAAAAGCCTCTGGGAAATCTGGACGCGAATCAGATCATCCGGCAGGTAAAAGTTTGCTTAAATGATCTTGGGGAAGAGACGAGGGGCGAAATACGGAATATCAATACAGTGTTATTTGCAGGCATGGGAGAGCCCATGCTCAATCTGCCAGAGATTAAAAAGGCAACTATTGCAATTAAATCGCGAAGACTGGCGCATCGTGTAACAATGACCACGATGGGCATCGTCTCCAAATTTAAGGAGCTTTATGAAATACCGCTCGATACGCTATCTATTTCCTTGCATGCTACAACGGACGAGAAAAGAGGGCGGCTGATACCTGGTGGCGCGAAGTACCGTATTATCGACTTGATTGATCGCGTCGATCGATATCAGAAAACTTCTGGGGCGCGTGTGATATTCAATTACTTACTTCTGCGAGATATCAACGATACTGACGAAGATTTGCATCGGTTAATGGCACTAATTAACCCAAATAACTTCGTTGTAAAACTGAAATATCTTAATGAGATCAGCTCAGTCGATGGCTTGAAGCTGAAAGCCTCCGATCGATTTTCCGTGTTTGCCAATGAGTTAAGAAAAAATGGATACGAATGTATTGTTGATATCAGCAAAGGAACCGATGTATGGGGCGGGTGTGGTCAACTTTGTTCAAAATCACGAGCCTTGCGAGTAACCATGGAAAGAAAATAATGTCATGGAAATTTTATTGCGCCCATGACATAATCTTTGTTTAAGTTGAGTGCAGCAAATGTGACGAACGTTAGTATATAAGGATTTCGTATTTTTATGAACTCGAATGTCATCCGTTCTCCTTTGGATTCAGAGCCGATAGAGGAGTGTGATCGCCTTCAAACCGTGCCTCTATTCAGGCAGTCGAGGTATGGCGTCGAGTTGGTTGAAGTTGATCTCAAGCGTGTTTCTAGGGGGGAGGTTATTAATGTCCGCCGATTACTCGCCAGGCACGGAATGCTCCTGATCCGTAATCAGGCACTTCATGACAGTGATTTGATCAAATTTTCGAGGTTGTTTGGTTCCGGGATGATTGAGCCATCGGCAAGACGAATAAGCCACGGCCATATCGAAAGGCACGTCGCTTATCTGACTAATTTGCGGAATCCTGATGGGTCGCCGTTCGGCTTTGCAGGGGATACAACTGATTTCTGGCATTCCGACCAAGAATTCAGGGAGAAGCCTGCGTCTATAGGTGTTCTCTATTGTTTGATCCCATCGGAGGCAGGTGGCGCTACCAGCTTTGCCACAACTGCTGTACGGAACCTGAGTATCAGTAAAGCAGAATTATCCCGGCTGCGAGGCCTCTCATCTACCAGGCAACCCGCGAGCACCCATGACAATGCACCACAGTGGATAGTTTCGCATCCGGTAGTTGTTGGGAACTCGCTGGGTGAAGAATTTGTTTATGTAAGCGAGAATGCTCTGAATTTCCAGGGATGCTCTTCCGCGGCTGGAGGAATGATCAAGGAAACATTGCTTGGGGAGATATTGAAACCAGAAAACATATATTCTCATCATTGGAAAATGGGGGATTTAATACTTTACGACAACATACAGCTCCTTCACCGTCGTGAAGAATTTCAA
>LFJH01000218.1 GCA_001189335.2 Candidatus Paraburkholderia schumanniana
CACGAAGGACCGAGACGAACTGCTCGCATTCTACGACTTCCCTGCCGAACACTGGCAGCACGTGCGGACCACGAATCCGATTGAATCGACGTTCGCGACGGTGCGCCATCGCACAAGCCGCACACGTAACTGCCTGTCGCGCGCGACCTTCCTCGCGATGGCGTTCAAGCTGATTGAAGCCGCTGAGAAGTCATGGAGGAAAATCCGCGGCGCAGAGAAGATCGAGGCGCTTCTGAAGGGTATCCCCTTCAAGGACGGAACCCCGGTGATTGAAAGCACACCGGCTCCTCAATCGCTGGCCGCCTGATCACGCCGTCCGACCTGCGTACACCAGTCTTGACGATTGCTTTCAGCGACGAGCATGGCAGATGCAGATCTGCAATGGCGAGCCCAAGTTTCTCGCCCACATATGAAAGCGGAACGCCGTCACGATCCTGCCGTGACGTGTAGGGGGGCCGTTGGCGTTCAGGGGCAGGCCTGCATCAACCGGCATCTGGGGTATTACGTGTCTCCGTAGTTATGCTATCGATCAATGAAACGTCGGTGGACTGATCAGGCAGCAATACTTGTATTTGCGGCCACTACCACACGGGCATGGCTCATTGCGACCGATCTTCGGTTCTTCACGACGTATGGGCGCTCGTCCTGAAATGCGTGCCAATGCACGCCGGTGGGGCTGGAAGTAACGGTAGATATGGGTCAGCCCAGCAATCATCGTCTTCAGAAGCTCTTCACGCTTTTCGGCCGGTATTGGCGGAGGCCTCATCTGTGGGTCGGAATCGTGCTCATGATGCAGCATCATGATCGCGACGATTGGTCCGCCGTGGTCCTCGCTGTGGATCAGTTCATCCCAGCTCGCGGACCGCATCTGCACGCCGCGCATGAAGCCGTGCGCCCAGTCGTTGGCTGGAGCAACACCATCTTCACGTTCGAGCAACACGGGCAGGTACACATTCGGCTCATGCAGCGTCTTCAGCAGTTCCGTGCTGATCGCGTTCCAGTGACGCATGAGCAACCCGATAATTTCGGTGGCCTGTTCATCACTTTCAAACGAGAAATCGTCCCCCCATATCTGCGGCAGATATTCGCTGGGCAACACGATGTTTGGTCCGCAAATCAATGCGGCGAAATAGCCATCGAGCATTTCAATGTTCATCGCGGCATCACCGATGGAGTCGAGAAACGCGGCAAGACGGGTGAATTCGTCATCGGCAAGCGGCTGGTTGGACGTCAGGCTATTCACGGCGGATTTTCTTTTCGCGAGGTCGAAGTGACTATAGCTGGCGATTATACGGTGTCGAGCGCGCCGGATATAGCGCCAGAATCGATCGGCCTTGCAGCAGGTCGCAGTGGGCGCTGTGCTTGGTGATATGCTAGGCACTGGCCACAGCAGCCCGAATTTGCCGGCTCCGCATTTCCAGTCCCGCTGCCACACACATAGTCGCCCGGCAGATTGATATGCTCCCAGCCCAGCGGTGACAGATGCGGCAGCAACGTGGGAGTCAGCCGGCACGCCCCCGCGCGTGCATGGCCTCCGCATGCATGGCCTCGATCGCTTGCTCGAGATAGACCGTGTTCCATAGCACGATTGCTGCGGTTACCAAGTTCAGGCCGCTCGCCCGGTAGCGCTGCGCCTCGAAGCTACGATCGCGGATTTCACCCAAGTGGTGGAAAAATACGGCACGCGCGAGCGCGTTGCGGGCCTCGCCCTTGTTCAGACCGGCGTGCACGCGACGGCGCAGTTCGACGTCCTGCAGCCAGTCGAGAATGAACAACGTGCGCTCGATGCGGCCGATTTCGCGCAGCGCCACGGCCAGTCCGTTCTGCCGTGGGTAACTGCCGAGCTTGCGCAGCATCAGCGAGGCCGTGGCGGTGCCTTGTCGGTGAGCTTCCCTCGGTTTTTCGCCTTCCACGGGTCCGAGTTATGCAGCGGCATCCTTGGTCGACTGAGCCTTGATCCAGTCTTGCAGAAACTGAACTGGCGATACGAAGCCGAGCGACGAATGAC
>LFJH01000219.1 GCA_001189335.2 Candidatus Paraburkholderia schumanniana
TGGAGCCGCTCGGCTATATCCCACCCGTAGAAGCTGAGGCAAACTACTACCGGCGACTCAGCAGTAGTGCTGCTGTGCCGGTATCAACTTAAACCAACCAGCCTCCACAATTCTCGGGGCGGGTCATCTTCGACGCCATTCCCAGCCTGAAGTACCGGGCCATCCTGATGACCGCGCATGCCGCCGATCTGCGAATTTCAGAAGTGGCACACCTGAAGGCCACCGATATCGACAGCCAGCGCATGGTCATCCGTGTGAACCAGGGCAAGAATCATAAGGACCACTATGTAATGTTCTCTCCGCGGTTGCTCGAGATCCTGCGAACGTACTGGCTCGACGCCCATCCTCGCGACTGGCTTTTTCCCGGCGACATCCCCGGACACCCGATCTCCGCCGACGCGATCAGGCAGGCCTGCAACAGGGCGCGTCAGCGCAGCGGCATCCAGAAACCCATCACCCCGCATTCGCTGAGGCACGCGTTCGCCACGCATCTGCTGGAAACCAGTACTGATGTGCGCAGGATCCGACTGCTCATGGGCCATAGGTCCCTTTCCACAACTTCACGCTACTTACGGATCGCGACCAGCACCGTAGGCAAACCCATGCCGACGGGCTCAGTCGTGCCCAGCGCCGTGCGATGAGCGCGATTGAGCTGTGCCACACCGTGGCCCTTGGCGGCCATGTCGAACAGGTAAGGCTGCTCGATCAACTCTACCAGTCTTGATCACGACATCAGTCGTTCCATCTCCTCCAAGAACTCGCGCTTGCGCGTACGCTTGGCTAACCGGTTCAAGCGATATGAGATTGCGTCATCGTTATACCTTCGCGTCTTTTGCAATCGTGATAGTACTCCATAAAGAGAGTGCCAGCATAAGTTATGATGGGATTCGTCAACATCGGCACATCCATTTTACAAGGACAAACTCTTGCGTCACTTGTAAAATCTGGGGGCAACTCGGAGCATTTGAGGAGGGGCGATTATAGGTGGCAGCTCAGTTCAATTGGGATCAGTGTTCACGTTTTCCTTCATAGATGCCAAACGTAAAGGCGACAAGTGCGCCGCTCGCGATCGCGAGCGGCCACATCAATACGCCGTTTCCGAACACCGTCATCGCAGCGCTCGCGACGAGCGGCCCGACGATAGCGTTTGCTGTGAATGCCAGCAACACTAGCCGCATGTTCCTTACGAGCACAATCTTCTCGCTGCACGCAGCGGCGTACATACCAAGTGTGAGGAACGCGCGCTATTCATGCCTCCGACTACGAGACCGCTCGCAGGAAATAACCATGTCATGGGCGTGGCAAGCGCGAAAGTGACGAGCGACAGCGTGCTCGTCATCGCGCACACAATCACCGTTAATCCTAAACCGACGCGGTCGGCCATCCAGCCGACTGGAAATTGCAGCGCCATGCCACCCAGGCCGAGATATGACAGCAGCACGGTTGCCTGCGTGTCGCTCATTCCACGCGCACCGGCATACAGTGGAAACAGACCGTACAGCGCACCATCAATGATGCCACCAACTGCCACCACTATCATGCCGAGGCATAGGGGGGCGCTGACTGGCTTGGTTCAGACGC
This sequence comes from Candidatus Paraburkholderia schumanniana, assembly GCA_001189335.2. Lineage (GTDB taxonomy): Bacteria > Pseudomonadota > Gammaproteobacteria > Burkholderiales > Burkholderiaceae > Caballeronia > Caballeronia schumanniana. The sequence continues at coordinate 1,582 of LFJH01000219.1, forward strand.
CTCCGCGAACGGTCGCTTCACATGTAATTGGACTTGTTGAGTGCCCCGATGCGGTCAACCAGAGTGGGATAGCTGCGGCGGATGTAAAAGATAGGCCGGCGACAACCGTCAGAGATCCTTCTGGACCACACCATGCGGCCAGTGCCGGCGCAATCACACCAGCTGTCGAAATCAGCGTCTCATGCGCGCCGATCACCCGGCCGATCAACTCCTCAGGTAGAGGCTAAACAGCCACGACTCGTTGGCGATCCAGCGCATACCAATGCCAAGTCCGGTCAGGATACCCGGAACGATCTAGGGAACCTCTGCCAAACTCCCGATCCTGGCACCTGATTGGATTATCCTGGAAAGAAGAGAAATTCAAGGACATCTTCGATGACACAACTTGGTCTTGGTCTGGATCTTTCAACGAAACGTACTCGCAA
>LFJH01000220.1 GCA_001189335.2 Candidatus Paraburkholderia schumanniana
GCGAAGAGGCTCTGTATGACAGCACCAGCCTGCGTGGCTTTGTGGGCATTGATCTGGGCTGCGAAGCCGTCCCGGATGCGACAACGCTGCTTAAATTCCGGCGCCTGCTTGAGAAGCACCAACTGGGCACCGCGCACGAGCGGGCGGTCGCCGTCTTCCTTGATGGCTCGCGATCTTTGCGTATTCGGCGGCCTGATCCGGCTTCATGATCGTCTTGTACACGCTGACCCAATATCCTTTTGCCATCTGCATCTCCAGTATTGAACGGGCGCCTCGCGCCATGAGGCGAACGCGCTGCGCGCAAGGCGCACGCGCGTCCGGTTTCGGCGGCCAGCATAGCAAATTATCGCGGGGGAAGAGGCCGCGGCGCCTATGCGTCGGCTCTTTCCGGGATTCTTAGCGTCCGGTGAAAGGTGCTTTCCTTGTCTAGGGGTTAACCCGCAATAACCGGCGTCATAAACTGCCCTCACTGCTTCGAATGACACCAATTCGAAAGCCAGGCACCTCATAAAACACTGGAGTTTCATCATGAAGTCGATTGTCCGCGCCGCGCTCGTTGCAACCGTTATTGTCGTTCCTGTCGCTTCGTTTGCTCAAAGCCAGATCACGCGCCCTCAAGTGCGTGCCGAACTCGTGCAATTGCAAAGCGTCGGTTATCACGTTGGCGACGGCGATCAGGCGCATTATCCCGAAGCGATCCAGGCCGCCGAAGCCAAGCTCGCGGCGCGCAACGGCGAGACGGCTTATGGCGGCGCGGCCAACGGCACGTCGCATCGGGCGGAGCGCATGTGTCGCAAGCCGACTGGAACGCCATGTACTCGCGTTGAGGCGTGCGTAACCCGAAGCGGCTTCGAGCCCGGTCCGGCCGCTTCAGGCAATGCGTTCAATCCGCCGCATACTTGCGGTCCAGTTCGTCGAAGAAGGGCTTGTTCACGAGCCTTTGACGCTCGGCGAATGGCGCGACGACAGCGGGATCTTCATCGAGCCGTCCTTGCGACTTCAAAGCACCGAGCGCCGTCTGCATGCCGCGCACGGCGCTTTGCAACGCCGCATTTGCATAAAGAACCAGGCTGAAGCTGAGGCGCTGCAAGTCCTGCGACTCGTCACCGGCGTCTTGCCGCCGATCACGATGTTGATGAGCTGCGGCGCATCGAGCAGCTTGGGCAGCGACGCGATCTGCTCGGGCGTTTCGATCGCTTCCACGAAAAGAATATCCGCGCCCGCCTCGACAAATGCGCGCGCCCGCTCGATCGCCGCATCGAAGCCTTCTACCGCGCATGCATCGGTGCGCGCGATGATCTGGAAGTTCTCGTCTTCGCGCGCATCCACGGCGGCGTGAATCTTGCCAACCATCTCGTTCGTCGAGATCACGGCCTTGCCCGCGAAGTGGCCGCATTTCTTCGGCATCACCTGATCTTCGAGCTGGATCGCATCGGCGCCGGCGCGTTCGAGCGTGCGTACCGTGTGGCGCACGTTGAGCGCATTGCCGAAGCCAGTATCTGCGTCGACGATGAGCGGCACATCCACCGCATCGCGTATGCGCGACGTATGCTCGGCAATCTCGGTCAAGCTGATGAAGCCGAGATCCGGCATGCCAAGCGACATGTTGGTCAGCCCCGCGCTCGTGATGTAGATCGCTTCGAATCCCAGATCGGCGGCGACACGCGCGCTCATCGCGTTGAAGGCGCAAGGCAGGAGCAGGGCGCGCCGCGCACCGACTGCTTCGCGAAAGGCTGCACGTCGGCGGGAAGAAGAAGTGGTCATGGCTCGATTCAGGAGAAGAGTTTTGAATTTGGCGCCAATGCGTGCGCCAGCGTCTGCAATGCTAAGGAACCTCTGCCAAACTCCCGATCCTGGCACCTGATTGGACTATCCTGGAAAGAAGAGAAATTCAAGGACATCTTCGATGACACAACTTGGTCTTGGTCTGGATCTTTCAACGAAACGTAC
>LFJH01000221.1 GCA_001189335.2 Candidatus Paraburkholderia schumanniana
GTCGTCGTCATTCGTCGCTCGGCTTCGTATCGCCAGTTCAGTTTCTGCAAGACTGGATCAAGGCTCAGTCGACCAAGGATGCCGCTGCATAACTCGGGACCCGTGGAAGGCGAAAAACCGAGGGAAGTTCACTTTTCGCGACATCCGCGACCGGTCGGAAAATCACCGGGCCTGGTTTCCCTGCGACTCGACCAATGGGTCGAACGTCATTCGATGCGCGCATCTGCGACACAAGCGCTTTCGCACACCGCAACGACGCTGCGGCACGCCGTCGATGCGCACAAAAAAAGGCCCGCGTGTGCGGGCCCCTGGTTCGCGCAAATCCGCGGAATTCAGCCGATCGCCGCGCGCGCCGCCTTTGCTGCCGCGCGTACCTGATCCGGCGCGGTGCCGCCCGGATGATTGCGGCTCGCGACCGACCCCTCGAGCGTCAGATACCCGAACACGTCCTCGCCGATCAAATGCGCAACGTTCGGCAATTCCTTGCGCATTTCCTCGAGCGACAGGTCCGCGATATCGCATTCGCGATCCACGCAGACGCGCACCGCGTGCGCCACCGCTTCGTGCGCGTCGCGGAAGGGCAGGCCGCGCTTCACGAGGTAATCCGCGAGATCGGTCGCGGTCGAGAAGCCCTGTAGCGCCGCCGCACGCATCGCCTGCGGCTTGACGGTGATGCCCGCCGCCGTTTCCGCGAAGATGCGCAACGTGTCCGCGACCGTATCGACGGTATCGAACAGCGGCTCCTTATCTTCCTGGTTATCCTTGTTGTACGCGAGCGGCTGGCCTTTCATCAGCGTGAGCAGCGCCATCAGATGGCCGTTCACGCGGCCGGTCTTGCCGCGCGCGAGCTCGGGCACATCGGGGTTCTTCTTCTGCGGCATGATGGACGAGCCGGTGCAGAAACGGTCGGCAAGATCGATGAAGCCCACGCGCGGGCTTATCCACAGCACGAGCTCTTCCGAGAAGCGCGACACGTGCGTCATGACGAGCGCCGCCGCCGCCGTGAATTCGATTGCGAAGTCGCGATCGGACACGGCATCGAGCGAGTTCGCGCAGATGCCGTCGAAGCTGAGCGTCGCCGCAACCGCCTGACGGTCGATCGGATAGCTCGTGCTCGCGAGCGCCGCCGCGCCGAGCGGCAGGCGGTTCACGCGCTTGCGCGCATCCTGCATGCGCTCCGCATCGCGCGAGAACATTTCGACGTAGGCGAGGAGGTGATGTCCGAACGTCACCGGCTGTGCCACCTGCAGGTGCGTGAAGCCCGGCATGATCGTATCCGCGTGCTTCTCGGCCATGTCGATGAGCGCGAGACGCAGATCCTTCAGCAAGTCGCCGATGCGGTCGATCTCGCCGCGCAGCCACAGGCGGATGTCCGTTGCGACCTGATCGTTGCGCGAGCGTCCGGTGTGCAGGCGCTTGCCCGCGTCGCCGATGAGCGCGGTCAGGCGCGCCTCGATGTTCAGATGCACGTCTTCCAGATCCAGCTTCCACTCGAACTCGCCGCGCTCGATTTCGCCTTTGATCTGCGCCATGCCGCGTTCGATGGCGGCGAGGTCGTCGGCACTGATGATCTTCTGCGCCGCGAGCATCGATGCGTGCGCGAGCGAGCCCTGAATGTCGACGAGAGCGAGCCGCTTGTCGAAGAATACCGACGACGTATAGCGTTTGACGAGCTCCGACATCGGCTCGGAGAAGCGAGCCGACCAGGCTTCGCCTTTTTTGTGGAGTTGGGACGTCATGGTGATGTGCCTGGAGGTTGGATCGGCTCGTTCTGCAAGCCGGAAGCCTACGATTTTACAAATGCCGCTACGCGGAGCTATCGTTGAAACTGGTGTACGCGGCGTAGGGAAGAGGCGGGAGAAGGCGGTGGCGATTGAAGGAGAATGTTGCTTCTCACGGTAACACTTCCACAATCACTTCCACAATCGAACTCCAC
>LFJH01000222.1 GCA_001189335.2 Candidatus Paraburkholderia schumanniana
AATCGAGTTGTGCAGAGGTTCCCTAGACCAAGACCAAGTTGTGTCATCGAAGATGTCCTTGAATTTCTCTTCTTTCCAGGATAGTCCAATCAGGTGCCAGGATCGGGAGTTTTGCAGAGGTTCCCTAACAGAATTCATCGAGTGTAAACAGCCCCTTCGCTCATTTTGTTAAAGGTTCTAAGCCAGGCAGCAGTAACGCGTCGTCCACGTAACCAAGGACGGGAATGAAGTCCGGTATCAGGTCGATGGGGCTCAACGCGTAAGCGACCACGCACACGCAAAGTAGCTTGACGAGCAAAGGCGTTTTCGGGTCGCGATACGCAAACCAGAGGGTCATCGAGTCGCGCTTTATGTGTCTCGCCCACGCGCGGATGGTCTCGAAAATGTTCGTCACGGTGTGCGCGGAAAAGGAGAGTCCGGCGATGAAGCGCTGAAATGCAAAACGCCCGCTGATCTTTAGCGGGCGTTTCGTTCGAATCCGTTTCGGCGCTTATGCCGCGCCCAGCGCCTTGTCGAGCAATTCGTTCAGTTCCGCGAACGTCGGTTCGCCGACATAGCGCTTCAAAATCTTGCCGTTCTTGTCGATGACGAAGGTGGTCGGCGTCAGTTGCACATTGCCGAACTGCCTGGCGGCGCTGCCGTCGTCCATCGCGACCTTGAACGGAAGTTTGCGCGTCTGCGCGTAATTGGTGACGTACATCGGCGCGTCGTAGTTCATCGCGACGGCGACGAACTCCAGCCCGCGGCCCTTGAACTTGTTGTACGTGTTGATCATCTCGGGCATTTCCTTCATGCAGGTCTCGCAGCTCGTCGCCCAGAAGTTGACGAGATAGACCTTGCCCTTCAGGTCGCTTGCGGTGGAAATCTTCTGTCCCGAGAGCAGCGTGAACGTTGCATCGGGCACCTTTTGCTGGCCGCCGAAGGCGAAGTAGCCAGTGCCGGCGATCACGCCCGCGACGAGCGCCATTGCGATATAGCGCAGCGGGCTCTTGGCACGCGTGGATGTTTCTTGCGTGGCTTGGGACATGTGATACCTCGGATTGCCGGGACTGGCGTCGCGAACAGGCACGATCGGAAAGTACCGCACATTTTAGTGCCGTTTTCGGGATGGAGTCGTGGCGTGCCGATAAGCCCAGGATTGCAGCGTGATAATGACGGCTTTCCCGCTCCGTCCTCTCATGAACCGAGTTTTCCCCTTCCTTGCCGGGCGTTTCGTTCGCCGTTTTCATCTGATCAAAAATGTTTCCGCGACTAGGCTGCGCGTGGCTATGTGCTTCTCTGTCGCATGCGGTGCACTGCTAGCGTGCACGCCCGCGTATGACTGGCGCACCATCACGAACAACGACGACGGCTACGAAGTGACGCTGCCCGCGAAGCCACGGTCTGACGAGCGCAAGATCGAGATCGCCGGCCAGCCGATGACCATGCGCATGCAGACCGCCGAAGTCGACGATGCGGTGTTCGCCGTCGGCACGGTCGTGCTGCCGAGCGCCGATCCGGCCTCGCAGCGCGCGGCGCTCGAGTTCCTGCAACAAGGGCTGGCGCGCAACGTGAACGCGAAGCCCGAAGCACGCGAGATACAGATCGATCTGGCTGCGGGCGGGTCACCGGCAGCGAGATGGAAGTGAGGGGAGAAGGCGGGGCGAAGCGAGAGTTGCGGACCATCCACGCACGCTTCGTCGCGCGCGGGCCACAATGTCTATCACAATGTCTATCAAATAGCGATCGTGTCTGACAAGATGCCGCCGGCCGAGCAAACAGAACAGTTTTTCGCGTCCTTCAGACTTCCTGAGAAACTCAATGTATTCAGGCGATTTTTCCTTCAACACATACCCCATCGATTCCGCACGGCGAGTGAGATTGTTCAGGACACGCTGACGGTAGCGTTCCTCGTAATATGCGGCGCCTGGA
>LFJH01000223.1 GCA_001189335.2 Candidatus Paraburkholderia schumanniana
CACGAAGGACCGAGACGAACTGCTCGCATTCTACGACTTCCCTGCCGAACACTGGCAGCACGTGCGGACCACGAATCCGATTGAATCGACGTTCGCGACGGTGCGCCATCGCACAAGCCGCACACGTAACTGCCTGTCGCGCGCGACCTTCCTCGCGATGGCGTTCAAGCTGATTGAAGCCGCTGAGAAGTCATGGAGGAAAATCCGCGGCGCAGAGAAGATCGAGGCGCTTCTGAAGGGTATCCCCTTCAAGGACGGAACCCCGGTGATTGAAAGCACACCGGCTCCTCAATCGCTGGCCGCCTGATCACGCCGTCCGACCTGCGTACACCAGTCTTGACGATTGCTCGCGCCGGTTCGCGGGGAGTACGAACGTCGAGCGGAAGCCGCACGCGCGCTTTGCCTCCTTCGGGTGGAGCATTCGCATACGGTCGCCGTCGATGATTGCCCAGCGATCTACGGTCGTGATCGTGCCGATCGGGCGGTCAATGGAGCGGCCGGTTAAGCCGGAGCCGTTGCCGTAGTACGGCGCCACGAAGCGGTCGCCGAACGCGCGACGCCCCGCCGCGATCCTGGCCAACGTGTTCGGGCTGCGTCCGGGCCTGTTGACCTTGCTCCAGCCGGGCGCATCCCAATCGATGACGTCCCGAATGGGCCAGTGGTCGTGCTTGGGAAGGTCAAGAGTGATCGGCGCGGCCGACCTGGTGCAAACGAGGAACAGTCGCTTGCGATGCTGCGGGACAGATGCTGCGGGACATCATGATCCGCCGCGTCGATGATGTACGGCGCGATCGCGTAGCCGAGAAGGTGCATCGCATCACGCCACGCCGGATAGAGCGCCCAGCGCTCGAAAGCGGGAACGTTTTCGACGACGATAAAGGGCGAGCGATGATATTCCGCGCAGGCGACGACGGCCCACGCCGTCGACCTGAGCGCGTCGTGATGCGGCTTTTTCTTGCCTCGAGCTGGGCTATGCCCTTGGCAGGCCGGTGCGGCAAGCATCAAGTCATGCGCCGGCACCGTGCGCCAGTCGGCCTGTTGCAGATCCTGGCAGGCGTGTTCGGTCTCGGGATGGTTCCGCGCATGGTATTCGCACGCAAGCGGCCAATGGTTGCCGGCCCAAACGACGTTGAAACCGGCCATGACTGCGCTCTCGGTGAAACCGCTCGCGCCCGAAAACAGGTCGATCGCTTTCATTGGGCGTCGCCCTCTTCCACGATCGTCAGCGACAACCCCTCGATCAGCAAGGCGTTATCGCGCATGAGCGTGCGCTTGCCGAGGTATTGAGCGGATGCTCTCCCAGCTGGGATGTCGGTGCGCTCGGTCGTCCAAACGCCGCGGAAGTCGGGGTGAATGCGCTCGTATTCGACGCGTGAGATCGTAACCATGAAATGCTCCTAGACAGGGTGGAAGATCTCGCTGGGAGTCAGTAGCCGCCAACTCCAGCGAGGCGAGTCAAGCGTCGCCATCAGCTCCGCAGTGGCAGCAATAGCACCGGCCCTCGCCGAAATAGCTGTCGTCGCCGCCGTAGGCCGACCCGCTGTAACTCCATTCGTGGCCGCGCTCGGTCGCGCATTCGAACTGCTCTGGCGTGAGTCCGTGAGTCCTTCGTTGTCGCGGATGTAGCGCTTGATCGTCAGCGCGCGAATCGTCGGATGCTCGCGCCGCAGCTGCTGGTATTGCGCGGCTACTTCTCCGAAAGCTATCGCTTGGGCGAGGGTTCGTACTTGCATCGTGGTTTCTCCTTCCCGGTTGGCTCTACAGCATGGAATGGCTCTACAGCATGGAATCGTTATTAAGTATTTAAATACTTAATAACGGAAGGTGTTCGGCGTGGCAGACGGTCAAGGGGCCACCCGGAAGCCGCACGCGGAGCGCAGAGCTGGCCGTAGGCCA
>LFJH01000224.1 GCA_001189335.2 Candidatus Paraburkholderia schumanniana
TGTCCTTGAATTTCTCTTCTTTCCAGGATAGTCCAATCAGGTGCCAGGATCGGGAGTTTGGCAGAGGTTCCTTAAATGTGTTACCCATGTCCTGACACACCCGTTACCCATGTCTCCGGTCTATACACGGACCCTTCAATGAACGCTCCAGCCGAGTTCGCCCGAGCCGTATGTCCGCATGATTGTCCAGACACGTGCGCACTGCGCGTAACCGTCAGAGACGGCAAAGCAATCAAGGTCAGCGGCGACCCAGACCATCCACCTACCCAGGGCGTGCTTTGCACGAAAGTCGCGCGCTACCCCGAGCGCACGCACCACAAGGATCGCCTTTTGACGCCACTGCGGCGAGTGGGCAAAAAGGGCGAGGGGAGGTTCGAGCCGATCAACTGGGACGAAGCACTGGGCATCGCTGCGGAGCGCCTGGGTTCAATCGCCCGGCGTGCGCCCGAAGCCATCGTTCCCTACAGCTATGCCGGAACCATGCGACTCGTCCAGGGCGAGAGCATCGCGGCGCGGTTCTTCAACGTGCTCGGTGCGTCACGACTGGAACGCAGCATTTGCGCGGCGGCGGGTGCTGCCGGTCTGCGCTACACCTACGGCGCGAGTCTCGGCATGCATTCAGAGTATTACGACGAGAGCAAGTTGATTCTGATCTGGGGCGCAAACCCCATCGCCTCGAGTCTGCACTTCTGGACGCGCGCACAGGAAGCCAAGCGGCGCGGCGCGAAATTGATCGCCATCGATCCCTATAAGTCGCTCACGGCCGAGAAGTGTCATCAGCGCATCGCGCTTCGGCCGGGCACCGACGCGGCGCTTGCGCTGGGGATGATCGACGTGCTGATCCGCGAGGATTTCATCGACCACGAATACGTCAAGGCGCATACGTTGGGATTCGATGAACTTGCGACGCGCGCCGCGCAGTATCCGCCATCGCGTGTGGCGCAGATTTGCGGCATCGAAGAGAGCGTGGTGGTGGAACTGGCGCGTGCGTTCGGATCGACGAAGAAGGCTTCGATTCGCCTCAACTACGGCATGCAGCGCGTGCGCGGTGGCGGAAACGGGGTGCGTGCGATCGCTTGCCTGCCATCGCTTACGGGAGCCTGGCGCAAACGCGCCGGCGGCCTGCTCCTGTCTTCATCGGGCTGAGCGCCGGTCGACAACTCCGCATTCGAACGTCCGGACCTGCTGCCCGGCTGGCCATCGAAGCTTCCGCGCGCCATCAACATGAATGCGATCGGCGACGCGTTATTGCATCCGGGCGATGAGACATTCGGGCCGAAGGTCGAAGCGCTGATCGTCTACAACTCGAATCCTGTCGCAGTCGCACCCGACTCGGCGAAGGTAGCGGCGGGATTCGCGCGCGAAGACCTGTTTACGATCGTGCTCGAGCATTTCCAGACCGATACGGCCGACTACGCCGACCTGATCTTCCCCGCGACGACCCAGCTCGAACATCTGGACGTACACAAGTCATACGGGCACACGCACGTCATGGCGAATCTGCCGGCGATTCAGCCCGTCGGTGAATCGCGCCCGAACACCGAAATCTTCCGTAGTCTGGCGCGCACGATGGGACTTGTCGAGCCGGCGCTTTTCGAAAGCGACGAGCAAATTGCGTCGAAGGCTTTCCGCTGGAGCGATTCCACGCTCGAAGGCGACGAGTGTTGGGACACGCTCAAGACAGCTGGCTGGCTGCAGCTCAAGATCCCCGAAGCGCCACTGGCGGAGGGCGGCTTCCGTACCCCATCCGGAAAATGCGAGTTCTACAGCGAGCGCCTGAAGCGAAAGGGGCACGATCCGCTGCCGGACTATCTGCCGCCGCACGAATCCGCGGACGGAGCGCGCGCGAAGGCGTCGTCGTAGGTTTGTCGATCTGGTGGAAGA
>LFJH01000225.1 GCA_001189335.2 Candidatus Paraburkholderia schumanniana
TCGTCATTCGTCGCTCGGCTTCGTATCGCCAGTTCAGTTTCTGCAAGACTGGATCAAGGCTCAGTCGACCAAGGATGCCGCTGCATAACTCGGACCCGTGGAAGGCGAAAAACCGAGGGAAGCTCACACTGCGCGCGATACACATCGGCGGATGACGCCCTGAACGACTGTTGCGCGAGCCACGCGTCGAAAGCGGCATGCGGGTCCGCCTGCCAGTCGGCGCGCTGTTGGTCGAAGAGATCGGAAGTGTTCGGCATGGTGTCGGAAGGCGCGTGCCGCGCTGTATTGCACTGCGCACAGGGTCGGGCTTCAGATGCCGGACGTCAAGCGCACGTGTTCGCTTAAGTTTCGATAACTGTCTTGCAGTCGGCGTGGTTGCTCGTCTACTGTCGTCTACCCGACCTTTCTTCCACGCACGAGTACAAGACCAAGAGAGCGAACGATGGCCCGGGAGACCTGGCAGCAACGTCGCGCGAACGGACGCGCCGCGCGCGAGCGCATCCCGCGCGGCGCGCACGATTCAATCGCGATATTGATCGGGATCCCGTCGAACTCTTGCGGGCAGGCAGCGCCGGTCGTGTCGGCGCACTGATTCCGTTGCGCTATGGTCGCACGCTGGCGTCGCCGTTCGCGTTTTATCGCGGCAGCACAATTCTGCAGGCGCACGGAGGCATCGACATCGGTCGTCGCGAGATACGCGAAGGCGCGGAAGGACGAAGATCGGCCTCGGCACGAGGGCCAGCGCGTCGTGCAGGGACAACGCCTGATGCAGGTGGCCACCGGTCCGTTTCTCGGCTGGGCGACGGGTCCGATGGGCCGCACGCTTTATATCCGCCAGTTGCGCGACATGAAGATTTCCGCCGAACTCGAAACCTTCGATTCGCAGGCGTTCAGGGAGTACGCCGCGCTCTGTGGCTGGGCGCTGGCCCAGACACATGCGAAACCGGGCGGTCACGCGCCTGAAGTCTCAGGCTATCTCGGCAACAGCGACCGCATGGCCCAGGTGCTCGTGCGCTACGGACGCGGCTATGCGGATCAAGTGGAAAAAGACTACGAGCAGTTTCGCGCCGCATGCCGCGGCGGCAGGCTCGAAGCGCGCACCGATGCGGGCATGGCAGCGGAATTCGTGCCGTGAGGTGGTTCGATACGAAATGGGATCAGCCGAGCACGCGATTCGAGCCGCGTGCCGTGCGTGACAACGTCAGTGCGCAGCGATGACGAGTTGCGGTCGACCGTGTCGTGCGGCGCGCTCGTAAGCATCGACGGCGAAGGCGAAAATGGCGGGCAAGGCGTCGGACGACGCGACGTCGACGACATCGTCGGTTTCGGGGAAATGAAAGTCATCCGGCCACGCAAACATCTGGCGCAAAGCGGCTTCGTGCCGTCCGGCAAAGCCCAGGTCGGCCACCGCCTCCGCTTCGATGGCATGCAACAGGCGCCAGGTCAGTGGCACGCCTTTATCGATATAACGCCCGGCTATCTGGCGCGTGATGCGCTCAAGGTCACGCACCGCCCGGGCAAACTGCTTCCTGCTTAGATTTTCGCCGCTCGACTCCATGGTTCACCCCTTACCAACTGGCCTTCTCATACTGTATAAATATACAGTACTTGTTCCGATGGAGATAGCGTCTCGCTAGTCGTCGCGGGTGTATGTGCGATTCCGCCTATGTGCAATTCAGACATGCGCCGCCGTGCATGCTGGCTAACGAAGCGAACCGTGAAATCATGCTTGGGAATGTCCTGGGCGAGGCGTGCATTAGGGCAATGCTGATTAAGTCCACCGCTTGTGCGCGTCAAGCGTTATAGAGCGCACAAGCAACGAGAAAGGCAAAAGACAATGAAGCAGCAGACGCTCGCGATGGCCGCGGATCAAGGTGCGGGGT
>LFJH01000015.1 GCA_001189335.2 Candidatus Paraburkholderia schumanniana
TTGAAATGCTTGAAGCGCTTGAGGATCGAAACGCGAGACTCAGAAAACGAGGCCGCCACGGTTCAAAAGTTGACTAATCACCCGCAGGCCATCGTCGCGATCGATACGATGCGAAGCGTAAAACGTCCAGCGCTCTGAAATCGAGTCGTGCAGATGTTCCCTAACACTTCGGCCAAGCAATGAAAATCGCCACCTGGAACGTCAATTCCCTCAAAGTTCGCCAGCAGCACGTGATCGACTGGCTCGCGACCTCGCAGGTCGACGTGCTGTGCCTTCAGGAGCTGAAGCTCCCGGACGAGAAGTTTCCGCGCGCCGAATTCGAAGCCGCCGGCTACAAAAGCTGGTTCGCGGGACAGAAGACGTATAACGGCGTCGGCATCCTGGTGTGTACGGATGCGGGCCATGAAGTCGACGAAATCAGCGTCGTGCGCAACATTCCCGGCTTCGAGGACTTGCAGCAGCGCGTGATCGCCGCGACGGTCGACGGCGTACGGATCATCTCCGCGTATTTCCCGAACGGACAGGCGCCCGGCTCGGAGAAATTCGCCTACAAGATGCGCTGGCTGGATGCGCTGCGCGAATGGCTGCGCGAGGACATGGCGCGGCATCCGAAGCTCGCGCTCTGCGGCGATTACAACATCGCCCCCGATGACCGGGACGTGCACGATCCGACAGCGTGGGAAGGTCAGAATCTCGTGTCGCCGGAAGAACGCGCGCACTTCGTGAGGCTCATCGAACTGGGCCTGACCGACGCGTTCCGCAAGTTCGAGCAACCGGAAAAGCTCTTCACGTGGTGGGATTACCGGATGCTCGCGTTCCGCCGTAACGCAGGGCTGCGCATCGATCACATCCTGCTGTCGGCGGAACTCGCGGCGGCATGCACATCGTGCGAAGTGGACAAGGTGCCGCGCAAGTGGGATCAGCCTTCCGATCACACGCCGGTCATCGTGACCATCGTCTGATCCCTGTGTCAAGGCGTGTCACGCGTCCAGATGCAGTTCCTGAATCTTGCGCGTGATCGTATTGCGGCCGATGCCCAGCCGCTCCGCCGCCTCCACCTTGCGACCGCGCGTGAAGTCGAGCGCCTCGCGGATGACCGCCGCTTCGAAGCGACGCGCGAGCTCGTCCATCACATCGGCTGAGTTCTCGCGCAGCAGGCGCGCTACTTCCGTGCGCAAGCCGTTTTCCCAGACGCTCGCGACGCTCGCCGTGGCAGTTACCGGCGAGGAAGCCGCGCCGTTCGGGACAGCGGGCGTCGGCGCCACCGCGCCGTCCGTCGATACCGCGATGCTCTCCGCCGCATGCTCCTGGCGCGGCGTGAGATCCGGCGGCAGATCCTTCTGCTCGATCACCTGCGCCGGCGCCATCACCGTGAGCCAGTTGCAGAGGTTCTCAAGCTGGCGCACGTTGCCCGGAAACGGCAGCGACGCGAGATAGGCGAGCGCGTCGTCGGACACGCGCTTCGGCTCGACACCGAGATCGCGTGCGCTTTTCTGCAGGAAATGCCGCGTGAGCAGGGGGATGTCCTCGCTGCGCTCGCGTAATGCGGGCGGGCGCAAACGGATCACGTTCAGACGGTGATACAGGTCCTCGCGGAACAAGCCCTGCCGCACGCGCGATTCGAGATTCTGATGTGTCGCGGCGATCACGCGCACGTTCGCGCGCAAGGGATTGTGCCCGCCCACGCGATAGAACTGCCCGTCCGACAGCACGCGCAGCAGGCGCGTCTGCAGGTCGAAGGGCATGTCGCCGATTTCATCGAGAAACAGCGTTCCGTTCTCGGCCTGCTCGAAGCGGCCCTGGCGCATCGCCTGCGCGCCGGTGAACGCGCCGCGCTCGTGGCCGAACAGCTCGGATTCCAGCAGGTCCTTCGGAATCGCCGCCGTGTTCAGCGCGATGAAGGGTCCGTTCGAGCGCGGGCTATGTCGGTGCAAAGCCCGCGCGACAAGCTCCTTTCCGGTGCCTGATTCGCCCGTGATGAGCACGGTCGCCGCCGAATGGGACAGGCGCCCGATCGCGCGGAACATGTCCTGCATCGCGGGCGCCTGGCCGAGCATCTCCGGCGTTTCCGTCACGCGCTCGTCATGGGCCGCCTCGCCGCGCATGCTTTCATCGACCGCGCGGCGGATCAGCTCGGCGGCCTTGTCGACGTCGAACGGCTTGGCGAGATATTCGAATGCACCGCCCTGAAACGCCGCGACGGCGCTGTCGAGATCGGAGAACGCCGTCATGATGATGACCGGCAGTCCCGGCAAACGGTCGCGCACCGTCTGCAACAACTCGAGCCCGGAGCCGCCCGGCATGCGGATGTCCGATACGAGCACCTGCGGGCTTTCCTGCTCCAGTGCGGCGAGCGCGTCGTGCACGCCCGAGAAGCTGCGCGTCGTGAAATTCTCTCGTGCGAGCGCCTTTTCCAGCACCCAGCGGATGGATTGGTCGTCGTCTACTATCCAGATCGGCTTCATATCGTTCGGCGAGAAGTCTTCGTATGGTTCGGTGTGAGCCCGTCGAAACGCTCAGGCCTCGAGGCCTGATGTGTCACGTGCTTGGCGTGAAGTCGCTGGTCGATCCTGATCCACTCTCGATTAGTTCTCAAACGGCAACAGGATGGCGAACTCGGTGCAGCCCGGCTTGCTCTCCACTTCGATCAAGCCGTCGTGCTGATGCACGAACGACTGCGCGAGCGTGAGGCCGAGACCGCTGCCGTCTTCCCGGCCCGACACGAGCGGAAAGAAGATCCGGTCGCGGATCTCGCTGGGGATGCCCGGACCGTTGTTAGTGATATGCAAGTCCAATGCCAGTTTGTGCAGCTTCTTGCCGATCGTCACCTTGCGCGCGATGCGCGTGCGCAGCTCGATCTTCGCACCGCCTTGCGAAATACGTTCCTTCAGTGCCTCGGCCGCGTTGCGCACGATGTTCAGGAGTGCCTGTATCAGCTGCTCCTTGTCGCCGCGCAGGTCGGGCACGCTCACGTCGTAGTCGCGCTCGATCGTGAGCCCGCGCGGAAACTCGGCGAGAATCACCGCGCGCACGCGCTCGCACACCTCATGAATGTTCACATCGCCGACGATATGCGGATGCCGATGCGGCTCGAGCAACCGGTCGACGAGCGTCTGCAGGCGGTCCGATTCCTTGATGATCACCTGCGTGTACTCGCGCAACTCATCGCGTTCGCGCGCGCCAAGCTCGAATTCGAGCAGCTGCGCGGCCCCCCGAATCCCGCCGAGCGGATTTTTGATCTCGTGTGCGAGATTGCGGATCAGCTGCTTGTTGACCGCGGTGAGATCGTGGATGCGCTCTTCCCTGTCCGTGCGTAGATGGCGCTCGTTCTCGAAGAGTTCCAGCAGCACGTAATCGGTGGCCGCTTCCAGATAACCGACGATCGCATGCACATGCACCGGCTCCCGCCCCGGACGCTCGAGCACGGCATCGAGCCGCGTCGCGTTGAAGCGATTCTCCGCAATCGACGCGATCGTGCCTGCCAGTTCGTCCGCATTGGCGAAGAGCTCCGGCCAGTTCATCTGCGTGAGCTGCTTGCGTGACATCTCGAGCATCGCTTCCGCCGAAGGGTTCGCGTACGCGATCTTGACGCTGCGCATGTCGAGAACGAGGACGTTCGTGGGCAGCGCCTCGAACCCCGGCAGAAGCCCGCTCGCGGCAAGCTCGGCGTCGTCGGAGAACGCGTCGGCGTGGCCTTTGCGCGCCTTGATCAGATTCTTGAGCACCATCGTGCAAGGATTGAGGTCGTTCGTGACACCGATCTTCTCTTCGATTCGGGGAAGCCGCAGCAAATGGCGGCGATTAAAAAAGGGACGGCGCGCCGTCCCTTTTTCGTCACCGCATGGCATGCGCCGCGCGCTTCATCGAACTGCTGCCGAGGAAACGCGCTGCCGTCATGCTTACAGCGAGTAGTACATCTCGAACTCGATCGGATGCACCGACTGACGATAACGCTGCAGCTCCTGCGTCTTCAGTTCGAAGTAGGCGTCGAGCATCGAATCCGTGAACACGCCGCCGCGCGTCAGGAACTCGCGATCCGCGTCGAGCGCGTCGAGCGCCTCGTCGAGGCCCGCGCACACGGTCGGGATCTTCTTGTCTTCTTCCGGCGGCAGATCGTACAGATTCTTGTCCGCGGCTTCGCCCGGATGAATCTTGTTCTGCACGCCGTCGAGACCCGCCATCATCAGCGCGGAGAAGCACAGGTACGGGTTCGCCAGCGGATCCGGGAAGCGCGTTTCGATACGGCGGCCCTTCGGGCTCGACACGTGCGGAATGCGGATCGATGCCGAACGGTTGCGAGCCGAGTAAGCCAGCTTGACCGGTGCTTCGAAGTGTGGCACGAGACGCTTGTACGAGTTCGTACCCGGGTTCGTGATCGCGTTGAGCGCGCGCACATGCTTGATGATGCCGCCGATGTAGAACAGCGCGAATTCCGACAGACCAGCGTAGCCGTTGCCCGCGAACAGGTTCTGGCCGTCCTTCCAGATCGACTGGTGAACGTGCATGCCCGAGCCGTTGTCGCCCACGACCGGCTTCGGCATGAAGGTCGCCGTCTTGCCGTACGTGTGCGCGACGTTATGGATGATGTACTTCATCTGCTGCAGCCAGTCGGCGCGCTGAACCAGCGTCGAGAACTTGGTGCCGATTTCGTTCTGGCCCTGGCCCGCCACTTCGTGGTGGTGCACTTCGACCGGAATGCCGATCTGCTCGAGCAGCAGACACATTTCCGAGCGGATGTCCTGGAACGTATCCACCGGCGCGACCGGGAAATAGCCGCCCTTCGTGCCCGGACGGTGGCCGGTGTTGCCGCCTTCGAATTCCTTCGCCGACGACCACGGTGCTTCTTCCGAGCCGATCTTCACGAACGTGCCCGACTGGTCCGTGTTCCACTGCACCGAGTCGAAAATGAAGAATTCCGGCTCCGGACCGAAGTAGGCGGTATCGCCCAGACCCGAGCTCTTGAGATAGGCTTCCGCGCGCTTCGCGAGCGAACGCGGATCGCGCTCGTAGCCCTTGCCGTCGGCGGGCTCGACCACATCGCAACTCAGAACGAGAGTCGACTCTTCGAAGAACGGGTCGATGAAGGCGGTGTTCGCGTCCGGCACGAGCCGCATGTCCGACGCTTCAATGCCCTTCCAGCCTGCGATGGACGAACCGTCGAAAGCGTGGCCGCTTTCAAATTTGTCTTCGTCGAATGCCGAGACCGGCACGGAAACGTGTTGTTCTTTGCCGCGCGTGTCGGTGAAACGGAGGTCGACGAACTTGACGTCCTCGTCCTTGACGAGTTGCATGACGTCGGCCACGGATTTATCCATTATTACCTATCTCCTGATTAACAAAAGTCGGCGAATCGCTCCGCCGCCCCGACCAATCCTGTACATCGATTCAATCGAGGATGAAAAGCAGCTTCCGTGCCAGGCACACCAACTTTGCGCTAAGCGCTTGAAGCAGCGCGCGTTTGTGTGAAACGACTTTCTGTTGTGAGGCGCGATCCGACGTGCCGCCATCGCTTCGCGCACCTCTTGGGTGCGCTATTTTGCGACCGATCCGAATCAAGCATCATGTTGGTGCAAGCGTTCGCATATGCGCCACTTCGGCGCATCCGGTACAAACGCGGTGACAATGGCGAAAGCTTACGGCCAGCGGCATCACGCTAGAATGATTCTTTGCGCTTTACCGGAGACAACGCGCCATGAGCACGCTGAAACAACTGTATGGTCAGGCCGAGCGCCGCGCCACCGAAAACACGCTGACCTACGCTGGCGCGTTCTCGCCCGCCGAAGCGTTCGAACTGCTGCAACTCGACCCGAGCGCGCGCCTCGTCGACGTCCGCACGCGCGCGGAACTCGACTGGGTAGGCCGCCCGGCAATCGACGGCGCGCAGTACGCGCACATCGAGTGGATCCGCTACCCCGGTTCTGTGCCGAACGCCGAGTTTATCGAACAATTACGACAGGTCGTCACCCCGGATACACCAGTGATTTTCCTGTGCCGCAGCGCGGCGCGTTCGAAGCTGGCGGCCATCACGGCGCAGAAGGAAGGGTTTGGGAAGGCCTACGATCTTCTGGAAGGTTTCGAGGGCGACAAGGACGGCCAAGGACATCGGAAAACCGTGTCCGGATGGTGCTTCCGTGGATTGCCGTGGATCGGCGCTTGAGCATTAGTCTCGACCGGGCGCGTCGAGCAACGCCCGCACGCGCCTGACCCTTTCCTCATCGACGGGCGCGAGCGCTTTTCCATCGACACGCACGCCCGAGCCGAAATGCATCGCCCGCCCGTGCATCGCCCGCCCGCCCGTGGAGGCGACGAATGGCGCGACGGCCTCCGCCGAAAGTCCCGCACCCGCAAGCACCGTGCAGCGCGTTCCCTTCGATCGTTCGATCAATCGCGCGATCATCGCTTCCGCTGCCAGCACCGACGGCTTGCCGCCCGAAGTCAGCACGTTCGTCACCGCATCGAATCGCAGCAGCGTGTCGAACGCCGCGACCAGATCGCGCGCCTCGTCGAACGCGCGGTGGAACGTGAGCTGCAAGCCATCGGCGGCTTCGATCACGCGCGCAAGGCCCTCGGTGTCGACCCAGCCATCCGCACGCAACATCCCCGCGATGATGCCGTTCGCGCCCGTCCTTGCGATCGCGCGCACGTCGCGGGTCATGACCGCGTAGTCGTCGTCGGCATCGTAGACGAACGAGCGGCTGTGCGGCCGCACGGTCACATTCACCGGAATGCCGACCGCATCGACCACGGCTTCGATCAGCCCGATGCTCGGCGTCAGCCCGCCCTCGCCCATCGCGGTGACGAGTTCGAGGCGGTCGGCGCCGCCGCGCTCGGCCGCGCGTGCGTCGGAGACCGTCGTCGCGATCACTTCCAGCAACGTCATTTCGCTTCTTCCGGCGGCATTTCCACCACTTCGCCGCCCAGTGCGATCACGCCTTCGCGCAGCACCTCGAACGCCGCGTTTGCTTTTTCCGGATCGCCCTTCACGCCCAGATCGATATGCGAGCGCGCATAGAGCGCGCCGCGCGCCGCATCGCCGACGCTCGGCAGACTGAACGCCCGCACGCCGTCGAAGTCGCGCTCGATCGCCACCATCAGCGGCGTGATACGCGATTCCGGCAGACCGAACACGAGCAGCGACCGCTCGACGTACGGGCTCGCGTGATGCAGATGCGCGTATCTGGTGTCGAGCACCCATTCGATCATCGGCCACGCCATCACCGGAAAGCCGGGCACGAAGTGATGATCGCCGACGGAGAAGCCGGGAATCTTGTTGTAGCTATTCGGGATGATCTCCGCGCCCTGCGGAAACGTCCCCATGTTCAGCCGATGCAGGTTCTCCGGCGACTCGAGATCGGCCGGCTTGCCCGCCTGGGCCGACGTGTCGCGGATGCGTGCGCGGATCAGCTCCGCCGCTTCCGGATGCAGTTCGAGCGGCCGACCCAGCGCCCTGGCCGCGCACTGGCGCGCGTGGTCGTCGGGGGTCGCGCCAATGCCGCCCGTCGAAAAGACGATGTCGCCCGACGCGAACGTGCGTGCGAGCGTCGCGGTGATGCGCGCCGGATCGTCGCCGACGTATTCGGCCCAGTCGAGCGACAGCCCGCGCGCGCCCAGCAGTTCGATGATTTTCGGCAGATGCTTGTCGGTGCGGCGCCCGGACAGGATCTCGTCGCCGATGATGACGCCAATGCCCATAACGCCCCTTTGCTATTCGAGGTCGCGCGTCAGGATTCGACCGTGATCGCGGGATAGTGCGCTTCGTTCGCGCGCAGGCGCTCGAGCGCGTGCAGACAGTAATGCGCAAACCAGAGCGCGGAAAACACGAGGATGAACGCATACGCCCAGATCGTCACGGCAGCTACCACGGGAAAAAGCGGCAGCAGCCAGATGGACCATGCCCAGAGCATCGTCGGAACGGAGCTGAGCAGACCGCTCACGATGCCGATACCAAACAGCGGCCAGCGCGCGTCGCGCACGATCGCGCGGCGTTCCTCGGCGCTCGCGTGGAGCGCGAGGGCATCGTAGGTCATCACGCGGTAGGTGAGCCAGCCCCACAGGAGCGGCGGAATGAGCGCGAAAAACGGCGGAATCAGCCACAGGGGCAGCGTGATGACGAGCAGCACGAGACACACGACCGTCGTCACGACCGAATGGCCAAGACTGCCGTACCACGAGCCGCCGCGCCGCTCCTCCAGCGACGCGTAATGCCCCTTCGGCCGGCGCGTGAGCAGCTTGATGACGCCGGGCATCGACAGCGTCGCGATCAGCAGCAGCACGGTCACGACGATCAGCGGAATCGTCACGATGACGACCAAGAATGGCGCGATCACCGCATGCAGCGACGAGAACCCGACATAGTCGAAAAGACGATACATCGCGGACGTCAGCGCCCAGCCGTTCAGCCAGTTGTTGGCCGCGCCGGTGAGCGTCTGCCAGAAAAACCAGAGGAGGCCGCCCCATACCACGATCGCGACGCCGAACGGCATCAGCGTGAGCCACAGCATGCGCGGGTGAAAGACGTTCGCGAGCGCGCGCACGAACGAACGCAGCAAGTCATTCATGCGTGTTTCGTCGAAGTAAAAGGAACCGACAGGATAAACCAGTGCCGCTCGCGGGCGCGGGTCTTCAGGAGAAAGCTCAGACGGCTGCCGAGTTGTCGGAGGCCGACGCGCCCGCGCGACGCGAGCTCAGCCGCGCGCCGATGCGCCTGAACGCGAGCCAGTGCTGCTCGATGAAACCGTCGCCGTAATGGACGGGCGCCACGCCCGGCGCGCCGAGCTGGTCGCGGATGCCGGTCGGCTCGACGGTGCGGTCGAACGACGCCGAGCGGAACAGGATGTCCCAGAATGAAAACAGCACGCCGAAGTTGCAGCCGTACGTCGTGCCTTCGTGGCCGAAGCCGATCGCATGATGGCGGCGATGGAACGCCGGGCTCACGACGATGCGCTCGCCGAGCCAGCCGAAGTGCAGGCGAATGTTCGCGTGCTGCACGCTCTGCATGAAATTGGTGATGGCGACGAGCACGACGAACTGCGACGGCTCCACGCCGATCACGAGCGCCACGCACGCGAAGAAGCTCGCCTGCAGGATGTCGTCGAGCAGATGGTTCCGGTCGTTCGTCCACAGCGACATTTTCTGCTGGCTGTGATGCACCGCATGCAGTTCCCACCAGATGCCGAAGCGATGCTCCAGGCGGTGATACCAGTAACCTGCGAAATCGAGAATCAGCAGATAAATGACGAACGTGACGAGCGGCTGCGTGGTGACGCCCGGCCACAGGTTGTCGATCTCGAGATTCGGCACGCTGTGGATGCGCAGCCAGCTCTGCAGCGCATCGAAGAGCGGCTGGAACGTGAAAAAGAAGAAGAGATTGAGGATGCCGAGCTTGACGATCCACGTATATAGAGCACATCCACGCGCACGCCTCTGCGATCCTTCCAGGTTTCCGCAGGTCGGAACGCTTCGAGCGGTCGCAGGATGGCGTACATCGCGAAGACTTCCAGCACGCCGACGATCACCCAGTAGAGCGCGTCGTACGTGTCCTCGTCGTAGTCCATCATGCCGATCTTGAACAGCACGGGCTGAACCACGTCGACGTAGAGCAGCGTCTGCAGCCAGGAAACGAAACCGTCGAGCGACGAAAGGATGGAATGAAACATGGTGCTCCGTGATGCGTGCGGCCGCCAGATGCGCCGGCCCTACCTCAATCGTAGTATAGGGCGCGCTTGGGCGCCCTCTCCCGATAGTTTACGCCCCGTTCGGCGCGCGATTGTAGAAGTAGATGACGTGCGGCGAACGGCCGACCTTGATGATCTGGATCAGCTTACGATCCGCAAGGTCGATCACGCCGACGTGCTTCGCGAAGTGGAACGTAACCCACAGATACTTCTTGTCCGCGGAAAGTTCCATGTCGTCCGGGCCGGGCAGCAGGCCGGTGATGTCGCCGACGTTCGTGAGCGTCCTCGTCGATGATGTTGATCGTATTCGCCACGCGGTTCGACGCGGCGACGTGCCTGCCGTCGACGAGCGAACGGAAGTTATGCGCGCCCTTGCCCGTCGTGATGGTCTTGACGACCTTCTGGTTACGCCAGTCCACGACGGCCACGTAATCCGCGCCCGTCATGCTGACGAGCAGGTATTTGTCGCCCGGCGTGAGCCATACGCCCGCCGGCACCTTGCCGACCTTCATCTTCCATTTCACGGTCTGCGTCGGCAGGTCGATCGCGGCGATCTCGCCCGACACCTGCAGCGAGATGAAGGCCGTCGAACTGTCGTTGGTGAACGCGATGCTGGGCATCGTCGCAAACGGCAGGCGCTTCGCGATACTCAGATTCTTGCCGTCGAAGTGATAGATATCGAGACGGTCGAGGCGCAGTCCGGTCGACACGAACCACTTCTTGTCCGGCGAAAAGCCGATCTGGTAAGGATCCTCGATGTCCTGCACCCAGCGCTGGAGCGCGCCGGTTTTCGGATCCACGAACATCAGGTTGTTCGACACCGAATTCGCGACGATCAGCGACGAACTGTCGGGCGTCGGCATCAGATGGTGCGGCTCCTTGCCGGTCGGCACGGTGCCGATGACCTAACGCGTGTTCTCGTCGATCAGGCTCAAGGTGGCTTCGGCCGAATTGAGCACGATGACGTTGTTGGCGAACGCCGACGTGGCGATCAGGGCGGCGCCGGTCGCGAGCGCGGCGCATGCGGCGGCCGCACGGAAACGGCCGAACGGGCGGCCGGAACGGAAAATATTGCGCATGGGAAATTGGCTTCGGAAGGCAGGCGTCGTTGTAGAACGTTCGCCCCGCGGATCGGGTTGACCTGCAGCGGGTTTTTGCGCAATACGCTGCGTCGGCGCAAGAAATGAAGGGATTTTCCGCGCAGGCCGATGGCCCGCCGAAATCTCATCGCTGCATCGATTCCCAGACCTTGTGCAGACGCTTGATCGGAACCGGCATCGGCGTGCGCAATTCCTGCGCGAACAGCGACACGCACAGTTCCTCCAGCAGCCAGCGATATTCCGAAAGCCGCGCATCCGCGACGCCACCGCGCTGCGACAGCGCCCGCTGATGATGCAGCGCGAGCGGCTACAGCTCGGCGAACAGGCGCGCATCGCGGGCCGGGTCGGCCTTGAGCTTGTCGATGCGCAAGCCGATTGCCTTCAGATAGCGCGGGAAGTGCGCGAGCTGCGCATACGGCGTGTCGATGACGAAGCGCTTGGCGATCAGCGCGTTCAGCTGCGTCTGCATATCGGCGTAGGCCTGGGCGAACGGCTTCGCCTGTGCGAGCTTCCTGGCGAGCGCGGCGTATGCGGTCAGGATCGTGCCGACCAGGCGCGCGATTTCCTGCGCAAGCAGCGTCAGCCGCCCTTTTGCCGCGTCGCGACGTGCGTGGAAGCTGGCATCGTCGGGAAGCGGGTCTTGCAGGCACGCGCGATCCAGCGCCGTCTCGACGATCTGGTCGCGCAGCTCGTCGGCGGTGCCGAGCGCCATGAATTGCATCGACATTTCGCGCAGGCCCGGCAGGTTCTTCTCCAGATAGCGGATCGGCTCGCGCAGCTGCAGCGCGAACAGCCGCCGCAAGCCCGCGCGATGAATACGTGCCGCTTCCTCGGGCGAATCGAACACTTCGACGTCGCAGTGCGTGCCGCGATCGACGAGCGCCGGATAGCCGAACAGCGTCTGTCCGCGCCGGCGGATTTCGAGCAGCTCGGGCAGCTTGCCGAAATTCCAGGTCGTGAGATTTTCGTAGAGCGCGGTGCCAGCGCCTGCCGGTTGTGCTTGCGTCGACGGCGGCGCGTTCGTGTCGCCCGACAGCGCATCGAGCGCCACGCTCGCGGCGGCGGAGGTCAGCTTCTGGAACTGCTGCTGCGCCTGACCGCCCAGCTCCGCGCGCAACTGCGCGAGATTGCGGCCCATCGCCAGCTGGCGGCCGTGCTCATCGATCACCTTGAAGTTCATGAACAGGTGCGCGGGCAGCGTTTCGAGCTTGAAATCCGCGCTCTTCACCGCGACCTGCGTCTGCTCCCGGATATCCCCGATGAGCGAATCGACGAGCGCGCCCGCGCCGAACTTCGGCCCCGCATGCGCTCGGCGAAGCCCGCCGCATAGTCCGGCAAGGGCACGACGTGACGGCGCAGCTTCTGCGGCAGCGACTTCAGCAGCAGTTGCGCCTTCTCCTTGATCATGCCCGGCACGAGCCATTCGACACGGCGCGCATCGACCTGATTCAGCCCGTAGAGCGGCACCGCGAGCGTCACGCCGTTGCACGGCGAGCCCGGCTCGAAGTGATACGTGAGCGACATCTCGATGCCCGACATCGTCATGCGCTTCGGGAACAGGTCGGTCGTGACGCCGGCGGCTTCGTGGCGCATCAGGTCGTCGCGCGAGAGGAACAGCAGCTTCTCGTTGCCCTGCTTCTTCTGCTCGTCCCGATACCAATGCTCGAACGCCGTGCCGGTCCATATGCCTTCCGGGATCAGCGAATCGTAGAAGCCGTAGATGAGTTCGTCGTCGACGAGCACGTCCTGGCGGCGCGACTTGTGCTCCAGCTGCTCGATATCCGCGACCAGCTTGCGGTTGTGGGCGAAGAACGGCAGGCGCGTGTCGAATTCGCCTTCGACCAGCGCGCCGCGGATGAACAGTTCACGCGCGTATTTCGGATCCTGCTTGCCGAAGCTCACGCGCCGGCGCGCATAGACCGTCAGGCCGTAGAGCGTCGCGCGCTCGAACGCGACGACCTGCGCGGCCTTCTTTTCCCAGTGCGCGTCCGAGAGCGACTTCTTCAGCAGATGCCCGCCCACGGTTTCGAGCCATTCGGGCTCGATCTTCGCGATGGTGCGCGTATACAGCCGGCTCGTCTCGACGAGCTCGCCCGCCATGACCCAGCGGCCCGCTTTCTTGAGCAGGGCCGAGCCCGGCCACAGATGAAACCTGATGCCGCGCGCGCCGAGGTAATGGGGCTCGTCGTCGGCCTTCAGACCGACGTTGCCCAGCAAGCCCGTCAGCAGCGACAGATGCACCTGCTCGAAGGTCGCATCCGATTCGTTCAGACGCCAGCCGTGCTCGCGCACGACCGTCAGCAGTTGCGAATGCACGTCCCGCCATTCGCGCAGGCGCGGATGCGACAGGAAATTCGCGCGGCACGCATCGGTGAGCTGCCGGTTCGATTTCTTGCGCGCGACGGTTTCCTCGAACCACCTTCAGATGCGCGTCCATTGCAGGAATTCGGAGCGCTCGTCGACGAACTGGCGATGCGCCTGATCCGCCTGCTCCTGCGCCTCGATCGGCCGGTCGCGCGGGTCCTGCACGGACAGCGCCGAGGCGATGACCAACACTTCCTTCAGGGCGTGATGATCGCGCGCGGCGAGAATCATGCGGCCGACGCGCGGATCGAGCGGCAGGCGCGCGAGTTCGCGGCCGAGCGGCGTGAGCGCGTTGTCGTCATCGACGGCGCCAAGCTCGTTGAGCAGCTGATAGCCGTCGGCGATCGCGCGGCCCGGCGGCGGCTCGATGAATGGGAAGGTTTCGATCGCCGTCAGATGCAGCGACTTCATCCGCAGAATCACCGAGGCGAGCGACGAGCGCAGGATTTCCGGATCGGTGAAGCGCGGGCGCGCCTGAAAATCCGCTTCGTCGTAGAGACGGATGCACACGCCGTCCGCGACGCGCCCGCAGCGGCCCGCGCGCTGATTCGCCGCCGCCTGCGACACCGGCTCGATCTGCAGCTGCTCGACCTTGTTGCGATACGAATAGCGCTTTACGCGCGCCATGCCGGTATCGACGACATAGCGGATGCCCGGCACCGTCAGCGACGTTTCCGCGACGTTGGTCGCGAGCACGATGCGGCGCGCGTTCGACGGCCGGAACACCCGCTCCTGCTCCTGCGCGGAGAGGCGCGCGAAGAGCGGCAGGATCTCCGTGTGCGGCGGATGGTGCTTTCTCAAGGCTTCCGCGGCATCGCGAATTTCGCGCTCGCCGGGCAGGAACACGAGCACGTCGCCGGGGCCGACGCGGCACAGCTCGTCGACGGCATCGACGATGGCTTCCATCAGGTCGCGGTCGGCTTTCCGATCGTTTCGATCGCTTCTTCTGGCAAGCGTGCCTTGCGCCGACTTTACGGCGACGCTGTCCTCTTCCACCGGCCGATAGCGCACTTCCACCGGATACAGGCGCTCGCTCACCTCGATCACCGGCGCGGGCTTCTCCTTGCTGCCGAAATGACGCGCGAAGCGCTCCGCATCGATGGTCGCGGAGGTGACGATCAGCTTCAGGTCCGGCCGCTTCGGCAGGATTTCCTTCAGATACCCGAGCAGGAAATCGATGTTGAGACTGCGCTCGTGCGCCTCGTCGATGATGATCGTGTCGTAGACCTCGAGCAGCGGATCGGTCTGGGTTTCGGCGAGCAGGATGCCGTCGGTCATCAGCTTGACGGACGCGCCCGGCGCGAGGTTGTCGGTGAATCGCACCTTGTAGCCGACGACTTCGCTGAACGGAGTGCCGAGTCCCTCCGCAATGCGCCGTCCCGTCGCCGACGCCGCGATGCACCGTGGCTGCGTGTGATCGATCAGGCCGCTCCCGCCCGCGCCGACTCCCCGCCCTAGCGCGAGGCAGATCTTCGGAAGCTGCGTGGTCTTGCCCGAGCCGGTTTCCCCGCTGACGATCACGACCTGATTCGCTTCGATCGCGCGTGCGATTTCGTCGCGCCGGCCGGAGACGGGCAGCGCTTCGGGAAAGGTAATCGGCGGAACGGGGTTTGGCGTGAGGACGCGTGGGGCGGGCGGCGGGCGCTCTTCGCGAGGCGCGCGCGGTTCGGACGCCCGCTGCTCCGTTCGATGTTCGGCACGTTGCGCCTCGGGCCTCACCGGCTGGTGTCCACGCCCTTCGGTTTCCGACCGCTCGATTCGGCGTTCGGCGCGCGGCGTTTCACGCCGCATTTCGCGCTGTAGTTCGGGCTTGCGCGCTTCCGCTGGCTTTGCCGGCGCTTTTCGCTGCGGACGATCGGCTTGCTCGCGCCGCGCGTCGTCGCGCTTTGCCTGCGTGGGAGCGGGCCTCGTAGGTTCGGGACGCGGCTTGCGCACCGGAGCGGGATCGGCCTTCGCCGACGGCGCGGATTTCGTCTGCGCCACCGCGGGTGGTTTCTGCCCTGTCTGTGCGGACTGCGGTTGCCGAGCCGCCGATGCCACAGGCGCCTGTTTCGGCGCGGGGGAAGCGCCCTGTGTACCCGAAACATTTTCGCGCTCGCCGCCCTTGGGTTGCGCCGATCCCGCACCTGCGCCGCCGCCCGATGCGCCCGCGAAGCGCCGCGCGGCCAGTTCCTTCTTGCTCAGCGCTGCGGCGGCATCGCCGGACGTGCCTGTGCCCTCCCGTGCTTCGTGCAGCAGATTTTCACGCAGCTGTCGCAACTGCTCCTGGGTATCGAGGGATTTATCGGCGGACTGAGACTTGCCCGCCTGATCGGGACGTGAGGGACGGGAAACATTCGGCATAGCGTCGCATTATAATCCCGGGATGAATTCTCAAACCGACCTCACGATGAGCCCACAGGCGGCATCGCCGCCGGCTTTGGCAGAGCCCGAAGCGCCAGATTCCCACGCCCAGTTCGTCGACTGGATGCGTTCCGTCGCGCCGTATATTCATGCGTTCCGAAACAAGACGTTCGTGGTCGCGTTCGGCGGGGAACTGGTGCAGGAAGGACGCCTGAATGCGCTCGTGCAGGACGTCGGCCTGTTGCACGCGATGGGCATCCACGTCGTGCTCGTGCACGGCTCGCGCCCGCAGCTCGACGAGCAGCTGAGCCTGCACGGCGTCGAGTCCGCGTTCTCGCATGGCCTGCGCATCACCGATGCCCGCGCGCTCGAATCGGCGAAGGAAGCGGCCGGCGAAGTGCGCCTCGACATCGAGGCCGCAATCAGCCAGGGCCTGCCGAACACGCCGATGGCGCACGCGCACATCAGCGTGGTGTCGGGCAACTTCGTGACGGCGCGGCCGGTCGGCATTCTCGACGGCGTCGATTTCCAGCACACGGGCGTCGTACGCAAGATCGACGGTGATTCCGTCCGCCAGTCGCTCGCGAGCAACAAGCTCGTGCTGCTCTCCCCGCTCGGCTTTTCGCCGACGGGCGAGGCGTTCAATCTGTCGATGGAAGACGTTGCGTCGGCCGCCGCCATCGCCTTGCGCGCCGACAAGATCATTTTCGTGACGGAAATTCCGGGTCTCGTTGATGCGGACGGCCAGCTCGTGCGCGAAATGTCGCTGGACGACGCTTATCGCCTGCAGGAAAGCGGCGAACTTCAGGGCGACACCGCGTTCTATCTGAAGCATACGATCCGCGCGTGCCGCGGCGGCGTCGCGCGCGGCCATATCATTCCGTACGCGCTCGACGGCAGTGTGCTGCTCGAACTGTTCCTGCACGACGGCGTCGGCACGATGATCTCGTACGAGAATCTCGAAAGCCTGCATGAGGCGACGCCGGACGACGTCGGCGGCATTCTCACGCTGATCGAGCCGCTCGAAGCGGATGGCACGCTCGTGCGGCGCGGACGTCACCAGATCGAACGCGACATCGACCATTTTTCGGTCATCGAGCACGATGGCGTGCTGTTCGGCTGCGCGGCGCTCTATCCGTACACGCAGGAGCGCATCGGCGAGATGGCGTGCCTGACGGTCGCGCCCGAGGCGCAAGGCTCCGGCGACGGCGAACAGCTACTGAAACGCATCGAGCAGCGCGCCCGGGCGCGCGGCCTCACGCGCATCTTCGTGCTGACGACGCGGACCGAGCACTGGTTCCTGAAGCGCGGCTTCGTGAAGGTGACGGTCGACGACCTGCCCGAGGACCGCCGCCGCCTCTATAACTGGCAGCGCAAGTCGCTCGTCCTGATGAAGCAGCTTTGAACAAGATTTGACAAGCGCAGCACGGCGCTTTGTCCCCGATACAGAGGAGAAACTCACGATGGCCCGAATGGTTCAATGCGCGAAGCTCGGCAAGGAAGCCGAAGGACTCGATTTTCCGCCGCTGCCGGGCGAGCTCGGCAAGCGGATCTACGAGACGATCTCGAAGGAAGCCTGGCAAGACTGGCTCAAGCAGCAGACGATGCTCATCAACGAGAATCGCCTGAACATGGCCGATCCGCGCGCGCGCCAGTACTTGATCAAGCAGACGGAGAAGTATTTCTTCGGCGAAGGCGCCGATACCGCTTCGGGCTACGTACCGCCGCAAAGCTGAAATTGCGCCGTATCGCCTTGCTGAAACCGGCCCATGCGGCCAGTTTTTTTGTTGCGCACACTTCGGCAATCCGATCCGACCGGACCACCAGGCGACCAAGGCGAAACTCGGCGCAATCGTATTCCAGATAAGGCATCGGCGAGGCGAGCAGTTATGACCGGACAGAACGATTTGCGTATCGTCTGTCATCATATTATCATCTCGCTCGTTATCAACAGCAATTCACCATCATTCACGCGCAAGGTCCAACGCATCCTCGGACACAAGCGCGGTAGTGACAGTTTTTATACAAAGAGGCGCGTCGGTTTTTTTAGCTGGCTTTGCCAGATTCACGCCGGCCTTTTTCGTCTCAAGGTTGTTTTTTCGCCGATGTCGCGGCCCACCCGCGGCAGCTCGAGTTCACCGCTCGGTTCGCCGTCCGCACGTCAAATTCGTTTGTTTCATCCCGAGTGCAATTTCGCGACCCACTGCGAGGTACCGGCACCGCGCTTTTTTTCGTCTTCAGCATCCGCTTCATTCGATGCTGCGCGGAGCCATGGGCGGCCGTCATCGAGTTTTCGAAGCAAGCGGCGCCGTCGCGAAACTGCACTGTCCCGGCAATACGCGCCGTCCTTTCGATGGCGCGCCCGAAGCTCACCGAGAGTTCTCGGGATCGAATACGGAGTCTTTCGAAATATGTCTTCTCATCACGAAGGCCTTTGGCGCAAACGCGATACATCGACTCAGAAGTCCGATCTCACCATCGACGACATCACCATCGTCGACCAGTCCCTGCTGAAGCGCGCCGTCGGCGCGATGGCCATCGGTAACGCGATGGAGTGGTTCGACTTCGGCGTCTACAGCTACATTGCCGTGACGCTCGGCCGTGTGTTCTTCCCGTCGAGCAGCCCGGCCGCGCAATTGCTCGCGACCTTCGGCACGTTCGCGGCCGCGTTTCTCGTGCGCCCGATCGGCGGCATGGTATTTGGCCCACTCGGCGACCGCATCGGCCGCAAGCGCGTGCTCGCGATGACGATGATCATGATGGCCGTCGGCACCTTCTGTATCGGCATCATTCCGAGCTACGAGAGCATCGGCGTGATGGCGCCGGTGCTGCTGCTCGTCGCGCGTCTCGTGCAGGGCTTCTCCACGGGCGGCGAGTACGGCGGCGCGGCGACCTTCATCGCCGAATTCTCGCTGGACAAGAAGCGCGGCTTCATGTCCAGCTTTCTCGAATTCGGCACGCTGGTCGGCTATGTGCTGGGCGCGGGCGTCGTCGCGGTGCTGACGGCGGTGCTGTCCCAGGAAGCGCTCCTCTCGTGGGGCTGGCGCATTCCTTTCATGGTCGCAGGTCCGCTGGGCCTGATCGGTCTGTAAATCCGGATGAAGCTCGAAGAAACGCCGGCGTTCCAGCGCGAAGCCGAGAAGGCGGAAGCGGTCTCGCACGAAACGACCAGGGAGCAGTTCCGCGAGACGCTCCTGCAGCAATGGAAGCCGCTGCTCCAGTGCGTGGGCCTCGTGCTGATCTTCAACGTGACCGACTACATGGCGCTGTCGTATCTGCCGAGCTATCTGTCGGCCACGCTCAAGTTCAACGAGACGCATGGCCTCTTCATCGTGCTCGTCGTGATGGTGCTGATGATGATGCCGCTGACGCTCCTCGCGGGCCGTCTCTCGGATGCCGTCGGCCGCAAGCCGGTGATGCTCGCAGGCTGCGTCGGGCTGCTGATGCTGTCGATTCCCGCACTCTCGCTGATCCGCATGGGCACGATCCCGTCGATCTTCGCTGGCATGATGATTCTCGGCGCGCTGCTGTCGACGTTCACGGGCGTGATGCCGTCGTCGCTGCCTGCCCTCTTTCCGACGAAGATCCGCTACGGCGCGCTGGCAATCGGCTTCAATGTGTCGGTCTCGCTGTTCGGCGGCACGACGCCGCTCGTCACGGCGTGGCTCGTCGACACGACCGGCAACCTGATGATGCCCGCATACTACCTGATGGGCGCCTCGCTGATCGGTATCGTGTCGGTCATCGCGCTGCACGAGACGGCGAAGAAGCCGCTGAAGGGCTCGCCGCCGGCGGTCGGCTCGCACTCGGAAGCGCACGCGATCCTGCGCGGGCATCGCGAAGCCGCCGAAATGGACGATGCGTTCCCGGAAGGCACGGTGCGCGCGTAAGCGTCGGGCCATGAAGGCTTGAACGGCACAGGGCCGGTGCGTGAAGCGCCGGCCTTTTTCTATTGCACGAGCGCAACGATGTGCGCGTCGACCTTGCCTTCGCCAATCTCGAGTAGGGCGAGCGTGACCGGCAGTCTGAAGCGGCGCGGTCCCGCGCTGCCGGGATTCACGAACAGCACGCCATCGCGCCGCTCGATCGAGGGCTTGTGCGAATGACCGGTCACGACGACATCGACGCCGTCGAGCTGCTTCGGCACATCGGCGATGTCGTGAACGACGAGGATGGTTGCGCCGCCGAGTTCGATGCGCGCATGCTCCGGCAGATCCGCGACGCCCTGGCCGAGGTCGTTGTTGCCGCGCACGACGGTCAGCGGCGCAAGTGGCGCGAGCGTGTCGAGCACGTCGCGTTTGCAGATGTCGCCCGCGTGAACGATGTGCGCACAGCCGCGCAGTGCTTCGAGCGCTTCGGGACGCACGAGGTTGTGAGTATCGGAGATGAGCCCGACGCGCATCACGATTCTTCGTTTGCGAGCATGCGCTCGATGCGTCGGTCGGGCACGAGCCACCCGGCCGCGACGAGCGCGTAGATGACCGCGGCGATCCACGGCTGCCAGAAGCTGATGGCGATGGCCGCGAGATAGAGCACCACGGACAGCTTGCCCTTGCGATCGGCGCCGACCGCGCGTTCGAGCGCGGAATTTTCGGCGTGAATGGAAATCAGCGTGCGCGTGAGGATGTACCACGCGATCGCCGTCATGAAGAGCACGAAACCGTAACAGGCGGTCGGCACGGGGCTCAGGTGGTTCTCGCCCATCCAGTTGGTCGTGAAGGGAAAGAGCGAGAGCCAGAAGAGCAGATGCAGGTTCGCCCACAGCACCGGCCCGTTCACGCGCCTGATGGCGTGAATCAGGTGATGATGGTTGTTCCAGTAGATGCCGACGTAGATGAAGCTCAGCACGTATGCGCAGAACACCGGCAGGAGCGGCACGAGCGCGGCGAGATCGGCGCCGTGCGGCACCTTGAGCTCCAGCACCATGATCGTGATGATGATGGCGTCACGCCATCACTGAACGCTTCGAGCCGGCTCTTGCCCATCGTCTGTCCTTGCGCGTGAATCGGTGCCGCCGATTATGCGTGAGGGTCGAAATCTTGTCGAATCGCCTGCATTTTTGCGGCATCGCGCGTCCGGCGGCGCTTTTGGCACAGGTGGGCACGGTGGTAGAATAGCGTCCGCCCTGCCGGGGTGATGAAATTGGTAAACATAGCGGACTTAAAATCCGCCGCCTCACGGCTTGCCGGTTCGAGTCCGGTCCCCGGCACCAGATAGTCCGCGAGACACCAGGTTTCGCCTGAGCTCCGGCAACGCAAGGTTTCGGGGTGTTTATTTCCGCGATCAACACAGCACTGCGGACGCCTCGGTTACGAAGGTAACGCGCCTGTCGCGCCGTTCTCCTCCAGGCACTGGGATTCACTGGTCGCAGCATCCGCGCGGGGCCAGCCATTGCGCGCGAGTGCGTCTTCCGCCAGACTCGATATTCGAGCCGCATCGCCCATATCGATACGCAATGCGCGTCCCTGACGAGGACACCACCCGGCTTGACTGCGCGTCGGCGCGCTATCATCGAGTGATCCGACCGGAGGGCGACCTTGCTCGAATATGTTCGGAACCTATTCAAGAAGCAACTGCCGCCGCTGTCGGTCAGTGACATCGCAAGATCAAAGCTCACCTACCTGCCCGCCGCGAAGCTGCAAAACATCGCGCAGTGCATCCAGAAGATTCAGACGCAGCGCGTGCCCGGTGACTTCGTCGAATTCGGCGTCGCGCTGGGTGGTTCGGGGATCTTCATCGCCAGACAGATGGCGAGATCCAGGCGCTTCGTGGGTCTCGACGTGTTCGGCATGATCCCCGCGCCGGGACCAAGGGACGACCAGAAATCGCATGAGCGTTATCGGGTCATCGCCAGCGGTGAATCCGAAGGAATCGGCGGCGACCGATATTACGGCTACGAACCGGACCTGCTGACGAAGGTAAAGAGCAGTTTCGCGGCGTATGGCATTCCGGTCGACGGCAAGCGGGTCACCCTGCTCCCCGGACGCTTCGAAGACACGCTGCCGCACTGGAACCTCAGGAAGATCGCTTTCGCGCACATCAATTGCGACTGGTTCGATCCGATCACGCTATGTCTGGAAACGACGCTGCCGCTCATGTCGCCCGGCGGCTTCATCATCCTCGATGACTATAAAGACTATGGAGGATGCAAGCGCGCCACGGACGAATTCCTTCAGCGGCATAAAAACGTCACGCTCCTGGACTCCGCGCACAACGCTGTTCTTCGTGTCTTCTGACGCACGCGTCCGAGGCCGACCTCCGTCGCATCGCGCGACAAAGGGCATCACGTTCCCTCACACCGCGTTCAACAACCGCTCCGCATCCCTCATGGCGTCGAACAGCGCCTCGATCGCCGTGTCGCGATCGAGCACGCACAGATGCTCGATATCGAACGGCAACGCGTCCACCCCGACAAAGCGAACCGCCCCGCCGAAGGAGTCGCGCGTCTTGCCTCGTCTGACCGAGGCAATGTAGTGAGGAGTGACGTACAGGGCAACGGGCATCATGGCGGCCTCCCGACTGACTGATGCCGGCCGGTATCCGGTCGACGAAGGCAAGTCTAGTCGTCCGCGCCGGCGCCCCGTACCCGCATCAGGCGGGGAGTGCGCCCCTCCTTTCGCATGCCCCGCCGCTACACCGCATGCCCGAGCACACGCGCGACGTAATGCCATCCCCACGCCTCACCGTGCGCGATGGCCTCCGCGACGGTCTCGAACGGGCCGTGGTCGCCAGTCATCTCGCCGGAATCGTCAGCGAGCTTCGTGCCGTGCACCGGCTTCTGGTCGAGCCGCGTCACGCGCACGCGGATCGCGTATCCTTCGGACGGCGCCGCGCCAGCGTCCCGCCTTCCTCACGTGAACGGGGCACGGCCTGCATGGCGAGCAGGTAATCGCCTACTTCGATGTCCTTTTGCATGGCGGTCGTCTCCATCAGTCGAAACGCACTCGAAGAATGCCAGTGCCGATTGTGCTACTGCTTCGCGCGCCAAAACAAGCCGTCGCACGCCACGCGGGCTCTGCCGCGATGCACTACAGTAATGCGGCCGCGCGCATGTTATAAAACTCCGCCCCGACTTTCACACGCTCCGGTGCGCCTAGGGAACATCTACACAACTCGATTTCAGAGCGCTGACGTTTTACGCTTCGCATCGTATCGATCGCGACGATGGCCTGCGGGTGATTAGTCAACTTTTGAACCGTGGCGGCCTCGTTTTCTGAGTCTCGCGTTTCGATCCTCAAGCGCTTCAAGCATTTCAAGCGCTTCGCAAGGCCTTGCGTGCCATCCACAAATTGCCCAGCGCAAACAGCGTTGTGATCTGCGCAGTATTTTTCATCACCCCCCTATACCGGGTCTTCGTGTAGCCAAATTGCCGCTTGAGCACGCGAAACGGGTGTTCGACCTTCGCGCGGATGCCCGCCTTCAGACGTTCGATCCGATCGTAGATCGCGTCCAGTTGATCACT
>LFJH01000226.1 GCA_001189335.2 Candidatus Paraburkholderia schumanniana
GGTTTGAATGGGGACCCTGTATATGGATCTTTTGTGTGTGAGAAACCTTAGGAGAGATTCTCGTCCCTGTTCATCTGCATGTGCTTTGCTTTACTCTCTAACTCTGTGATAACGGATTTAGTAGGATGTATTTATCATCACTTGACTTATCTGTGGTGGTTTCTATTTGTCGTTTTTGACTTACTTTTAATTTATCTGTTCTTTACTTTATGTTTTTCTCATTCTTATGAGTATTATACTTTATTTATTAAACGTTAAACTATTGGATGGGTCTGAAGAAGTATGGACGGAGGACGTCGTGGTCGAGGACGAGGTCGAAGGGGTGGTCGAGGCCGAGGCCGTGGACGTGTCCCGCCTTTGGGACCTGAGGAGGATCGGGAGTCAGAGGTAAATCAGGTACCGCCAGGGCCTGAAGAAGGTCATATCGCTGCCGCCCTACATCAAATGGCTGAAGTACAGAACCGGATTACCGAAGTTTTGGAAAGGATGGCGGAACCCCAAGGACAGGGGCCAGTTCAGCCAGTGGGACCCGAGAGGATGGATAAAGCTCTCGAGAGGTTTCAGAAATTTGGACCGCCAAAGTTTCTTGGGGGTTCGGATCCCGAAGTGGCAGAGATGTGGTTGGAAAGAATAGGGGAGATTTTTGCGGCTTTGGAGTACGCGGAGGAAAGACAGATTACCTTTGCTGTATTCCAGTTTGATGGTCCAGCCAGAGCCTGGTGGAACATGACTCAAGCAAGGTGGGAGAGGGAAATGGTACCCCGGACTTGGGAGAATTTTGTCCGGGAGTTTAATAATAAGTTTATCCCTCCGGTAGTACAGGAGAAGCGGGTAGAAGCATTTATTCGTTGCCGGCAGGGTGCCCAGAGTGTGGCTGAGTATGAGACTCAGTTCACAAAGTTGTCTCGATATGCGCCAATCTTTGTAGGAACAGAGCAAATGCGTGTACAGAGGTTCATCCAGGGGTTGAATGTGGAACTTCAGGAGAGTTTGGCCGCTGTTCCGACTACTACGTATGGAGAGGCTGTTGAGAGGGCCACAAGGGTTGAGAGCGCCAAGGCTCTTGTAAGAAATTTCCAGGCCAAAAGGAAAGCTCCGCCTGGTAGTGGTCGGGGAATGATGGAGAGTGCTTTCCCTCCAAAGTTTGGACGTGGGCCAGGAGGACCCAGTGGATTTAGAGCTCCCAGAGGAGGAGGAGTGTCAAGGGGAAGTGGTTTTAGGGGTGCTCAGTCTGGTGGGACCCCTAGTGGACGAGGTCAACCTAGGCCAGAAGGGCCAGGAGGTGCAATTGGTCAAGTCTGTAGTTATTGTGGGAAGCCTGGGCATACCATGGATACATGTTGGCGGAAGGAGCGGAAATGTTTCCGATGTGGGAATTCGGACCACCAAATCGCCAACTGCCCGGAAGTGAGAAAAGAAGGAGAAGCCAGTGGCTCAGGGAACAAACCAAAAGTGCCAGCCAGAGTTTACTCTTTGGACCAGCAGCCAATACCTGACCCGTCGGAGGTGATTGAAGGTACGGTTCCTGTTTTTCATCGTTTGGCTCGCATTTTGATAGATCCGGGTGCTACTCACTCTTTTGTCACCCCATCTTTTATATCTGGTTTGGATGTTTCTAGTAAACAGTTAACTTTTGATTTGGAGTTTAGTACGCCTACGGGGGATACCCGTTTGATTTCTAGTGTTGTTTTTAAGGATTGTGAGATTTGGGTGGGTGAGCGTAAGTTGTTGGTAGATTTGATCCAATTGGATATTAAGGGGTATGACGTTATTCTGGGAATGGATTGTTTGGCTAAGTATCATGCCCAAGTGGATTGTAGGAATAAGGTAGTTGATTTTCGAAT
>LFJH01000016.1 GCA_001189335.2 Candidatus Paraburkholderia schumanniana
GAGTCGCAAGGGAAATTGTTGGGACAACGCGCCGACGGAAAGCTTTTTTAACAGCCTGAAAAACGAGCGCGTTCATGCGACACGTTACCGGACGCGTCAAGAAGCGATGGCAGACTTGTTTGAATACTTCGAAGTGTTTTATAACCGCAGTCGTCGTCATTCGTCGCTCGGCTTCGTATCGCCAGTTCAGTTTCTGCAAGACTGGATCAAGGCTCAGTCGACCAAGGATGCCGCTGCACAACTCAGAACCCGTGGAAGGCGAAAAACCGAGGGAAGCTCAATCTATTCCAATGACCATCACGTCTTGCATGGTGTTGTCTCCGGTTGATCGTGCTGACATAGCGTAACCCACTGTCAGGTGGGGAGGACCATCCCATTACGAGGTCTGAGCTGAGCGCGATCGGGAAGAATTTCAGAAAAATGCGTCAGGGGACTTGAGGGGGGCGATAGTCTCTGCTATAGTTTCACCTTTTCGTTGGCCCGGTAGCTCAGTTGGTAGAGCAGCGGATTGAAAATCCGCGTGTCGGTGGTTCGATTCCGCCCCAGGCCACCAGAATGCAAGAAGCCCGAGAGTATGATGCTCTCGGGCTCTTTTTCGCGATGTCGCGATTGAACGCAAAAAAAAAAAACGAGCAGATCGCGCCAAGCGAACTGCCCGTTTTCGTTGCGAGGCCGGCGGCTCAGCGAAGAGCCGCCGCCATCCTTCACTTCGGATTCGCCGCGACGAAATTCTTGAACGCCGTATAGCTTGCCTTCGGCGTCGTGCCGTCGTTCTGCAGAAGACCGTACGCGCCTTCGCCGCCCACAGGATCGTCGTACAACACTCGTAAGTCTGGATCGACTGAATGTTGTACTTCGAAGCCACCGCGACGAACTCCGCCATCATCTGGTTGCCGACGAGATAGGCCGCGATCTGCTGATCCGTGCCATACCACGGGCGCACGCCGAACTCGTTGAGCCAGATGGCTTGCCCATCTGCTGCAGCGTCGCGAGCACGTCATGGCAGCCCGTGCCGCCGCACGCGTTCGTGATGTCGCCCATATCCGAGTACCCGTGCCACGCGGTGATGTCCCAGTTGACGGGCAGATGACCGGTCGTGCCGTCGGGTTGCGTGCCGTTCGCGAGCATCTGGTCGAAGCCGTAGTGCAGCCATGTGCCGCCGCCCATGACGATCTTGCCGTTCGGATCCACCGATTTCACGCCATCGATCATGCCGCGGATCACGCCGCGCGCAATCTGGAACTTCGTGTTGTCGAACTCGTTCGACACTTCGTAGTACGGGTACTTGTATGCGGTCGCCGTCCACACGCCGAGCTGGAAGCCCGCGCTGTAGGCGTCGCTTTCGCTGGCGAAGTCGATGCCCATCAGCATCACCGGTACACGGTCACGCCGCCCGCCGCCATCGTCTTCGCGATGCCCGTGAGCTTGGTCGCGCCCCAATCGCTGAACACCTCGTTGCGGTATATCTTCGCGCCGAGGTTCTGCAACTGCGAAAGCTGCAGCGCCGGGGTGGAGATGTCGTACGTGCCGCCTTCGTTGTTGTGTCCGTTCATGCCGTAGAAGACCTTGCTGGTCGCCGTCGTGTTCTTGACGACGACATTTACGTTCAGCACCGAGCGCGTGCTGCCCGTCGAGTCCGTCGCGGTGATCTGCCACGTGTGGTTGCCGTTGACCTGGCGAGTCGTGTCGACGGTCGTCGAGAACGAGCCGTTCGATGGCGTCGCATCACGCGCGACCTTGTTGCCGGTCGTCATGTCGACGACCGAGACCTTCGCCCACTTCGAGCCGGCCGTGCCCTTCACCGTCACGGTGCGACGGTTGCGTTCGCCGTCGGCGACGTCACGGAGAAGGCGGTCGCGTTGCGGCTCGCAGCGTTGACGGTCGAGGCTGTGTTGAAGGTGTCGTCGCTGCCACCGCCGCACGCGGCGAGCAGGACGCTGGTCGCGACCGCCGCGACGATCAGGCTCGCCTTCGGCGCGGAAAGAATGCGCTGAACGGCGCGGAAAGAGAGTTTGGTCTGGCTGTTCATGTCTTTGATAAGCATTGCTAATCTACGTATGGCGTTTCGGCAAATTCGGTGCATCTGCCGGAGCGCCGCAGGAAAGGCGGATCGGAAACGGACCGTCGATCCCGCGTAACTCTGCGGGCGGGTTTTGAGGCAAGAAGTTATTTGGACTACGTAACGAGTGCGATCCCAGCGTCATCCGGCTCGACACTGGACGCTGCCAGGCATCCGAGCCCGCGTGTTTCCCGAACGCCGAACGTTCGATGTTCCGGCGATCTCGCTTTCGGTTCCGCACAAGAAACTGGAAGCGCTTTGGTCCGGGCAAACGTTTGCAGAATTGCCGGTTTTGCCTGGCGTCAGGCGCTTTGTTTCCTGTTTATCGGCCCGGACTGTGGTGGGTTTAGGTAGTGTAAAGTAAAATTTCCGATTTATTTCTAGTGGTGTAAGAAATTGTTTCCGAACTTCAAGAGAGAACGGCGTTGCATGCCGGTTTTCGGTCTGTTCGGCGAACTCGTCCTCGAAACAAGGAAAATTTTCCGCGGTTGGCGATGTCGTCCTGTTCCGGCGACGGCCGCCCGAATCGAATCGGCAAAGCGCGCCGCCGCAAAAACCCAGGAGGCCGAGCCGGCGCACGATCGCGCGCCGTGCTAAAATTCGCGCCGAATTAAGGACTTGCCTCGTACTCGGACCCGCAAGTCCTTTTCTTTTCGACGCTCCGAATCGTTCGTGCGACGCGCCGAAGCCATCCGTCGGCGCTCGATGAGCCTTCTCCGGTTCCGCTATCGGCGGCATAAAAGGCTTGCGCGTTCGGGCGAAGGTCGCCGGCCTATACTGGACTCGCAGGGCGTCGCTGCCCGCGCCGCTCATCGATCAAGTCCGGTCACTCCGACTTCCTGTGCGGCGCGCGACGCCAATCACAATCACGGAGTACGGAGTTTTCACGGTGACTCGGATAGACGCTAAAGACAGCGCGCTCGTGCTGTTCTCCGGCGGCCAGGACTCGGCCACTTGCCTCGCGTGGGCCCTCGAACGCTACAGAACGGTCGAGACGCTCGGTTTCGATTACGGACAGCGGCATCGCGTCGAACTGGAATGTCGCGAGGGTTATCGCGCGGCGATCGCGCGCGAATTTCCGCACTGGGCGGAGCGTCTGGGCGAAGATCACATGATCGACTTGTCCGTATTGGGCGCGATCAGCGACACGGCGATGACCCGCGAGATCGAGATCCAGGCCACGGCGAGCGGTTTGCCCAACACGTTCGTGCCGGGCCGCAACCTGCTGTTCATGACGATTGCTGCAGCGGTGGCCTATCGGCGCGGGCTAAAGGTGCTGGTCGGCGGCATGTGCGAGACCGATTTTTCCGGCTATCCGGATTGCCGCGACGACACGATGAAAGCGCTGCAAGTCGCGCTCAATCTCGGCATGGAGACGCACTATGCGGTGGAAACGCCGCTCATGTGGCTCGACAAGGCCGACACGTGGCGTCTCGCGGAAACGCTGGGCGGCGAGGCGCTCGTCAAGTTGATCCGCGTCGAAACGCACACATGTTATGTCAGCGAACGCGCGGAGCTGCACGACTGGGGTTTTGGCTGCGGCCAGTGCCCGGCATGCAAACTGCGCAAGCGCGGCTACGAGGCGTATCGTGCGGGCGAGCAAGTCACCACCGCGCCGGTTTGATTTTCATTCGAGGTCCACAGGGCAGTCATGATGACGTACGCGGTAAAGGAGATTTTCTATACGTTGCAGGGCGAAGGCGCCAATGCCGGCCGTCCCGCGGTGTTCTGCCGTTTCGCGGGCTGCAATCTGTGGTCGGGGCGCGAGGAAGATCGCGCAGACGCCGTCTGCCAGTTCTGCGACACTGATTTCGTCGGCACCGATGGCGAGAACGGCGGCAAGTACAGGACGCCCGCGGAACTCGTCGCGAAGATCGCGTCGTTGTGGCCGGGAGGCGCGGGGCACCGGTTCGTCGTGTGCACCGGCGGCGAACCGATGCTGCAGATCGACCAGCCGTTCGTCGACGCGCTGCACGAGGCGGGCTTCGAGATGGCGATCGAGACGAACGGCTCGCTGCCGGTGCTCGAGAGCATCGACTGGATCTGCGTGAGTCCCAAGGCGGACGCGCCGCTCGTCGTCACGAAGGGCAACGAGCTGAAGGTCGTGGTGCCGCAGGACAACCAGCGTCTTGCCGACTACGAGAAGCTCGATTTCGACTATTTCCTCGTGCAGCCGATGGATGGCCCGTCGCGCGACATCAACACGAAGCTGGCGATCGACTGGTGCAAGCGCCATCCGAAGTGGCGCCTGTCGATGCAGACACACAAATACCTGAACATCCCTTGAACGGTCAGCCGACGTGCAGACGATTACCCGAAAACTCGAATTCGACGCGGGCCACCGCATTCCCGACCACCGCAGCCAGTGCCGCAACCTGCACGGGCATCGCTACGTGCTCGAAATCACGCTGCAGGGCGATCTCGTCGATGTGGAAGGCGCGCCGGACCGCGGCATGGTGATGGATTTCGTCGACGTGAAGGCGCTGGCGATGGAGCATCTCGTCAACAAGTGGGATCACGCGTTCATCGTCTACGAAGGCGACGTCAAAGTGCGCGAATTCCTGCAAACGCTCTCCGATCACAAGACCGTCGTGCTGGACCGGATTCCGACCGTCGAGAACCTCGCGGCCGTCGCATTCAATATTCTCGCCAACGTCTACGACGCCCATTACGGCGTCAATCTGAAGCTGAAGCGCGTGCGTCTCTACGAGACGCCGAACTGCTGGGCCGACGTCGAGCGCGCCTGATTTTCCGGCCCGGCCGCGGTCACGATCGCGTCCGACGCCCGCGTCCTTGTCACGGTATGATCGTCCGATGAGTCCCCCGACGCCCGGGACGGCGAGACACGGAGTGCACGCATGCCGTCACTTCTTCCGTCGTTTTTCCTCCATGGGCCGCGCGTGGTCGTCCTTCAAACCCTCGAAGGAGCCGCGCGATGAGCACATTCACGAATCCCATCAAGCAGCGCCTTTCGGAACCGGGCACGCTCTTCGGCCTGTGGCTTTCGCTCGGCAGCGCCGATGCCGCCGAAGCGCTCGCGCATGCGGGTTTCGACTGGCTGTGCATCGACATGGAGCATTCGCCGAACGATAGCGCCGATGTCGTCGCGCAACTCCGTGCGATCGCCGCCGCGCATCTGCCGAGCGAGCCGATCGTGCGTGTGCCGGCGAGCGAAGGCTGGCTCGTAAAGCGCGCGCTCGATGCCGGCGCCCGCACGCTGATGTTCCCCAACGTTCAATCGGCGGAAGACGCGGCGCGCGTCGTGCGGCTCACGCAATATCCCACGGAGGCGGCGCTTCACGGCCTGCGCGGCGTCGCGGGCGCGGTGCGTGCCGCGGCATACGGAATGCGTCGCGATTACGTGAGCACCGCCAACGCGCAGATCATGACCATCGTGCAGATCGAATCCGTGGCGGCGCTCGAAGCCGTCGACGAAATCGCCGCGCTGCCGGGCATCGACTGCCTGTTCATCGGCCCGGCGGATCTCGCGGCGAGCCTCGGCCATCTGGGGGATGGCAAGCATCCCGATGTGCAGGCGGCGATCACGAAGATCGTCGATGCGGCGAATCGCGCGGGCATCGCGAGCGGCATCTTCGCGCTCGATGCCGCGAGCGCAAGGCAGTACGCGCAGGCGGGCATCAAGCTCGTTGCCATCGGCGCGGACGTGATGTGGCTGTTGAAGGCGACGCGACAAGCGTTGCAGGAGGCGCGACCATGAAAACCGCCATGGCGTTGGCTGTCGCTGTGCTAAGCTTGTCGATATCGGGCGGCACGGCCCACGCCGACAGCACGCTCAAGGCTACCGACCTCGCCACTCAGAACGCCATCGCCGATTACAACGCGGGCAATTTGGTGGCTGCGCGTTCGGAATTTCGCCGCGCGGCGCAAAAGGGCAGCCGTTTTGCCGAGTTCGACTACGCGATGATGCTGCTCAACGGCGAGGGTGGCCCGGTCGATGTGCCCGAAGGTAAGATGTGGCTGGGCTGCGGCGCGCCGCCGACGCCAACATGACGCACGCGCAATACGTGTACGGCAAGATGTACGACGACGGCCAGTTCGTGGAGAAGGATCCGGCGGAGGCGCACCGGTGGTTTCTGCGCGCGGCGAATCAGGGGCACGTGCAGGCGGAACTGGCGCTCGCGAACCAGTTCCTCGACGGACGCGGCACCGCGCGCGACAACGTGCAGGCGTTCAACTGGTACAAGAAGGCCGCGGAAGGCGGCGACATGACGGCGCAATACGTCGCTGGCTCGTTCTACGAGCGCGGCGGCGATGGTGTCGAAGGCAATCTGAATGTGGCGCGCGCCTATTACGCCGCGGCCACCGCGCAAGGCGATCCGGCGGCGAAGCTCAAATATCTGCAATTGAGCACCGAATTGGAGCATCAGAAGCCGCAGTGACGATGCCGACCGAAAACGAAAAGCCGCGGCTTCGTCCGCGGCTTTTGCGTTGCGAAAGGCGACGACGCTAACTCTGCATCAGGCGCTTCTGTCGCGCGACGCTCATGATCAACCCGACGGCCACGCCGAGCGTCGTCAGAGCGGTGCCACCGTAGCTCATGAACGGCAGCGGCACGCCGACCACGGGCAGAATCCCGCTCACCATGCCTATGTTGACGAACGCGTAGGTAAAGAACGCCAGGGTCAGCGACCCGGCCAGCAATCGGCCGAAGAAGGTTGCGCCGTTCGCCGCGATATACAGCCCGCGCGCGATCAGCGCCATATAGAGAAAGAGCAATACGAGTCCGCCCGCGAGCCCGAATTCCTCGGAGAACACGGCGAAGATGAAGTCGGTGTGCTTTTCGGGAATGAACTCGAGGTGCGCCTGGGTGCCCTTCAGCCAGCCCTTGCCGAATGTGCCGCCCGAGCCGATCGCGATCACGGCCTGAATCGTGTGGAAGCCCTTGCCGAGCGGATCGGACGTCGGATCGAGCAGCATGCAGATGCGGTGCTTCTGGTAGTCGTGCATCATCGGCCAGACGACTTCCGGCTGGCAGATTTTGTTCTGGAAGGTCGCGATGCCCGCCACCGCAATGACCCCCGCGACCAGCACCGGCACGATCAGCTTGAAGCTCAGGCCCGCGAAGTAGATAACGAACATGCCCGCCGCGAACACGAGCACTGCCGTGCCGAGATCGGGCTGCTTGGCGATCAGGCCGACCGGCAGCAGCAGAATCAGAAAGCCGACCAGATAATCCCACCAGCGGATGCTGCTCTCGCGCTTCTGGTAGTACCACGCGAG
Organism: Candidatus Paraburkholderia schumanniana; assembly: GCA_001189335.2. Taxonomy (GTDB): domain Bacteria; phylum Pseudomonadota; class Gammaproteobacteria; order Burkholderiales; family Burkholderiaceae; genus Caballeronia; species Caballeronia schumanniana. The sequence goes on from LFJH01000016.1 coordinate 7,301, forward strand.
CATCAGCGGCATCGCGATCTTCATGATTTCCGACGGCTGGATCACCACGCCGACGTTGAGCCACCGTTTCGCGCCCTTGCGCGTCAGCCCGAACGCCGCGACCGCGACCAGCAGCGCGACGCCCACCGTATAGAGCGGCACGGCGAAGCGCATCAGCATCTGCGGCGGAATGTTGGCGAGCACCCACATCAGGCCGAAGGTCAGCATGATGTTGCGCAACTGATCTTCCACGCGCCCGGGCATGTCCAGACTCGCGCTGTACAGCGTCACGATGCCGACGCACAGGAGCAGAAAGACGATGGGCGCGAGCGGTTTGTCGAAGCCCGCGAACATGCGCTTGGTGCGGTCGATCCACTCGCGCTTGTCGAATTGCATGTGCAGTTGCATGGCGGTTTCCTTTATTCGTCGATGCCGCCGGACGGCGCCACGACGCGCACACCGTCGTTTTCGGTGCCGCGCACCATGGTCGGCGTCGGCTCGGTCGGGCGCTTCTTCTGCGCCTTCGCCGCCAAAGCCGGGACCGGCGGCGCCGACGCCGCCTTCGCGACATCGGGGTTGGACGCGGCCTGCGGCGAGAACGCCGGCGATTTCTGCGCGCCCGACGCGGGCAGTGCGGCCGCGGCGGGCGATTGCGTGCCGCCGATCATCGGCAGGCCGGAGTCTTCCGTCGCCGATGCGGCGGCGGTGACCGCGGCGGCTTCCGCGCCCGGCTTGAGGCGATCGACGAGGTAATAGTCGAGCACCTTGCCCGCGATCGGGCCGGCGGATTCCGCGCCCCAGCCGCCGTTCTCGACGATCAGCGCGAGCGCGATCTTCGGCTGCTCAGCCGGCCCAAACGCGATGAGCAGCGCATGGTCGCGCAGGTGCTCGGCGAGTGCGTGGCCCTTGTAATTGGAGCCCTGCAGCGAATAGACCTGCGCCGTGCCGGTCTTGCCGGCCGCTTGATACGGCGCGCCCGCGAAGACCTTCGCCGCCGTGCCACTGGTGACCACGCCTTCCATCGCGCGCTTGATGAAGTCGATGTCCTTCTGCTGCACCGGAATCTTGTCGCTCGGATCGCGGACGACGGGGCGCATCACCTTCGTGATCGGATTCTCGATGTCGCGCACGAGGTGGGGCTTCATCACGATGCCATTGTTCGCGAGCGTCGCCGTGGCGTGCGCGAGCTGCAGGATCGTGAACGAGTTATAGCCCTGGCCGATGCCCAGGCTGATCGTTTCGCCCTCGTACCAGCGCTGCTGCTCCGGCCTGCGATACGCCTTGCGCTTCCATTCCGTCGACGGCAGGATGCCCTTCGCCTCGCCCGCGATATCGATGCCGGTGATTTGCCCGAAGCCCCACGGCTTCATGAAGCTGGCCATCGCGTTCACGCCGAGATCGTGCGCGAGCATGTAGAAGTAGGTGTCGTTCGACACGACGATCGCGCGGTTCATGTCGACCCAGCCCTGGCCCGAGCGCACGTCGTTGCGGAACGTGTGGCCGCCGAACGTGTAGTAGCCCGGGTCCTGGAAGCCCCAGCCCGTGGTGCGCTTGTGCAGCGTGAGCGCGGCGAGCGCCATGAAGGGCTTGTAGGTGGAGCCGGGCGGATATGTGCCGTGCAGCGGACGGTTCAGCAGCGGGTGATCGGGCGAGTTGTTGAGCGCGTCCCAGGTCTGCTGGTCGATGCCGTCGACGAAGGAGTTCGGATCGAAGCTCGGTGCCGAGACGAACGCGAGTACGTCGCCGGTGGAAGGCTCGATCGCGACGAGTGCGCCGCGCTTGCCCGCGAACGCCTGCTCGGCGACCTGCTGCAGGCCGATGTCGAGCGAGAGCACGAGGTTGTTGCCGGGTGTCGCCTGCGTGCGCGACATCGTGCGCACCGGACGGCCGCCCGCGGTCACTTCCACTTCCTCAAAGCCGGTCAGGCCGTGCAGCTCGGTTTCATAGCTCTGCTCGACACCGATCTTGCCGACGTAGTCCGTGCCTTTGTAGTTGTTGGCGTCGAGACGCGGATCGTAGTGGTCGGAGCTTTCGTCGTTGGCGTCGCTCGCGTCGTCGATGCGCTCCTGATCGCGCTGCGAAATGCGCCCGATGTAGCCGATCACGTGCGCCGCGGTCATGCCGAGCGGATATTGGCGGAACAGCCGTGCACGCACTTCGACGCCTGGGAAGCGGTAGCGCTGCGCCGTGAACTTCGCGACTTCCTCGTCGGTGAGGCGCGTGTGGATGGGCAGGCTTTCGAAATTCTTCGAGTCTTCCAGCAGCTTCTTGAAACGGCGGCGGTCGCGTTGATCGATCGGAATGACTTGCGAGAGCTCGTCGATGGTTTCGTCCAGCGTGCCGTTGATCTTCGAGCGCGTGATTTCGAGCGTATAGGCCGAGTAGTTCTTCGCCAGCACGACACCATTGCGATCGGTGATAATGCCGCGGTTCGGCACGATCGGCGCGACCGAAATGCGGTTCTCGTTCGCCTGCAGCGAGTATTTGCTGAAGTGCCAGACTTGCAAATACAGGAAACGAAGGCCGATCAGCCCGAAGCAGACGAACACGAACAGCCCCGCCGCCGCGACGCGCAGGCGGAACTTCGACAACTGTTGCTCGGTGTTCTTAATCTCGGTCATGCAGCTTTCGCGATTCGGTTCGCGATGTTTCGCGATTCAAGTGTAGTCCGCACGCGGACCTTCAATTGCCCGGCGCGGCGGCGCCTGCTCGCTCAGATCGGGCGGGTGTCGTCGGGGTCGGCGGCGCGGCGTTGCGGCATCAGCAGGAGGAAGCTCGCGGCGGGCCACAGCAGCGCTTCTACGAAGCCGTTGATGAGATAGCTCCAGCCGGGGAACGCGGCGCCCGTCATCAGGCGGATCATGAACGGCACGAGGTGCGCGCCCACCAGCAGCGGCGCCACGACGAACATCTGCACGGGCAGCGTCATCCACAGCACGCGGCGGTGGATGGTGATCGCGCCGTAGGACAGCAGCGTGTAGGCCAGCGCATGCTCGCCGAGCAGATTCGCATTGTGGACATCCATCAGGATGCCGAGCATGAACGCGATGCCCATGCCGACCTTGCGCGGCTGGTGCACGTTCCAGAACAACAACACCAGCGCGACGAAATCCGGCACGCCGATGAGCCGTCCCCACGGCATCAGGTTCAGCAGGAACGCCGCGGCGAGACTGAACGTGATGAAGTACGGATTGACCGGTTGCAGGATGTATTGCGGGCGGTTCATCGCGCGGCTCCGGAGGATGCGGGCTTCGGCATGTGCGCCTTCTTCGACGGCTTCGCCGCCGCGCCCGATGCCGCCTTGGGTTTCTCGGCGGGCTTTTCCGCGGGTTTCTCCACGATGGCGGGCGCCGCTCCCGGTGCCGCGGCAGATGCGCCCGTCACCGCCGACGCGCCGCTCGCGCCTGCCGCAGGCGTCGCAGCCTTGGCCGCGGGCTTCTTCTTGCCCTTGTTTTCCTTCGCTTCCCTGGCGGCTGCGGCCGCTTCGACTTCGATCGGATTGGGCGGCACGTTCACGTTGTAATGCAGCACGAGCAGCTGGCGCGCACCGCGCACCGCCGCGATCGGCACGCAGACGACGCGCGCGAATGCCGTATCCGCCTGCTTGTCGACGCGCAGCACCTTCGCGACCGGCAGACCTGGGGAATAGATGCCGTCGAGGCCGCTCGTCACTAGTTCGTCGCCGGCTTGCACGTCTGCGCTGATCGGCACGAAGCGAAGATCGAGCGTGTCGCCCTTCGGCGTCCCGTAGATCACGCTGCGCAGCCCCGTGCGCGCGATCTGCACCGGCACGGCCTGATCCTTGTCCGTCAGCAAGGTGACTTCCGACTGCAACGGAAACACGCGCGTCACCTGGCCGATCACGCCGTCCTCCGTGACGACCGGCGCGCCATCCTGGATGTTCTGCTGCGAGCCCTTGCCGATCACGACCTTCTGGGTGAAAGGATCACGCGTGTCGTACTGGATTTCGGCGGGCGTCTCGTCGATCGTCGCGCGCGACTGCAGATTCAGCAACGCACGCAGATGCGCGTTTTCGATGGCGAGTTGAGCCGCATCGCCCGCCTTCACGGAAAGCTCCAGATTCTTGTCGGCCAGCTTCTTGTTCTCGCTGCGCAGGGTCGCGCTCGTCACCGCGAGATCCGCCGCGCCCATGAAGATGTCGCGCGGCACGAACGCGGCGCGCTGCAACGGATAAAGTCCCGCGCCGAGTATGCCGCGGACGATTTCCAGCGTATTGAAACGAGCATCCGAGACGAGCAGTGCGATCGCGAGAACCACAAAGAAGATCAGGCGCGCGAGCGCGGAAGGGCCTTGCTTGAAAAGTGGCGGCGGACTGTATTCCATGGTCGGCGCCGAGGGCGTGAACGGATGGATCGATGCTGCAGGCTTTGTCGCTCGTGGCGGGACCTGCCCTACGCTGTTTCGACAACAGCCCGGAATGGAGCCGGGCTGTGCGCGCGTCGCGTTACGCGAAACATTTTAATTGTCGCGTCGAAGGCCGTGCGCTTCGTCGGTAATCGGCAGCGCACGGGCCTGGCGGAGATCACTCGTGCGAGAAGATGCTGCCGAGCTTGTCCATGCGCTCGAGCGCCATGCCCGAGCCACACACCACGCAGGTCAGCGGATCTTCGGCGACGAGCACCGGCAGGCCGGTTTCTTCCGCGAGCAGGCGGTCGAGGTCGCGCAAGAACGCGCCGCCGCCCGTCAGCATCATGCCGCGCTCGGCGATGTCCGCGCCGAGTTCCGGTGGCGTTTGCTCGAGCGCGATCTTCACCGACGATACGATCTGGTTCAGCGGGTCCGTCAGCGCTTCGAGAATTTCATTGCTCGAAATGGTGAAGCTGCGCGGAATGCCTTCGGACAGGTTGCGACCCTTGACTTCCATTTCCTTCACTTCGGAGCCGGGGAACGCCGAGCCGATTTCCTTCTTGATGGCTTCGGCGGTCTGCTCGCCGATCAGCATGCCGTAGTTGCGGCGGATGTAGTTGACGATGGCCTCGTCGAACTTGTCGCCGCCGACGCGCACCGAGCCCTTGTACACGATGCCGCCCAGCGAAATGACGCCGACTTCCGTCGTGCCGCCGCCGATGTCGACGACCATCGAGCCGGTTGCTTCCGACACCGGCAGGCCAGCGCCGATCGCGGCCGCCATCGGTTCTTCGATCAGGTAGACCTGCGAGGCGCCCGCGCCGTGAGCCGCTTCCTTGATGGCGCGGCGCTCGACCTGGGTGGAGCCGCAAGGCACGCAGATGATGATGCGCGGCGACGGCGAGAACATGCGGGATTCGTGAGCGGTCTTGATGAACTGCTTGATCATCTGCTCGGTGACGGTGAAGTCGGCGATCACACCGTCCTTCATCGGGCGGATGGCTTCGATATTGCCGGGCACCTTGCCGAGCATCTGCTTGGCTTCCTTGCCAACCGCCTGAATGGTCTTCTTGCCGTTGGGGCCGCCTTCCTGGCGAATGGAAACGACCGATGGCTCGTCGAGAACGATGCCTTTGCCGCGCATGTAGATCAGCGTGTTGGCGGTGCCGAGGTCAATCGCCAGGTCGTTGGAGAAATAGCTGCGCAAAAAACCAAACATTCAGAAATCCTGTCTCGCTGGATGGCCGTTCCTCGCTCGTAGCGCCGGGGGCGGCAGCGGAAAAAATAACGGTTTGCCGGGACGGCGAAGGCTCGCCGTGAGGTGCAAATCCGGGAAGAAATCTACCGCAAAATGGAACGCCCAACGCAAACGTTTCTCGCAATCCATTGATCCGGGGAGAAAGTCGCTGACAGGTCGATCCAGAGGTGAGTCGAACGCGTAATGATACCTTATAATTTATGGGTATCTGTAGGAAAAGGATGGCATCTTCGGCCATCGCCCAGACCTGCTTTCGAGGGCGCGTCCCGGCTTCGTAACCCGCTGTCGCAGCGAAGGTTTTCGTAGTCCGGGATGGTCCACGCTTTCTCCGGTGATCTCATGTCTTTGACCCTGACTGACGTAAAACGCATCGCGCATCTCGCGCGGCTCGAATTGCCCGACAACGAAGCAGAACCGACACTTGCGCGCCTCAATGACTTTTTCGGTCTCGTGGAGCAGATGCAAGCCGTCGACACGACCGGCATCGAGCCGCTCGCGCATCCGATCGAGCAGATCGAGGAAGTCGCGCTGCGTCTGCGTGACGACGCTGTCACAGAGCGTATCGAGCGTGAAGAGTTCCAGCGTTCGGCGCCTGCCGTGCAGGATGGGCTCTACCTCGTGCCCAAGGTGATCGAATAAGTCATCCGGCCGGCGCTTCCTGCGCCCATAAAGCGACACCGCGCGCGGCATGACGGCCGCGCTCATCAGGGAACTGCAATGCATCAGAAAAGCTTGACCGAACTGCGCGCAGCGCTCGACTCGAAGGAGATTTCCGCGGTCGAACTGGCGCAGTCGTATCTGCAACGCATCGAGGCCGCAAAGGACCTGAATGCGTTCATCGGCGTCGATCGCGCGCTCACGCTCGGGCAGGCGAAAGCCGCCGACGCGCTCATCGCGCAGGGCAGCGCGGGCGCGCTCACCGGCCTGCCGATCGCGCACAAGGACGTGTTCGTCACGCGCGGCTGGGCATCCACGGCCAGCTCGCACATGCTCGAAAACTACGCGAGCCCGTTCGAGGCGACCGTCGTCGATCGTCTGAAAAACGCCGGCATGGTCACGCTCGGCAAGACCAACATGGACGAGTTCGCGATGGGCTCGTCCAACGAGAATTCGTATTTCGGCGCGGTGAAGAATCCGTGGGACGTGAAGGCAGTGCCGGGCGGCTCGTCGGGCGGCTCGGCGGCGGCCGTGGCCGCGCGTCTCGCGCCCGCCGCGACGGGCACCGACACCGGCGGCTCCATTCGCCAGCCGGCGTCGTTCACCGGCATCACGGGCATCAAGCCCACGTACGGCCGCGTTTCGCGTTACGGAATGATCGCGTTCGCGTCGTCGCTGGATCAGGGCGGTCCGACGGCGCAGACCGCGCACGACTGCGCGCTCCTGCTCAACGCAATGGGCGGCTTCGACGCGCGCGACTCGACCAGCCTGCAGCGCGAGAACGAGGATTACACGCGCTATCTCGGCAAGACGTGGAATGGCGCAGATGCAGGCAAGCCGCTCGCGGGTCTGCGCATCGGCATGCCGAAGGAGTACTTCGGCGCCGGTCTCGCCGAGGACGTGCGCGCCGCCATCGATGCCGCGTTGAAGCAATACGAGGCGCTGGGCGCGACGCTCGTCGAAGTCACGCTGCCGAAGACCGAGCTATCGATCCCCGTGTACTACATCATCGCGCCGGCGGAGGCTTCGTCGAACCTGTCGCGCTTCGATGGCGTGCGCTACGGGCATCGCGCGGCGCAATACAAAGACTTGCTCGACATGTACAAGAAGTCGCGCGCGGAAGGCTTCGGGTCCGAAGTGAAGCGGCGGATTCTCGTCGGCACCTATGTGCTGTCGCACGGCTACTACGACGCCTACTACCTGCAGGCGCAGAAGATCCGCCGCATCATCGCGCGCGACTTCCAGGAAGCGTTCAGGCAGTGCGACGTCATCATGGGGCCCGTGGCGCCGTCGGTGGCATGGAATCTCGGCGAGAAGGCCGACGATCCCGTGCAGATGTATCTCGCCGATATCTACACGCTCTCCGTGAGCCTCGCGGGTCTGCCCGGCATGAGCGTGCCGTGCGGTTTCGGCGCGGGTGCGAACGCTAATCGCCCGGTCGGTCTGCAGATCATCGGCAACTATTTCAACGAAGCCCGGATGCTCCAGGTCGCCGACGCGTTCCAGCGCGCGACCGACTGGCACCGCAAGGCACCATCGGCATCGGGAGTGTGAACATGCAGTGGGAAGTCGTCATCGGACTGGAAACGCACGCGCAGCTTTCCACCGTCTCCAAAATTTTCTCGGGCGCGCCCACCCAGTTTGGCGCGAGCCCGAACTCGCAGGCGAGCCCAGTCGACCTCGCGCTGCCCGGCGTGCTGCCCGTGATGAACCGTGGCGCCGTCGAACGGGCGATCCGCTTCGGTCTCGCGATCGGCGCGCACATCGCGCCGCGCAGCATCTTCGCGCGCAAGAACTACTTCTATCCGGATCTTCCGAAGGGCTATCAGATCAGCCAGTACGAGATTCCGGTCGTGCAGGGCGGTCAGATCACGATCCAGGTGCCGGCCAATGAAAAGGCGGGCAAGGAGGCGTATTCGAAGACCGTCAACCTGACGCGCGCGCACCTCGAAGAGGACGCTGGCAAGTCGCTGCATGAAGACTTCGCGGGCATGACCGGCATCGACCTGAACCGCGCGGGCACGCCGCTGCTCGAAATCGTCACGGAGCCAGAGATGCGCAGCGCCGCGGAAGCGGTCGCGTACGCGAAGGCGCTGCACGGGCTCGTCGTGTGGCTCGGCATCTGCGACGGCAACATGCAGGAAGGCTCGTTCCGCTGCGACGCGAACGTGTCGGTGCGTCCGGTCAGGCAGAAGGAGTTCGGCACGCGCGCCGAAATCAAGAACCTGAACTCGTTTCGCTTCCTCGAAGAAGCGATCCAGTACGAAGTGCGCCGTCAGATCGAACTGATCGAAGACGGTGGCACAGTGGTTCAGGAAACGCGTCTGTACGATCCGGACAAGCGCGAAACGCGCTCGATGCGCAGCAAGGAAGACGCGCACGATTACCGTTATTTCCCGGATCCGGACTTGATGCCGCTCGTGATCGAATCGGCGTGGATCGACCGCGTGAAGGGCGAAATGCCGGAGCTTCCGGCGGACATGCAGAATCGCTTCGTCGATACCTATGGCCTCACGCCCTACGACGCGGGCGTGCTGACGTCGTCGAAGGCGATGGCATCGTACTTCGAGGCGCTCGTGCAGCAGGCGGGCGGAGGCCAAGCGAAGATCGCCGCAAACTTGATGATGGGCGACGTCTCCGCGCAACTGAACCGCGAATCGCTCGATATCGACCAATCGCCGGTCTCGGCGGCGCAACTGGCGCTGATCCTCCGGCGCATCGCGGACGGCACCATCTCCAACAAGATCGCGAAGGACATTTTCCAGGCGATCTGGGAGGAGAAGGCGACGGACGAGGGCGCGGCGGATCGCATCATCGAGGCGAAGGGTCTTAAGCAAATTTCCGACACGGGCGCGCTCGAGGCGATCATCGACGAGGTACTCGCGGCGAACCAGAAGTCGGTCGACGAATTCCGCGCGGGCAAGGAGAAGGCGTTCAATGCGCTGATCGGCCAGGCGATGAAGGCGACCAAGGGCAAGGCCAATCCGCAGCAGGTCAACGAGCTTCTGAAAAAGAAACTCTCCTGATCGCCTGATTCGCCGGGTGAACGCACGGTGAATGACGGGCTGCTGCCGCTTGGACCTGGCAGCAGCCCGTTTTCATTGGCGAAGAACGAGGATATATGGCAAAAGAACCCAAACTGGACGACTTTCGCGTCCCATTCTTCGACGGCGATAGGAAGCTTAAGCCGTTCGACCTGAGCGCAGTCGATCCGTCATCGAAGCCGTTTTCGCTCGGCTCGAAAGACAGCGACCGTGAACGCCTCGCGGCGATCGGCGTGCAGCTCGATAACCTGCAGGAAAGGCTGCACGCGCAGCGGCGCGAGCGCGTGCTGCTCGTGCTGCAAGGCATGGACACCAGCGGCAAGGACGGCACCGTGCGCGCGGTGTTTCAGAACGTCGACCCGCTCGGCCTGCGGATCGTGCCGTTTCGCGCGCCATCGGAGCGCGAGGCCGCGCACGACTTCCTCTGGCGTGTGCACGCGCAGGCGCCGATGGCCGGCGAATTCGCGATCTTCAACCGCAGCCACTACGAGGACGTGCTCGTGCCGCGCGTGCTGAAACAGATCGACGCGAGCGAGTGCGAGCGCCGCTACCGGCACATTCGCGAGTTCGAATCGTTGCTCGCGGACAGCGGCACGACCATCGTCAAATGCTTCCTGCATATTTCGAAGGACGAGCAGCGCGAGCGCCTTCAGGCACGCATCGACGATCCGACCAAGCACTGGAAGTTCGATGTCTCCGATCTCGAAGCGCGCAAGCTCTGGGGCGACTATCAGGCGGCCTACGCGGACCTGCTCGCCGCGACGTCGACCGAATACGCGCCGTGGTACATCATTCCGGGCAATTCGAAGACGAATTGCAACGTGATGGTCGCCGAGTTGCTGCTGCACACGTTGCAGGACATGAAGCTCGAATTCCCGCAGGCGAAGGAATCGCTCAAAGGCGTGAAGGTCGAATGAGCCCGGGTCGGGCAAGACGAACTCAAGAAAAAGGAAGCGTATGTTTCGCGTGATTACCGCCAATCTGAACGGCATCCGTTCGGCTGCCAAGAAGGGTTTTTTCGAGTGGTTCGGCGAGCAGAAATCCGACATCGTGTGCGTGCAGGAAATCAAGTGCTCGCAGGACGACCTGACGCCCGAATTCCTCGCGCCGCACGGCTTTCAGGGCTATTTCCAGCACGCGGTGAAGAAGGGTTACAGCGGCGCGGGGCTCTACACGCGCCACGAGCCGGACGACGTGATCATCGGCTTCGGCTCGGAAGAGTTCGACCCGGAAGGGCGCTACGTGGAAGCGCGCTTCGGCAGGCTTTCGGTGGTGTCGGTGTATGTGCCCTCGGGCTCGAGCGGCGATGAGCGCCAGCAGGCGAAGTATCGCTTCATGGAGGAGTTCATGCCGCATCTCGACGAGCTCTCGAAAGAGCGCGAAGTCATCCTGTGCGGCGACGTGAACATCGTACACAAGGAAATCGACATCAAGAACTGGAAGAGCAACCAGAAGAACTCCGGCTGCCTGCCCGAAGAGCGCGCGTGGCTCACGAAGCTTTTCGACGATGTCGGTTACGTCGACGTGTTCCGCACGCTGGATCAGCGCCCCGAGCAGTACACGTGGTGGAGCAATCGCGGGCAGGCGTATGCGAAGAACGTCGGGTGGCGTATCGACTATCAGATCGCGACGAAGGAGGTCGCCACGACCGCCAGGAATACGTCGATTTTCAAGGACATCAAGTTCAGCGACCACGCGCCGCTGACGATCGACTACGACTGGAAGCTCGGCAAGAAGAAGTGACGCGGACGTGACGCGACTGGGATCAGCGGCCGGTCTTCTTGAACCGGCCCAATCCTCCGTAGTTCGGCAACTGGTCGATGGTCTTGCCCACCGCCTTCGCATAGAGCGGCATCATGTCTGGCATGCGCTTGAGCAGGTCCTGCCTGCGATCCGGCCCGTACGGATGCATCCAAATGAAGCCGTCATCCCCGCGGCGCGTGCCGGAATCGATCTTGTTCCACAACGTGACGGCCGCGCGCGGGTCGTAGCCCGCGCGCGAGGCGATCTCGCTGCCGATCACGTCGGCTTCGGTTTCGTCGTCGGCGGAGTAGCGCATGGAGAGCAGTTCGTCGCCGATATCCGGCTGTGGCGACGAGTAATTCGAAAAGCCGAAGAGCTGCGGCATCCCGTTCGAGGACAGCTGCGCCGCCTGCTGCCGGCCGAGCCGCTCGCGCGCGTGCTCGCGCAGCGCGTGCGCGATCTCGTGGCCGATCATCATGCCGATCTCGTTGTCGTTCAGACGCAGCTTGTCGATGAGCCCGCTGTACACGACGATTTTCCCGCCCGGCAGGCAGAAAACGCGCTGCTCCGGCGACTTGATGACATCGATCTCCCACTTCCAGTTCTTCGCGCGATCGTTCCATTTGAGCGCGAACGGAATCTCGTGATTCGCGATCTCGCGCACGCGCTTGACGAGCGGGTTGCTGTCGGGAAGCAGGGTTCTGTCGCGCCCCGCGTCGTGAATGACCTGGGCGTATTCCTGTGCCGACTGCGTTTCCAGTGTCGCGGGCGATATCAGATTGCGAAACAGCGCCGTATCGCCGAAGCGGATCTGGTTATTCGGTGCCGTGTATGGCACGGGCACGCTCTTTTCATCCTGAGCGCGCGCGGGCAGCGGCGCGAACGACGTCAGAGCAAGGACGCAAACGAGAGCGCGAAGCGGGAGGTCGGCCAGAAACGGCACCGTCATCGTTGAATTCTCCAGGGCGCGATTTTCGGCAACAGTAACATGCCCGGAATGGACAGCACGACGCAGATCAGAAAGTACGGGAACCAACCCGTTTCGTTCACGATGTAGCCGCTGCCCGCCGCCGCGAACGTGCGCGGCACGGCGGCCAGGCTCGTGAAGAGTGCGAATTGCGTCGCCGTATAGCGCGGGTCCGTCGTGCTGGCGATGTACGCGGTGAAAGTCGCGAGCGTGAGACCGGTCGCGAAGGTTTCGAAGCCGTACAGCACGCCGAGCGCGACGGACGACGGCCCGATCTTCGCGAGCCACGCGAAGCCGAGCGTCGCGATGATCTGCAGAAGGCCGAAGATCCACAGTCCGCGCGCGATGCCGATCTTCACGAGTGCGATTCCGCCGAGCAATCCGCCCGCGATGCTCGCCCAGAACGCGACCGCTTTCGCGATCACGCCGATCTGCGCGAGCGAGAAGCCGATGTCGATGAAGAACTTCGTCGCGAGCGCGGTGGTCATCGTGTCGCCGAGCTTGTAAAGAAAGATGAAGCCGAGCACGAGCAGGGCGGAGCGCCAGCCGTCGCGCGTGACGAATTCGTGAAACGGCTCGATGATCGCCTCGCGCAGGCTCTTCGGCGGCGCGCCGTGAATCTCCGGCTCCCTGACGACGAGTGTCATGATGAGACCCGGCAGCATGAACGCGTCGGTGATCAGAAACACGGACTTCCACGGCAGGAAGCTCGCGAGAATCAACGACAACGAACCGGGCACGAGACCCGCCACCTTGTACGCATTGACGTGAACCGCGTTGCCGAGCCCTTGCTCGGTATCGGCGAGGAGCTCGCGACGGTATGCGTCGATGACGATATCCTGGCTCGCGCTGAAGAACGCGACGAGAGCAGCGATCGCCGCCACGGCCCACAGGTTCTGCTCCGGCGAGAAGAACCCGAAGGAGCCGATCGCCACCACCACGAGCACTTGCGTGAGAAACATCCAGCCACGCCTTCTGCCGGGGCTCCAGCCCGGAAAGCGCGGAATGAACCGGTCCATCAGCGACGACCAGACGAACTTCCACGTATAGGGAAGCCCGATCAGCGCGAAGAGACCGATCTCCTTGACGTTGACGTGAGCCGTAGTGAGCCACGCCTGCAGCAGGCTGTAGAGCGTGAAGAGCGGCAATCCGGACGTGAAGCCGAGAAAGATGCAAATGAGGATGCGCGTGTTGAGAAACGCGCGCCATCCGGGATGTTCTTCGTGAGCAGTTAGAGCGGGCGCCTCGTGTGGCGTATCGGGCATGTCGTATAACGGGCAGTTGTCGATGCGTGACCGCCCCGGCAGTCTTTACCGGCACTTCACGCGATAGACTGCAAGACTACCACGCCAGTTCGCCCCAACGGACCGACTGCCCGTCGTGCAGCACCACGCGGTCCTGAATCTCGATGCCCACTTCCGGCGCGAGCGCCTCGAAGTCCTTGATGGTCAGCACGCGCACGTTCGGTGTGTTGTGCCATTGATAGGGCAGCGACTTCGACACCGGCATGCGACCCTGCATCACCGACAGCCGATGCTGCCAGTATCCGAAGTTCGGAAACGACACGATGCATTCGCGCCCCACGCGCACCGTCTCGCGCAGGATCGCCGCGGTTTGATGGATGGTCTGCAGCGTCTGCGAGAGGATCGCGAAATCGAAGCTGTCGTCCTCGAAGAGACGCAGGCCGTCTTCGAGATTCTGCTGGATCACGTTCACGCCTTTCTGCGCGCACGCGAGCACGCCCGCATCGTTGATCTCGATGCCGTAGCCCTTCACTTCCAGTTCCTCGCCCAGCAGCGAGAGCAGCGAGCCGTCGCCGCAGCCGAGATCGAGCACGGTCGAGCGCGGCTCGACCCAGCGGGCGATTGCCCGAAAATCCGAGCGCAGCGCGAGCGAATCGAGAGTGTTCTGGTTCATGCGCCGATCTCCGTGGCGATGCGTTCGTAGTAGGCGCGCATCAGGTTGTGATAGCGGGCGTCGTCGAGCAGGCGTAGCCGTGCGGCGCGTCAATCTCCGCGTAGCTCACCGTGCGCTTGTTGTCGAGCAGCGCCTTGACGATCTCGCGCGAGCGCGCGGGCGCGAAACGCCCGCGGGCGCGAAACGCCAGTCGGTCGTAAAGCTCGTGACGAGGTACTTCGCCTGCGTGTTGGCGAGCGCCTTCGTGAGATCACCGTCGAAGGCCTTCGCGGGATCGAAGTAATCGAGCGCGCGCGTGATGAGCAGGTACGTGTTGGCGTCGAAGTATTCGGCGAACTTGTCCGCCTGATAGCGCAGATACGACTCCACCTCGAATTCGACATCGAAGTTGAAGTTGTACGCATCAAGCGCGCCCTCGGCGCGACGCAGGGCACGGCCGAATTTCACGGCCATGTCGTCGTCGGACAGATAGGTGATGTGGCCGATCATGCGCGCGACCCGCAAGCCACGGCGCGGTTTCACGCCGTGCGCGTAGTAGTCGCCGCCATGGAAGTCGGGATCGGAGAGGATGGCCGAGCGCGCCGTTTCGTTGAACGCAATGTTCTGCGCGGAGAGCTTCGGCGTCGAAGCCACGACGATGCAATGCCCGAGCCGTTCCGAGTACATCATGCTCCAGGCCATTGCCTGCATGCCGCCGAGGCTGCCGCCCATCACCGCTGCGAAGCGCTCGATGCCGAAGCGGTCCGCCACGTGTGCCTGCGCGTGCACCCAGTCCTCGACCGTGACGACGGGAAAGAGCGCGCCGTAGGGCTTGCCAGTGCTGCCGTCAATGCTCATCGGTCCGGTCGAGCCGAAGCACGAACCGAGATTGTTCACGCCGATGACGAAGAAGCGGTTCGTGTCGAGCGGCTTGCCGAGACCGACCATGTTGTCCCACCAGCCGACGTTCTTGGGTTCGTCGGCATAGACGCCCGCGACGTGGTGCGACGCGTTCAGCGCATGGCACACGAGCACGGCGTTGGAGCGCGCGGCGTTGAGCTCGCCGTAAGTCTCGACGACGAGTTCATAGTCGGCGAGCGACGAGCCGTTCTGCATTGCGAGCGGTTCGGTGAAGCACAGTATTTGGGGAGTAACGATGCCGATCGATTCTATTCATTCCGCCTTGTTCGAACGGCTAAACGGTGTCGGCGATGCGCTGCCAGAAAACACAGAGCGCGGCTGACGACCTCTTTAAGGCAACACTGAACAAGCCGTTGTATTCATCGATTCGGTCGCAAACAGAGGCGGGGTCATCGTGAGTGAAGCTTTGCGCCTGCATTTCTTGCCCACCTGGGCGTTGCGCACGGGCCTGCGGCCCGCTTTTCGCCC
>LFJH01000227.1 GCA_001189335.2 Candidatus Paraburkholderia schumanniana
ACTTGGGCATGATACTTAGCCAAACTATCCATCCCAAGTATAACGTCATACCCCTTCATATCCAACTGAATTAAATCAACTAACAACTTACGTTCACTTACCCAGACTTCACAATTTTTGAAAATAGAACTAGAAATCAAACGGGTAGTTCCAGTAGGCGTACTAAACTCCAAATCATAGGTTAGTTGATTACAGGGAACATCTAAGCCAGACATAAATGACGGGGTGACAAAAGAATGCGTAGCCCCCGGATCGATTAAAATTCTAGCCAGACGATGAAAAACAGAAACCGTACCTTCAATTATCTCCGACGGATCAGGCACTGGCTGTTGATCCAATGAGTACACTCTGGCAGGTACTTTTGGCTTATTCCCAGTCCCGCTAGCTTCTCCTTCTGGCTTTGATTTCGGACAATTAACAGCTATGTGGTCAGCACTACCACATCTATAACACTTGTTATTCTTTCGCCAGCAGGTCTCCATGGTATGGCCAGGTTTATCACAGAAACTACAAACGAGTCCACTTGACCTTCCTGGCACTTCCGGTCGTCCTTGACCACGTCCACTAGGGGTCCCACTACTCGGAGCGCCCCTAAACCCACTTCCTCTAGCTGGCCCTCCCCTTGGAGGTCTAAAACCACTGGGTCCTCCCATTCCCCGACCAAACTTCGGAGGGGGAGCACTTTCCACAATTCCTCGTCCAAATCCAGACGGAGCCTTTCTCTTCGCCTGGTAGTTTCTCACGAGGGCTTTGGCATTTTCCACCCTCAAGGCTCTCTCAACCACTTCTCCGTAAGTTACTGCCGGCACAGCGGCCAGACTCTCTTGCAGTTCAACATTCAGACCTTGAATGAACCTTTGAATTCTCATCTGTTCTGTTCCCACAAAGATTGGTGCGTACCGAGCCAGTTTCGTGAACTGAGTCTCATACTCAGCCACACTATGACCACCCTGTCTACATCGAATAAAAGCCTCTACCCTCCTTTCCTGAACAATTGGTGGAATGAATTTACTATTGAACTCCCGAAGGAAGTTCTCCCAAGTCCTGGGAACCATCTCTCGATCCCACTTTGCTTGAACCATGTTCCACCAAGCCCTTGCCGGCCCATCGAACTGAAAAGTGGCAAAGAGAACTTGTCTCTCCTCCGTATACTCTAGGGCGGCAAAAATTTCCATTATCCTCTCTAACCAAGTCTCCGCGACTTCGGAATCCGATTCCCCAAGAAACTTTGGTGGACCAAATTTCTGAAACCTTTCGAGTGCCCTATCATTTCTCTCAGGCCCGACTGGGTGTACCGGCCCCTGTCCTTGAGGTTCCGCCAGTCTTTCTAGTACCTCAGTTATTCTGTTCTGTACCTCGGCCATTTGTTGCAGAGCAACCGCAATCTGATCTCCAGCTGGCCCGGGTGGCACTTGGTGCTGATTAACCTCCGACCCCTGGTCCACTTCCGGCCCCACGGGTGGCATCCTACCTCGGCCTCGACCCCGGCCTCCTCTACGGCCACGCCCACGTCCTCGGCGTCCTCCGTCCATAATTCTTTTAGACCCAATGTCATTTGATGCAAAAATAAATAAAATAGAAACTTACTACTACTAAAGAAAACATTAGAAAGCGTTAAGAAACATCTTAACATAACATAAGTAAACCAGCAACTTTTCATGTCAAAGTCCAAAGAAAGTACGAACATAGTTTTCTTAC
>LFJH01000228.1 GCA_001189335.2 Candidatus Paraburkholderia schumanniana
ACGTTTCGTTGAAAGATCCAGACCAAGACCAAGTTGTGTCATCGAAGATGTCCTTGAATTTCTCTTCTTTCCAGGATAGTCCAATCAGGTGCCAGGATCGGGAGTTTGGCAGAGGTTCCCTAGAACTTCGAATTCGATCATTGCGGTTTTTCCCCTTGAAAAGGCTTCGATCGACGACATCGTATACTTTGCCATCGTGGGAAGGTGTAGAGTCAAAGCAACTTTTTTCGGAGCGAAGGATGAACATCGGCGAAGCGGCTCGCGCCTCGGGCGTCACGGCGAAGATGATCCGCTATTACGAGAGCGTCGGTTTGCTCAACCCGGTCGGGCGGACGTCGTCGGGGTATCGCGTATACGGCGAACACGAAGTTCATGCGCTGCGGTTTGTGCGCCAAGCGCGTCGTCTCGGGTTTCCGGTCGAGGATATTCGAAAGCTGTTGGCGCTATGGCAGGACCGGTCGCGCGCGAGCGCCGAGGTGAAATCGATCGCGCTGGAGCATGTCGCGGAACTCGACCGGCGCATCGCCGAGTTGACGGGCATGCGTGACACGCTTGCATACCTCGCGAATCATTGCCACGGCGACGAGCGGCCCGACTGCCCGATTCTGGACAAGCTGGCACAATGATGCACCACAAAGGGGCGAGCGGCGCAGGCGAGGTCGCAATACTCTCCGCGAATCCTCGATAAATTATGGGCTTGAAGCAAGTCTTCCGCCTGCACCATTCCGAAATCGAATGCACACTATTCAAGCATTTCACTACTACAACGTGAAGGTTCTCCTCTATAATCAGGGTATTCCCTGACCCAGAAATGCCAGGGATCTTTCGAAGATCTTGGAGCACATCATGTTTGCGTACTTGATCGAAAAACTGAGCATCTGGTTTGAAGCGGCCGAGCAGCGCCGTCGCGAAGCGTATCTCGCGCAATCTACGGACATCGTCCAGCTCGAGCAGCGCCTCCGCTCCCTCGAAGTGCACGGCTACAACGTGTAAGCACTTCACGCAGGCGCTGATTGCGCCGGACGTGAATATCGAAAACCCCCGCATCGCGGGGTTTTTGTTTTTGCTTTTGCGTCCGGAGCAGGTCTATGCCGCTCTTCGCGCGTCCCGCGTGTCACTGCTTGCGAGGATGCTGCTCCAGCCACTGCTTCATGAACGCGATTTCCTTCTCCTGCGCTGCGATGATGTCCTTTGCCAGCTTGCGCAGCTTCGCGTCCTTCTCATACTTCAGTTCGACCTTCGCCATCTCCACCGCGCCCTGATGGTGGGGAATCATGTGCGCGACGAAATCGCGGTCTGCGTCGCCCGTGTATTCGACACTCGACATACCCGACATCATTTTCTGATCCGCGGCCTGGTATGCCGCGGTGGATGACACGTCCGTCGGTTTCGGCGTGTGCTGCTCCATGTTCATGGCGGGCATCGCGTCGCTGGCAGACGACGCGGTCTGCCCGATCGCGCCTGCGCTACAGAAGGCGGTGAGAATGAGAAGCGCGATTCTGGCTGATTTAATCGGATCTCCTTGAGAAGAGCGGTTGCAGACGGGTTCTGTGCAGGAACACCTAGGGGAACCTCTGCCAAACTCCCGATCCTGGCACCTGATTGGACTATCCTGGAAAGAAGAGAAATTCAAGGACATCTTCGATGACACAACTTGGTCTTGATCTGGATCTTTCAACGAAACGTACTCGCA
>LFJH01000229.1 GCA_001189335.2 Candidatus Paraburkholderia schumanniana
GTTGGGTGCGACTCTCATCGTGGCGCAGGGAGGAATCCCCTTCAAGACGCCGAATAGATTCACGCAAGCCAACCACAACATCGATATCAACGTTGCAAAAACGGGGAGGACCATAGATTCTTGTTGGGCCGGCTTTATTGGCGGACTTCCCCGTGGCCGAGCACTACGTACTTGAGCGAGGTCAGCCCCTCGAGGCCGACCGGACCGCGCGCGTGCAGCTTGTCGTTCGAAATGCCGATTTCCGCGCCCAGCCCGAACTCGAAGCCGTCGGCGAAGCGCGTCGACGCGTTGACCATCACGCTTGCCGAATCCACTTCGCGCAGAAAGCGCATGGCGCGGTCGTGATCTTCGGTGACGATCGCGTCGGTGTGATGCGAGCCGTAGGTATTGATATGGTCGATGGCTTCGTCGAGGCCGTCGACGATCTTGATCGACAGCACCGGCGCGAGATATTCCGTGCTCCAGTCCTCTTCGGTCGCATCCACGAGTGAGCCGATCTGCGCCGCTTCCAGCACGGCCCGCGCTTCGGCATCCACGCGCAGCTCGACCTCCTTCGCCTGATAGGCGCGCGCGAGCATCGGCAGCGCCTCCTTCGCGATACCGCGCGCGACCAGCAGCGTTTCCATCGTGTTGCACGTGCCGTATCGGTGTGTCTTCGCGTTGTCGCAGATGACCGCGGCTTTTGCGAGATCCGCGCGATCGTCGACGTAGACGTGGCAGATGCCGTCGAGATGCTTGATCATCGGCACGCGGGATTCTTCCATCAGCCGCGCGATGAGACTCTTGCCGCCGCGCGGCACGATCACGTCGACGAACTCCGTCATCATGATGAGCTTGCCGACCGCCGCGCGGTCCGCGGTCTCGACCACTTGCACGGCATCCTGCGGCAATCCCGCCGCTTCCAGCCCGATTCCGATCAGCTTCGCGAGCGCCGTGTTGCATTCAAGTGCCTCGGAGCCGCCGCGGAGAATGGTCGCGTTACTGGACTTGAGACAGAGCGCGGCGGCGGCGATCGTCACGTTCGGGCGCGATTCGTAGATGATGCCGATCACGCCGAGCGGCACGCGCATCTGACCGACCTGAATGCCGCTCGGCCGGAACTTGAGCCCGCTGATCTCGCCGATGGGGTCGGCCAGCGCGGCTACCTGGCGCAGGCCTTCGACCATCGTGTTGATCGCTTTGTCGGAGAGCGTCAGGCGGTCGATGAACGCGGCGTCATGTCCCTTCTCGCGCGCGCGGACGAGATCGCGGGCGTTCGCCTGCTTGAGTGCCTCGCGCTCGCGTTCGATGGCGTCCGCCACCGCGAGGAGCGCCGCGTTCTTCGCCGCCGTCGACGCCCGCGGCATCGCGCGCGATGCCGCACGTGCGCGGCGGCCGAGGTCGGTCATGTATTGATCGATGTTCATCGTGAGTCTCTTTGCGTCGGCGCTGGAATGAATGGCCGCGTTTCGTGGAGCCGCTGCGTCGGCGCGAAGTTGCAATCGTTGCGCCGTCAAACTGTCATTCTAAGGCAACGCTGAACAAGCCGTTGTATTCATCGATTCGGTCGCAAACAGAGGCGGGGTCATCGTGAGTAAAGCTTTGCGCCTGCATTTCTTGCCCACCTGGGCGTTGCGCACGGGCCTGCGGCC
>LFJH01000230.1 GCA_001189335.2 Candidatus Paraburkholderia schumanniana
TTGGAGAGAATGGTGGAGATCTTTGCTGCTTTGGAATACACAGAAGAGAGACAAGTCCTGTTTGCTGTTTTTCAGTTTGATGGGCCAGCCAGAGCTTGGTGGAACATGGTCCAAGCCAAATGGGAAAGAGAAGTGATTCCCCGGACTTGGGAGAACTTTGTTCGGGAATTTAATAGTAAGTTTATTCCACCAATAGTGCAAGAAAGGCGAGTGGAAGCCTTTATTCGTTGCCGTCAGGGTGTTCAAAGTGTGGCCGACTATGAAACCCAATTCACCAAATTGTCTCGATATGCGCCAGTGTTTGTGGGAACTGACCAGATGCGCATCCAGAGATTCATCCAGGGGTTGAATGTTGAGCTTCAGGAGAGTTTGGCCGCAGTTCCAGCAACAACTTATGGGGAAGCTGTTGAGAGAGCTTTGAGAGTGGAAAGTGCAAAAGCTCTGGTGAATAACTTCCAGGCAAAGCGAAAGGTTCCAGCTGGATTTGGTCAAGGAATGATGGAGAGTGCTCCCCCACCTAAGTTTGGTCGAGGTATGGGAGGACCAAGTGGTTTTAGGCCTCCAAGAGGAGGAGTGGCCAGAGGAAGTGGATTCAGGGGTGCTCCGTCTGGTGGGACCCCTAGTGGTCGTGGTCAAGGTAGATCGGAAGTGCCCGGGAGCTCAAGTGGGCAAGCCTGTGACTTTTGTGGAAAGCTCAGGTAGCCAATTTAATGATGAAGGAGATGAACTTGTTGGAAAGAGTTGGTGACTGGAACCCTCGAGTGAGCCAACGAAGGGTTATCTGTAATATTTCTTTGAAATCCCCACTGATAGAAAGGATTAAAGAGGCTCAAGCAAAGGATGCCAAGGTACTTGGATGGAAAGAAAAGGTGCAACAAGGGAAGTTACCAGAGTTCCAGATGGGACTCGATGGCATATTGAGGTTCCGACATCGATTGGTGATACCAGAGGATACAGAGTTGAGACGAGAGATTCTGGAGGAGGCTCACAGATCTTGATATACGATTCATCCTAGAGGGACGAAGATGTATCAGGATCTAAAGATGTTATATTGGTGGGATGGGATGAAGCGAGATATAGCCCAGTTTGTCCAGAGATGTTTAATTTGTCAGCAAGTGAAGGCCGAACATCAGAGACCGTCAGGGTTGATGCAGCCGTTGGAGATCCCGGAATGGAAGTGGGACCATGTCACGATGGATTTCGTGTCTGGGTTACCGAGAAGTCAGAAAGGAAATGACGCAGTTTGGGTAATCGTGGACCGACTTACGAAATCAGCTCATTTTCTTCCAGTTAATGTGAAGGACTCGTTGGAAAAGTTGGCCCGAGTGTATATGGATGAAATCGTTCGATTACATGGGGTACCGTTGAGTATTGTATCCGACAGGGATCCAAGATTCGTATCTCGATTTTGGCAAAAGTTACAAGAAGCTCTGGGAACCAAGTTGAAGTTTAGTACAGCTTATCATCCTCAGACCGATGGTCAATCCGAGAGAACGATACAGACTTTAGAGGATATGCTCAGATCTTGTATTTTGGAATTTGGAGGTAAGTGGGAACAGCATATGACGTTGGTGGAATTCGCCTACAACAATAGTTTCCACTCCTCGATTCAAATGGCTCCGTATGAGGC
>LFJH01000231.1 GCA_001189335.2 Candidatus Paraburkholderia schumanniana
AGGTTGAGGTTGCGACTTGTCAGAGTGGTAAAGGATGGTTTGTGCACACTCTTGCGAGTAGGAATTCCTCAGGGTAAACTCTTGTTTACAGTCTCGTATCTTGATAGGCCTGTGTGCCTTTGACTTGTTATTTCGCCTTTGTATATGAGCGTTACCTGTTGTGGTTCTTGAATGGTCGTTCTTTTGTTATTGGACCCTGGATAGCTTGATTCACCGTCGCCCTGAGCGACTGTCCGTTGTAATAGAGAAACCCTAGCTTTGCTTTTCAACAGATGATAACCGGTGATAACACCGGTGACTTAGCCGGCGCCGGACTTCCCAACCTTTCTTTTTCTTCGTGTTCTGTCTTTTCTTCCTGCTCCCATACTTTTGTATATCTTGGCCTTGTCATTTCAGTCCAGTTCGTGAGATAAGTTGGGGTGAACTTGGGTCTAAATTTGGCATGTATACGAGTTTGGAGAATGGCTTTTAGCATCTTTTATCTGACAATAAGGTGAGTTGAAATGCGGCTACAAAGGATTGAGCTTATGATGGTTGCGTTCGGAAGTGTTTGGAAGTTCTAGAGAGAGTGTCTCTAGCTTTGGGTTGGTTTGTAAAGGAAAGAGGACTTGTGGTTATGAGTGTTAAGATGGATGCTAGTTACGTGGTTCTCGTCCCTGCAATTGATCTGTTTGATGTATGTACATGCCTTGTTTATGCATATATGTGTTCCTTGTTCTCTATTCTCTCTACAATGAGCCTGATTTCTGTCTTATTTATCTTGGTTGGTTGGATGATTTATCTTATGTTTTCTAGTACTTGGTTTTATGAAGATTTTATACTTAATGAATGTTTTCATAAATCTACTTTGGGTCCCTGCAAAGAGTAATGGACGGAGGTCGTAGAGGACGAAGACGTGGGCGTGGACGAGGCCGTGGAAGGGCCGCTGAACAGGATGAGACCAGAGAGTCTGTAGGGGATCAACACCAAGTGCCACCAGGGCAAGTTGGAGATCAAGTGGCAGCCGCCCTCCTTAATGTGGTAGCAGTATTAGAAAGGATGGCGGGTCCGTTAGAGAGAATGATGGAACCCCAGGGACAAGGACTAGTACCGCCAATTGGAGGCGAGGATGTCGAGGCTCGAGCTTTAGAGAGATTTCAGAAGTTTAACCCGCCCAAGTTTTCAGGGGGCGCAGATCCGGAAGTAGCCGAAGTTTGGTTGGAGCGAATAGCCGATATTTATGCTGCGTTGGACTATCCAGAGGAGAGACAAGTATCCTTTGCCGTTTTTCAGTTAGAGGGATCTGCTCGGGCATGGTGGAACGTGATCCGGGCTAAGTGGGACCAAGAGGGAGTTCCTCGGACATGGGCGAATTTTACAAGAGAATTTGAGCTGAAGTTTATTCCGCCCCTAGTTCAAGAAAGGAGATTAGACGCCTTTATTCGATGTTGTCAAGGAACCCAAAGTGTGGCGGAGTATGAAGTTCGGTTTACTAAGTTGTCCAAGTTCGCTCCCGAAATAGTTGCGACAGAGCAGGATCGGATCCATCGGTTTCTCCAAGGTTTGAATGTAGAACTTCAAGAGAGTCTGGCTGCAGTACCAATGGATACATTTTCAGGTACCGTTGAG
>LFJH01000232.1 GCA_001189335.2 Candidatus Paraburkholderia schumanniana
GTAAGAAAACTATGTTCGTACTTTCTTTGGACTTTGACATGAAAAGTTGCTGGTTTACTTATGTTATGTTAAGATGTTTCTTAACGCTTTCTAATGTTTTCTTTAGTAGTAGTAAGTTTCTATTTTAATTATTTTTGCATCAAATGACATTGGGTCTAAAAGAATTATGGACGGAGGACGCCGAGGACGTGGGCGTGGCCGTAGAGGAGGCCGGGGTCGAGGCCGAGGTAGGATGCCACCCGTAGGGCCAGAAGTGGACCAAGGTTCTGAGGTGAATCAGCCTCAAGTGCCACCGGGGCCTGCTGGAGAGCAGATTGCAGCCGCCCTACAGCAGATGGCCGACGTACAACATAGAATTACGGAAGTATTGGAAAGAATGGCAGAACCCCAAGGTCAGGGGCCAGTACAACCAGTGGGGCCGGATAGGAATGATAGGGCTCTGGAAAGATTCCAGAAGTTCGCTCCGCCGAAGTTTCTTGGGGGTGCGGATCCCGAGATCGCCGAGACGTGGGTGGAAAGAATGGTAGAGATCTTTGCCGCTCTTGAATATACAGAGGAAAGACAAGTACTCTTTGCTACTTTTCAATTTGATGGACCAGCGAGAGCGTGGTGGAATATGGTTCAAGCTAAGTGGGATCGAGAGATGGTTCCCCGGACTTGGGAGAACTTCATCCGGGAGTTCAATGGTAAGTTCATCCCGCCAATTGTTCAGGAGAGAAGAGTAGAAGCTTTTATCCGGTGTCGACAGGGCGCTCAAAGTGTGGCTGAGTATGAAACTCAGTTCACGAAACTGTCTCGGTATGCGCCGATTTTCGTAGGAACTGAACAGATGCGTATACAGAGATTCATCCAAGGGCTAAATGTTGAACTTCAGGAGAGTTTGGCAGCGGTTTCTGTCACGACTTATGGGGAAGCCGTTGAGAGAGCTTTGAGGGTTGAAAGTGCTAAAGCCCTCGTGAAAAATTTCCAGGCAAAGAGAAAGGCTCCGTCTGGATTTGGACGAGGGGTAGTGGACAGTAGTGTTTCCCCTTCGAAGTTTGGACGAGGAATTGGAGGACCTAGTGGTTTTAGGCCTCCGAGAGGAGGGTTAGCCAGAGGAAGTGGCTTTAGAAGCACTCCGAGTGGTGGAACCCCTAGTGGACGTGGTCCGGGTCGAACGGAAGTGCCAGGGGGATCAAGTGGTCAAGCCTGTAGTTTTTGTGGAAAACCTGGCCACACTGTGGAGACCTGTTGGAAAAAGAATAACAGGTGTTTTAGATGCGGTAGTGCCGACCACATAGCCGCTAGTTGTCCTGGATCGAAACCAGAAGGAGAAGCTAGTGGGTCTGGGAACAAGCCAAAAGTACCCGCTAGAGTTTACTCACTGGACCAACAGCCAGTGCCTGATCCGTCGGAGATAATTGAAGGTACGGTCTCTGTTTTTCATCGTCTGGCTAGAATTTTAATAGATCCGGGTGCTACGCATTCTTTTGTTACCCCATCATTCATGTCTGGTTTAGATGTACCTTGTAAACAATTATCTTTTGATTTGGAGTTTAGTACGCCTACTGGTACTACCCGTTTGATTTCTAGTTCTATTTTCAAAGATTGTGAAATCTGGGTAGGTG
>LFJH01000233.1 GCA_001189335.2 Candidatus Paraburkholderia schumanniana
GTTCTAAATAATGGGTCTGAAGAGTTATGGACGGAGGACGGCGTGGTCGGGGCCGTAGAGGAGGCCGAGGACGAGGTCGAGGGCGTGTGCCGCCCGTGGGACCCGAGAGTGATCGGGAATCGGGAACGGATCACTACCAGGTGCCACCAGGAGCAGCTGAGGATCCGGTGGCCACTGCTTTGCATCGGATTACTGAGGTGCAAAATCGGATTACGGATGTACTAGAGAGGCTGGCGGAACCCCAAGGACAGGGGCCAGTGCATCCGGCAGGACCTGAGGGTGAAGATAGAGCCCTCGAAAGATTTCAAAGGTTTACCCCGCCAAAGTTTTCAGGGGGTGCAGATCCCGAGATGGCTGAGACGTGGTTAGAAAGGATGTTGGACATTTTTGCCGCCTTGGGCTATACAGAGGACAGGCAGATATCGTTTGCAAGTTTTCAGTTCGACGGCCCGGCTAGGGCATGGTGGAATATGGTCCGGGCGAGATGGGAGAGAGACATGGTGCCCCGGACATGGGAGAACTTCATCCGGGAATTCAAGAATAAGTTTATACCGCCCATTGTTCAGGAAAGGCGGGAAGCGGCCTTTATTCATTGTCGTCAGGGTTTGCAGAGTGTGGCTGAGTATGAGACTCAGTTCACCAAGTTGTCGCGCTATGCTCCGATGTTTGTGGGGACGGAGCAATTGCGCATAAGGAGGTTTATCCAAGGATTGAATGTGGAGCTGCAGGAGAGCCTAGTAGCACTTCCGATAGAGACATATGGAGACGCTGTGGAGAAGGCGTTACGAGTTGAGGGTGCGAAGGCCCTGGTTAAGAATTTCTAGGCAAAGAGGAAGATTCCGCCTGGGACTGGAAGGGGAATTGTGGAGAGTAGTGCTCCCCCTCCAAAATCTGGACGAGGAATGGGAGGACCTGGAATGGTTAGACCTCCAAGGGGAGGAGCCGCAAGAGGAGTTGGGATCAGGGGTGCTCAGTCTGGTGGGACGCCTGGTGGTCGAAGTCAGCCTAGACCGGAGGTGCCAGGAAGCTCGAGTGGACAGGTCTGTGGGTTTTGTGGAAAATCGGGGCATACTTCAGACACCTGTTGGCGCAGGGAGCGAAGGTGCTTCAAGTGTGGGAGTACGGAACATCAGATCGCCAGTTGTCCGGAGCAGAGGAAGGAAGGAGAAGCCAGCGGATCTGGGAGTCGACCAAGGGTGCCGGCCAGGGTTTATTCGTTGGACCAGCAGTCAGTGCCTGATCCGTCAGAAGTAATTGAAGGTACGATTCCTGTCTTCCATCGATTGGCGCGTATATTGATAGATCCAGGAGCTACTCATTCTTTTGTTAGTACGTCTTTTATGTCTGGATTAAGTGTTCCCCGTAAACAGTTAACGTATGATTTGGAAGTTAGTACACCTACGGGTACCACTCCTCTAGTCTCTAATGCTATTTTCCCTGATTGCGAGATTCGAGTGGGTGAGCGTAAGTTGTTAGTAGATCTGATTCAGTTGGACATGAAGGGTTATGATGTTATCCTTGGGATGGATTGTTTAGCTAAGTATCATGCCCAGGTCGACTGTAGCAAT
>LFJH01000234.1 GCA_001189335.2 Candidatus Paraburkholderia schumanniana
ATAGTTGGTTATAAGGGACATCTAAACCAGACATGAATGATGGGGTAACAAAAGAATGCGTTGCACCCGGATCTATTAAAATACGAGCCAGACGATGACAAACAGGAATAGTACCTTCTATTATGTCCGACGGATCAGGTACTGGCTGCTGGTCCAGTGAGTACACTCTGGCAGGTACTTTGGGTTTGTTCCCAGAGCCACTGGCTTCTCCTTCCTTTTTCGCTCCAGGGCAACTGGCGGCTAGGTGTTCGGTACTCCCACATCGAAAGCACCTTCTCTCCTTATGCCAGCAAGTCTCTACAGTATGGCCAGGTTTCCCACAATGGCTACAGACATGCCCGCTTGAACCTCCTGGCGCTTCTGGCCTAAACGATCCCCGACCACTAGGGGTCCCACCAGACGGAGCTCCCCTGAACCCACTTCCTCTGGAAACTCCTCCTCTTGGAGGCCTAAAACCACTTGGTCCTCCCATACCCCGACCAAACTTAGGTGGGGGAATATTCTCCACCGTTCCTCGACCAAACCCAGACGGAGCTTTTCT
This sequence comes from Candidatus Paraburkholderia schumanniana, assembly GCA_001189335.2. Lineage (GTDB taxonomy): Bacteria > Pseudomonadota > Gammaproteobacteria > Burkholderiales > Burkholderiaceae > Caballeronia > Caballeronia schumanniana. The sequence continues at coordinate 542 of LFJH01000234.1, forward strand.
CTTCGCCTGGAAATTCTTTACAAGAGCCTTTGCATTCTCTACCCTCAAAGCTCTCTCAACAGCCTCACCATAAGTCGTTGCCGGAACCGCTGCCAAACTCTCCTGAAGCTCGACGTTCAAACCTTGAATAAACCTCTGGATGCGCATTTGTTCAGTTCCCACAAACACCGGCGCATATCGAGCCAATTTTGTGAACTGAGTTTCATACTCAGCCACACTCTGAGCACCCTGTCGGCATCGGATGAAAGCTTCTACCCGCTTCTCTTGCACAATCGGCGGAATGAACTTCCCATTGAACTCTCTGACGAAGTTCTCCCAAGTCCGAGGAACCACCTCTCGGTCCCACTTAGCCTGCACCATATTCCACCAAGCTCTAGCCGGCCCATCAAACTGAAAAGTAGCAAAGAGGACTTGTCTCTCCTCTGTATACTCTAAAGCGGCAAAGATTTCCATCATCCTCTCGAGCCATGTCTCGGCGACCTCGGGATCCGCACCCCCAAGAAACTTCGGCGGAGCGAACTTCTGAAATCTTTCCAAAGCCCTATCATTCCTATCCGGTCCCACTGGTTGCACCGGCCCCTGACCCTGGGGTTCCGCCATCCTCTCTAGTACCTCGGTAATCCTATGTTGCACTTCGGCCATCTGCTGTAGGGCAGCAGCGATTTGATCTCCAGCAGGCCCGGGTGGCACCTGATTCACCTCCGACCCTTGATCGACTTCCGGTCCCACCGGTGGCATCCGACCTCGGCCTCGACCTCGGCCTCCTCTACGACCACGGCCTCGCCCTCGACGTCCTCCGTCCATAACTCTTCGACCCAATTACCATTTTAATTGCATAAGCAAAATAACAGTAAAATACTAATACTAGGGAAAATGTAAGAAGACGTTAGAAAGCATAAACATAAAATCGAGAACAACCACCAAAAGTTAGAAAACGAGTCAAAAGCTAATCACAAGTAGCAAATATATACCATCACGCAAAACACAAATAAACAGGGACAAGAACCGCTCCTAAGG
>LFJH01000017.1 GCA_001189335.2 Candidatus Paraburkholderia schumanniana
CAGGCCTCGCGCCACTCACGCCTTCCATTCGCCGCTCGAGGTCTTCGCCGTCACACTCGCTTCCGCAGCTCATCCTCATGGCTCTAAACATTAAACCCGCTGTTGTGCTTCAACCTTGAAACCGCCGAAATCATCTGCCAACAGTTCGTCATTATCCGACTCGGGACGTGGCGAATGTTTGCTGCCGCGTATAGTGCGACGCATGTGAGTTCACTTTCCCGTGGCTTACGGTTCCTTTACGGAATCGGGCAACTGCGTTGCATGGGACTGGAACCGGCGCCACAGTGCCGGCTCCGGTCGACTGGGAGAAGTCGATGGTATATGCCAATGGGATGGGCCGGCTTCAGGTCGTGCGTGGCGTCGCGCCCGACGTGCCGCCCGCCGACATGGCCAGAACGGCAAAGCGGATCGGCATTCTGATCTTCGAGGACTTTTCGCTCGTCGAAGTCAGTTCGATCTCCGAGGTCTTTTCGCTCGCGAATCAGGTGCGCCTGCCCGCGGATGCTGGCGAACGCACGGAAGCGCCCAACTATTCGCTGCTATTTTTATCGAGTGAAGGCGGCAGCGTGGCGAGCAGCTGCTCGATGCGCATCTGGTCCGAAAGCCTCGAAACGCGCTGGATGAACGAGTGCGACGCGCTGTTCATCGCCGGCGGCTAAGGCGCGCGGCGCGCGCGTCACGACGCACTGCTGAGAAAACGGCTTGGGCGCGTAGCGCCAAAGATACCGTTCATCAAGGCGATCGGCGAAGACGCGCACATTCTCGCCGCGGCTAACCTCACCGTGCAGAACCGCTCGCTCGATTTCGCCGGGGAAGCGGCAACGCCCGCGCTCCTGCCGTGCATGGCGAATCCGCTTTTCATCGTCGAGCAGACGCTTACGCTCGACGATCCGAAGGGGCCGATCGCGGCGGCGCTGTCGATCATCAAGCGCGATCACGGCGCGGCGGTCGCGCACGAAGTGTCGGAGCGCTCGCTTCCGGGTGCGTGGCAGAAGCTCGCCACCGTGCTCGACGATACCGACGGCGGCGGCGTGCGCCAGAAAATCGATGCGGCCGCGCGCTGGATCCGCGAGAACTACGTGCGGCCCATTTCGATCACGGATGCCGCGCGCGTCGCGGCGATGAGCGAACGCAATTTCCTGCGCCGCTTCAAGGCGCAGATCGGGCTCACGCCGTCGGAGTATTTGCTGCGCGCGCGGCTCGATGCGAGCTGCATGCTGCTCGCGGCGACCGATCTGCCGGTGGACAAGATCGCGCGGCGCTACGGCGCAGGCAGCGGCGACGGCCTCGCGAAGATATTTCGGAAGCGGCTGTCGATCTCGCCGACCGAATACCGGATGGCGGGCCGCCGCAAGGAGGGCAATAATTCATAGACGGGCACGTTCCCGTCAGCGCCCGTGAAGATGCCTACAACGGATACGTATGGAAACAAAGGTACTCTGGACTCTTTCGAATCTCGGCGACGCGGCGCTTTTACTGCCGCTCGCGCTCGTATGCGCATTCTGGCTGCGCTCCGTCGACATGCGGCTCACCATTCGCTGGGCCGTGCTGCTCGCCGTCGGCATGGTGTGCTCGTCGAGCTCTCCAAGATTCTCTACGCCGGCTGCGGGCTCGAATTCTCCGCCATCCAGCTGCGCATGATCAGCGGCCACACCATGCTCGCCGCATCCATCTACACGGTGGCCGGCGGTTTGCTGTTCGGCGGCTTCGGCGGCGGCTGGTATCGCCTCGGCGCGGTGGGCGGACTCGCGCTCGCGGCGGCGATCGGCGCGAGCCGCATCATGCAGGACGCGCACACGCCCGCCGAAGTCGTCGCGGGCTGGGTGCTCGGCGCGAGCATCGCCGCCCTGCTCCTGCTGCGCGTGTTCGACACGCCGCGCAAGATGCCGCGCGCGCTCGTCGCGGGCGTGGGACTGCTCGCCGTCTCGTCGATCGCCTACGGCCATCATGCGCCGTCCAGCGGATGATCGAGCACTACTCCTGGTGGTTCTGCCAGGGACTCGGGCTCTGAAACGCCAAGGGAGCCTTCTGCTTTCGCGCGCCGCACGCTGAGCGCCAGTTGACGTCGAGCACGTGCGCGGACGATCTTAAGTATGATCGTCGCTTGAAAAGGCAGACTCTCCCATCGAGCGCGGCCGTTGCAGCCGCGCAAACACGTTTCCGGACCCCGAGCATGGATCGCTTCCTTGCAATGAAAGTTTTGCGCGGGTCGTCGAGGCGGGCAGTTTCTCCAAAGCCGCCGACGCTCTGCGTCTGCCCCCCGCCAGCGTTTCGCGCACGCTCCAGGCGCTCGAAGCGCATCTGGGCGCGCGCCTCATCAACCGCACGACGAGCAGCATCAGCATCACCGAAGACGGCGAAGCTTATTACGAGCGCTGCGTGCGCGTGCTGGGCGAGGTGGACGACATGGAGGCGTCGCTGTCGCACTCGAAGACGAGCCCGAAAGGCAACGTCAAGGTCAGCCTGCCGCAGATCATGGCGAAGAACACGATCATTCCCGCCCTGCCGGATTTCTTCGCCGCGTATCCGGAAATCGGCGTCGAGCTGGTGCTCACCGACCGGCAGGTGGATCTCGTCGAGGAAGCAGTCGATTGCGTCGTGCGCGTAGGTGCGGTCGGCGATGTCGGGCTCGTGGCAAAGCGCATCGGCGCTTACAAGCAGATCACGTGCGCGGCGCCCGGCTACATCGAGAAATATGGCGAGCCGAAGACGCTCGACGACCTCGACCAGCATCTCGCAGTCGGCTACGTGCTGAACAACTCAGGACACGTGCGCAACTGGGAATTCGTCGTCGACGGCAAGACGCGCACCATCGCGATAAAGCACAAGATCGCGGTCAACGACGGCGATTCGTACATCGCGGCCGGGATCTCGGGGCTCGGACTAATCCAGAGCTCAAGCTATACGCTCGATCCGCTGGTGAAGAGCGGCGCGCTCAAGGAAGTGCTGCGGGAGTATCCATCGTATCCGCGCGTGGTGTCGGTACTGTATGCGGCCAACCGGCATCAGCCGCGCCGCGTGCGTGTATTCATCGACTGGGTTGCGGAACTGTACAGCCGGCTGCCGTCGTTTCAGGTCGACGGAATCGGGAACGGCAGCAGCAGGACGAACTGAGCCTTCAAACGATGTCCCTTGCATGCGATGCACCGCGCGCAAACGGCATCGCGCGCCAGTCGTAAGCGCGATACGCGCGCTCCAGCGCGTCGAGATCCGCCGCCCATGCACTCGCATGCATGCCGCGCAGGTGCGGCAAATCCAGTTCCACCGCGACGCAGCTCGCGTAATCGCGTGCGCGCATGGAGGCGGGAAACGACGTGAAGAAGGCGGTCGTCGGCACGTCGAAGCCCGCCGCTATGTGCAGGGCCGCCGTATCCGCCGTCACGAGATAACGGGCGTGTCCGATCCATGCGAGGAAGTCGGCCGTGTCGGCGGGAAGCGGTGCGATATCGCGATAGCGCGGATGAGCCACCGCGCCGAAACCATAGACGGCGAGCCCCGTTTCGTCCGCAATCCGCGCGACGACGTCCGCGCGCACCGACGCAGGGATGCTGCGCACCGGGGTGCTCGCGTCGGGACAGAACAACGCGTAAGGCCCGGCCGATGGCACGGGCAGGCGCAAGTCGGCGAGCCAGCGATTGCGCTTGTCGCCGGCGGGAATGCTCGCAGGTTCGACGCCCATGGCCCAAAGGAAGAAATCGATCATCGGCATCGACGCGAAGCGCGGCCAGAACAGCTGATTGCCGATGTCGATCTTCAGTGCGTCGCCAGGCAGGCTCGCGAGCGGCACCGGCAAATCGACGACCTGCCCGAACAGCGGCGCAGCCAGTTCGTAGAGGCGCTGCACATAGCGCGGCGCGCGCGCCGGGCGATGGATCATGAACGCGAGATGCCGATAACGGCGCTTCACGGCAAACAGCGCCGAGAGTCCGATGACCGAATCGCCGAGTGTGACGCCGAAGGCATTGACGAGATGAACGTGGCGCGCGTGCGCGTAGTCCGCTTCGAAAGCGTCGCGGCCTGCGTTGAGAATATCGATGGGTAACGCTGTGAAGCCGGAGGCGTCGTCGCCCAAGACTTCCAGATCGTACGGCGCGACGATCTCGCCGCTTCGCGACAACAACGATCCCGCGTGAGTCAGCGCATGAACTTCGTCGAGCGTCATCATGCGTGACCCCGGCGCGCTCAAAGCGCCGCGCCGCGTCCGTTCGCCGCTTTCGCGACCGGCACGCTCTGCAGCACGGGCATGGTCACCGTCTGATATTCCGGCACCCAGCGGCGCAGATCGCGGCGCACTTCTTCATCGGAAAGCACGCGATGCTGCATGAGCCAGGGCAACAACTCGTCGATGAAGTGATCCGGCACGCCGCGCGCCTGCGCGATGCGCAGCTTCGGGTGCGGCGTGCGCGTGGTGGTTTCGTCGTCGGCGAGCAGCTCCTCGTAGAGCTTCTCGCCGGGACGCAGGCCCGTGAACACGATGCGGATCTGCTCTTCCGAATAGCCGTAGAGACGAATCAGGTCGCGCGCGAGATCCACGATCTTCACCGGCTGACCCATGTCGAGAATGAAGATCTCGCCGCCGCGCCCCATGCTCGACGCCTGCAGCACGAGTTGCGCGGCCTCGGGAATCGTCATGAAGAAGCGTGTGATCTCCGGATGCGTCACGGTGACCGGACCGCCCCTCGCGATCTGCTGCTGAAACTTCGGAATGACACTGCCGGCGCTGCCGAGCACGTTGCCGAAGCGCACCGTCTCGAACTGCGTGCGCGGCGCGGATTGCTGCAGCGCCTGACACGCCATTTCCGCGAGGCGCTTGCTCGCGCCCATCACGTTGGTCGGGTTGACGGCCTTGTCGGTGGAAATCAGCACGAAGTGGCGCACGTCGTGACGGATCGCCGCCCGCGCGACGCGCAGCGTGCCAAGCACGTTGTTGCGTACCGCCTGCCAGGCGTTCTGCTCCTCCATCAGCGGGACATGCTTGTAGGCCGCCGCATGGAAGACGATATGCGGCGTGAAGCGCGCCATGGTCTGATCGAGAAGCAGCGAATCCTTCGCATCGCCGACCACGGGAATCACCGAGCACTCCGGAAACTTCTCGTGCAGTTCCTCGATGAGGCGATACATCGCGTACTCGGAGAGATCGTAGGCGACCAGTTGTGCGGGCGAGAAACGCAGGATCTGGCGGCACAGCTCGGAACCGATCGAGCCGCCCGCGCCCGTCACCATCACGACGCGGCTGTGCAGCAGGCGCTCGACGTGCGGCATGCCGATCTTCACCGGCTCGCGGCCGAGCAGATCTTCCAGGTCGATCTGGCGCACGCGCGACAGGAAGCCGCCCTCGCCCGCCGTGAGCTGGCTGAGCGCGGGCAGCACCATCACCTTGACGCCTGCGCGCACGCACAGCGTGGCGACGCGCCGCTGCTCCTCGACCGACGCCGAAGGAATCGCGATGATCACGTAGTCCGTCTTGAGCTGTTCGGCGAAGCGCGGCAGGTCGCCGAACTTGCCGAGCACCTTGTGGCCGAGCACTTCACGGGCTTGCTTGGCGGGGTCGTCGTCGAGCAGGCCGACGAGACGCCATTCGCTGGAACGCGCCAGTTCGCGCGCGAGCATCGCGCCGGCCGTGCCCGCGCCGAGCACGATCACGGGCTTGCCCTGGCCGACCAGGCCGCCGTACAGATAGAACTCCTTGCCCGCGCGATAGAGTGCGCGCGCGCCGCCCATCGCGAGGAACAGCAGGAGCGGCGAGACGATCAGCACCGAGCGCGGAATGACCGGCAGCGGCTGCGCCATGACCGCGCCCACCATGACGACGAGCGCGCCCACGACGATCGACTTGGAGATACGCATGAGGTCCGGCAGGCTCGCGAATACCCACATGCCGCGATAGAGGCCGAAGAAACGGAAGACGACGGCGTAGACCGGCAGCACCCAGACGAGCGCAGTGAGCGCGCCGTGGCGGAATTCGAGCGGCACCGTTCCGTTGAGGCGAATGACGTAGGCGACGAGCCACGATCCGACAACGGCGACCAGATCGAAAATGAACGCACCGGCCGATAGCCACGAAGCTTTTATTCGATTCATCAGCACGGACCCTCATATTGTTCGGGATGTTCGGGATGGCGGGTCTCATGACGCCGCCAATGCACGTCGACTGCCGCGCCCGCTGCCACAACCACGGCTGCCCAGCCCGCAACCGCAATCCACTGACCCATGAAGGAAAACCGCAGTGCCCAGTTGGCGAGAATTATGCCCGCCAGCATGAGCAAATACCACACGACCGCAGTCCGCGCATGCCCCATCCCGAGCCGCACCATGCGCTGGTAGTAATGCTCGCGGTGCGCCTGCCAGAACTTCTCGCCACACGCGAGACGCCGCAGCAGGGTCACCGAGGCGTCGCCGATGAACGGTGAAAACACCAGCGCGGGAAACCACACCGGCCACACGCCTCGTTGCCAGCCCCAGTAGCCGAGCGCGCCAGCCAGGAATCCCAGAGGGATAGACCCGGCATCGCCGAGAAAAATCCGTGCCGGATGGAAATTCAGGGTCAGGAAGCCCGCGGCAGCGCCAGCGATCCCCGCACTCGCAAGACCGAGCGGCAGGTCGGACGCGGGTCCGGCGAGCGCCGCGATGGCGTAGCCGCCGAAGCCGATGAGCGCCATGCCGCCCGCCAGGCCGTCGGAGCCGTCCATGAAGTTGTATAGATTGACGAGCCACAGCATCAGAAAGCCGACCACCGCGAGCGCCCACCACGGCACGTGCGCCGGATGCGCGACGATCACGACCGCCACGAGATGCGCGGCAAAGCGCACGCGCGCGGGCAGGCCGCGACGGTCGTCGATCTGCGAGACGGCGGCGAGTAACACCGCGCAGGTGGCAACCAGCCACATCGACGGTGCCGTCGCCAGTATTGCGATCACCGCGACGGGCACGATGCCCCAGCCGCCCACGCGCGGCGTGGGACGTTCGTGAAGCGAGCGCTCGTTGGGAATGTCGGTGGCGAGGCACCACGCGAGGCCGGTGCGGACGAGCGTCTGAAGAATCAGCGTGCAGGCTGCGAAGGCCACCGCCGCGACCACAATCACGGCAATCGACGGTGAAGCGTCAAGAAACGAAAGCGGCATGCAGGTTATCTGGTTGTCGAAGCGCAGAGCAGCAATCATCGCGACGATTGTCACCCGGCAAAACTCGAAAGGATACGCGATTGCACGGCCGGTTCATGCTCAAATATCTGACAAATAACCAAAATCACGCTCACTCGCGCGGTGGTTTCAGGGCTTTTCGCCGCCCGCCATACGAAACCAGGCGGCCGTTGCGGCCAGCCCTTCGTCGAGCGTCTGCGGTGCGCGCCAGCCGAGCGTGTCGCGGATGCGGCTCGAATCGACGCGCAGGCTGCCCGTCAAACGGTCGATCTGCGCCGTCTTGCCGGCCAGTTTCGCGACGCCGCGCAGCAGACCCGCGGGCACGGGAATGAGCCGCGCCGGCTTGCCCAGATGGTCGCCAAGCTTGCGCACGAGCTCCGCGACGCTCGGATCGTAGCCGTCGGTCACATGGAACACGCGGCCCGCCGCGGCCGGATCGCGCGCGCATTCGATCGCCGCGCTCGCGAGATTCTCGACGGAAACGAGGCTGCGGCGGGCGTCGATCGCGCCGAGCGGCAGCGGCACGCCGCGCGCGATGGCGTTCATCATCGCGAGGAAATTCGCGCGCAAATTCGCGCGCACGCCGGGGCCGTAGACGAGCGGTGGCCTCACCACGACGACCTCCAATCCCGTGCGGCTGCCGACTTCGAGCAGCCTGACCTCGGCTTCCGCCTTCGAGACGCCGTAGGCATCGGGCGGACGCCGTTCGTCGTCTTCCGTGAGCGGGCGGCCCGGGTCGTTCTCGCCCAGCGCCTTGATGCTGCTCATCAGCACGAAGCGCGTGACGCCCGCACGCCGGGCGGCCTCGGCGACGGCAAGCGCGCCATCGACATTGGTCGCGCGATAGGCGTCCAGCACCGCCTGCGCCTGCGACGCCGATTTCTTTTGCGCGGCGGCGGCGCGCATCGCGTGCACGCGCGCGGCGAGATGGATCACCGCGCCGCAACCCGACAACGCTTCGGGCGCGATGGATTCGAGTCCTTCGATGGAGCGCGCATCGACGCCCGGCTCGCATGCCGCGCCGCGCCGCACGATTCCCGTCGCCGCGATGCCCTGCGCGAGCAACGCACGGCTGACGGCGCGGCCGACAAAGCCGTTGGCGCCCGTGATCGCGATGCGTCCGGTCGCTTCGCTCATAGCCACTTCCAGCCGAAGCGGTTGAAGAACCGGCACGCCGACGTCACGAAAAGCTTGATGTGCACCGATCCCTTCCTCGCCGCGCCGCCGCCGTGATGCAGGATGCGCACCGAGGGCACATAGGCGATGCGCGCGACCCTGCGCGTGCGCAGGCTCAGGTCGTAGTCCTCGAAATAGAGGAAATAGCGCGGATCGAAACCGCGAAGCGACTTGAGCACATCGGTTCTGAACAGCATGAAGCAGCCGCTCACGATGGGCGGGTCCCACACGACATCCTTGTCGCCGATGACATCGTGCATCTCGTAGCGGGCCAGGCGCCGCGCGAACGGCCGGCGCAGCGCGGACGGCAGGAAGCCGCGCACGAACAGGTCGAGCACGGTCGGATAGCGGCGGCAGAGAAACTGCTGACGGCCGTCGTCGCCGCCGATCCACGGCGCGAGCAGGCCGGTTTCCGGCGAGTCGCGCAGGAAGGCGAGCGCGCGGCGCAGTCCGTCGGCGTTCAGTTCGACGTCGGGATTGAGGATCAGATGGAAGCGGCTGTCGGCGCGCTCGATCGCGAGATTGTGGCCGCGGCCGTAGCCGACGTTACCGTGGCCCTTAATGACGACGGTGTCGAATTCGGCGTCGGACGGCACCGGCAAGTCGGCCAGTTCGTCCGGATTGCCGTTGTCGATCAGATACAGGCAGGGGCGCCCCGCGACATCGTGCAGTTGGGCAAGCGCAGCTTCGAGGGTTTCGACGGTGCGCGCGAGCAGCGCGGTGTCGGGGCGGTAGACGACGATCGAGATGCTGAGCGCGATCGACGGGGCGGATCGGTCGCCGGGCTGGCGTGGCGGGAAGGTCGTGTTCATCGGACTGGCAGGGTGTCCGCGCCACGAAAAGACAAACGGACCGGCTGGCTGGTTGAAGACGCCCCGATTTTGCTTAATGTTGGTTGTTTCGGCAACTGCGGGGCAGAAAGCGAGGGCCGGCGCAGCATTCGGACATTGCGCGAGCACCAGCCCGACATGAAGACGGAACCCATTCGATCGATGCAGCGCGCCGGCTGGAGGGGGCGGCACACACTCGAAGTCGGAAAACGAGCGGCACGTGCGCGCCCAACGCGAACGTGCCGACGATCAAAAGAAGAGAGAAGAAGCGGCTGCCCCCCTACTTCTCAGACATCGCCCGGATGACCTGCTCGTAGATCTTCCGAAGGCGCTCGTCGCGGCGACGGTTGTCATCCTTGTCGCGAAATTCCGAGCGCTTGATGATCTTGTTCGTCACGTAATGGTTCTGCATGGAGTTCTCTATTTCGAACTCCACCGGCAACTCATGCTCGACGATAACGCGCTCCTGCTTATTCCATATGACAAACCGTCCGTCCTCGACATCGAAATTGTGCTGGTGAAAACCTTCGTATTTCTCGTTTTCGGCTTCATTGCGCGCGTGCCCAAGGATGATCGTTCCGCCCACCCTGACCACGCGGAGCATTTCGATGATTCCCCGCAACGGTTCGAAAGAATGATCGAGCGCATTCGAACAATGCACGAGATCGAAAGACGAAGGCGCGAAGAAAACTGACAAATCTTCGGCCGGAGCAAATTGAGTGCGCACGCCCGGGGTGATGCCATGCCGATCGATGAGATCCGAGTAGATGAATGCGAGCGGATCGGCCGCCACCACTTCGAGATTCGCATCGGGCATGAAGTTACCGATCTTGGAAAGCGGCCCCGCGCCGACATCCAGCACGCGGAATCGCGGCATGCCGTCCTGGCCCGGTGCATTCACTGCCGATTGTCTCAGTACCTTTTGAAGCCAGGGATCGAGTTCGCGCCGCGCCCGAACACGTTCGGTGTAATCGTCCGGCCATTCGAGGCCCTTGGTCTCGAACCACCGTGTCCAAAAACCGCGCTCCGAATCAATTCCCTTGGTCCAAAGAGCAAAAATGTTGTCCACCGAAATACCCTCATCTGGTTAAAAAGCCGAAATGGAATTCCGTGGTCTCGCTATTCCCGCAGCACGGCCATTCTTGCATACTTTCCCGCGCGCTCAGCGCCTGAATGCAGACAATCCGTCGGGAATTGTGGAATCCGCAGAGACAATCGGAAACGCTTGGAATCAGGGGCCGGGACGACGAACGATATGACAGGCGGGATGGGGATGCAGGAACATCGCATGCAGCACAGGGCCATCCGGAGAGCGACGAACGACTTGCCGTTGCCCCGCAACCGTTGCGCGTATAATCTGGGCCGGCATTTCGGCCCGGACAATAATCGTTACATTGACTGATGTGTCGCGATGGTCGCGATGGTTGTGATGGCTCAGCCAGGAGCGATTTTGTTTTGCCCACGACGCGACTCGGAGATGCTGGCTGTATTAATCGATGGCCGTGCTGTCATTGCGCATGGAAGTGCTCAACCGACAAATGAATATCCCTAACAGCATCAAGCCGAATATCGACGTCTCTGTGGTGTTGAATATGCACAGGGAAGGGCCGTTTATTAAGGCCACGCTAGCATCTCTGAATGCCTGCGCTCAAGCCGCGCGCGCAGGCGGCTTGACATGTGAGCTCATCGCCGTTTTCGATCGTTCCGATGAGAACACCATCAAGGTATTCACGGAATCTTACATCGACGGTTTCGCCAAACACAAAGTGGTCCATACGGACGTCGGTTCGCTCGGCCTGGCACGCAACGCCGGCATCGACCACGCCAGCGGCGAATATATTTGGACGGCCGACGGCGACGATCTGGTCTCCAGCAATGCAATGCTGGAACTCCACAGGCTGGTGTCGTCGAAAGGCCCCGGCGATTACGTCGCCTACGTCAACTATCTGATCGCGTTCGGAGAAGTATTTTTCGTCTCGAAGTACTTCAACGGCGACCATTTGACCGTCGCCGATTTCGCCATGGACCACCCGTTCGTCTCGCGGATTTTCATCAAGCGATCGGTGTTCTCGAAGCTGCGATATATCGATCTGCGCCTGACCAAAGGTTTCGCTTACGAGGACTGGGAATTCGTGACCCGCTTGCGACGGGAAGGCTTTGAATTCCTCGTGGCGCCCGAGACGGCGATGTATTACCGTCAGCGCCCGCAGAGCCTGTTGCGCCAGGCAAACGGGCTGTCGGCCAAGCTGATTCCGCACACGCCGCTCTTCGATCCGAAGTGGTACGCGCAAGAACTCGCGCGCGAAAGGCACCGGATCGGCGACTGGCAATCGTTCGTGCATATGCGCCACGACATTCACCGGTGCAATGCGATTCACGAGGTCATGAGTTCGCCCCAGCTGCGCGCGGACCTGCTGCGCGCCAACCTGATCGATCCAGAAGTCGATCTGGCCCGGATCGAAGGATCGCATAGCCACATCGCGGTGCCGTATCACAGCGATCACTGGGGGTTCGCGCTGGCAGAGGCTTTCGACATCGTCGGTGACGCGCCTTTCACGGACGTCGTACTCTTGCCCTGGCTGAATCCGGGCGGCGGCGAAAAATACATCCTGCAAGTGTTGCAGGAGCTCGCCGACTCGCAGCCGCACAGCCGCTTTCTGGTCCTGTGCGGTGAATCGGTGCAGGCACATGGCTGGGCGAGCCGCTTGCCGCGGCGTTCCGTCCTGCTCGACCTCGTCAACGCATTTCCCACCTTGAACGACGAGTCGCGCGACAAACTCGTCGCGAGATTGTTGCTTGCCACGACGAATGCGGGCGCAAGGCTCCATATCAAGAGCAGCGTATTCGCTCATCGGCTTCTCGATACGTTCGGGTCCGTCTTGCTCACTCACTTTCAGGGCGTGTACTACCGCTTCTCGGACGGTCAATACGTCTGGGAAAACCACAAGCTCACGTACTGGTCCACGCTGAAGCTGCTTCGCCGCGACCTGCCGCGCCTGTCGAAGGTGATGTGCGATTGCGCGAGCATTGCTCGCAAAGACAAGGAGCGCATCGGGCTAGCGCACGATCGATATCACGTCGTGTATGCCCATGTGAACAGTCCGACCCCGCGCACGTTCGCGCCGGAGCCGCGCAAGCGGCTGCTGTGGGCATCGCGCGTATGCGGGCACAAAAGACCCGAAATTCTCGCGCGGCTCGCCCGCAAACTGAAAGCGACTCTTCCGGAAGTCGAGATCGACGCTTATGGCAGCGCCGAGGAAGGCTACGATCCCTGCACGCTGTTCGACACTGGAAACCTGAGCTATCTCGGCCCGTTCGAAAGTTTCGATTCGCTTCCGCTCGAAAATTACGACGCGTTCATTTACACGAGCGAACTCGACGGCTTGCCGAATGTCCTTCTCGAAGCGATGGCATCCGGTCTTCCGGTCATTGCACCGGATGTCGGCGGCATCGGCGAACTCGTCGTCTCCGGGAAGACGGGCTTCCTGATCGCGGACACGGCGGATGACGAGAAGCTGATCGACGAATACGCGCTCGCGATCGGCGATCTCTACCAGCACTGGGATGCGACGCTGCACCTGGCGGCATCGGCGAAGGAACTGGTCGATCGCCGCCATAGTCGCGCGGCCTTTTCGTCGCGCATCGCGACAGTCTTCGGAACCGTCAATACACCGGTTCGAATCGACGAGCCGGTTCTAAACGCGAATCCTTAATGCAATCCTTTTTCTGCTACGCCGACGAAGTCAGCATTTCAGCCCTCGAGAGTATCGATGAAAAGGTCGTATTGCTGGGCAGCGATTTCGGCTACGGTAATTTCGGCGACATTGCGCAGATGATGAATACCATCTCCTTTCACCAGGAGATGGGACGGTATCGCCGCATCATCGTGATGACGGTCGACGCAATGGGGGACAGTGGCTTTCCGGAGTTCGCCCGGCAAGCGTACAAGGCGGACGGCGTGCTCTTCGTCTCACCTGCGCCGCTGGACCTCGCCGACAGCGGAGTCGGGCTGCAGCCTGTGCGCACCATACGCAACGTAGGTGCCGTGCATCTGTATGGCGGCGGCTTCCTCAACGACAAATGGGGAGACTTCGTCCTCGGCGTCACCGAGCACCTCGTGCAATTACTCCAGCCGAGCGTGTATGTCGCGTCGGGCGAACAGGTCACGGCTCCGTACGAAAAGCGAGTGGTGGACCATATCAGGACCTATCGCCCTTCCCTGTTCGGTGTGCGGGACGAGCAGTCGCGCAAGTGGATGACGGAGGCGGGATTTGAACCCTCCTTCTCCTTCGACGATGCCACGGAAGCCTTGCACACGCTCACGGCCCGTCTGCCGCTGCGACGCGGACGCGGGCTCTTCGTGCATCTCAACGTGTCCGGCTACACCGCCAACGCACCCGACCGCTCCGGAATCCCGCGCGAGTTGCGAACGCTTCAGAGTCGCGTCGGACGGGATTCGCCGATTACGCTGCTGCAGGCTTATTCCGATCGACGTCTCGAAGTCTTCGACGCGCGGGAATCGATCAAAGAACTGGAGCGTGCATCCCCGTTCAACGACTACCGCACGCTCGAACTCGCTCAACTCGCCTATCAGGGCTGGCCCGCGTTGTCCGAACCCGTCGTTGGCGATATCGCCTACTCGTGTTCCTATCACGTGGCGCTCTGGCTTCAACTGGCAGGCATTCCCTGCTGGCTGCGGGGCAGCAATCTTTTCTATCAACAGAAGCGCAGCGCCCTGCAGGTCGATCAGGATTTCGACGCATTTATGCGCGAGCCGAAGCTCGCGGACCACAGCACGAATCTGGAGCGCCGGGGAGCCTGGCTCGACAGGCTGCGTTCGGTAATGAAGGATGCTCCGAGCTTTCAGCGCAGTGTCGATCTGGCGCTGCCCGAAGGCCAGACCAGCCAGTGGCGGTTCAAGGGCAATCGCATGCGCCAGTGGCAGGAGCAGGCGCAATGGAGCCACCAGCAGATCGCGGCGCTGAGCTCGCGCGTCGCGGAACTGGAATCGTTCAGCCAGTCGGAACGGCAGCGTGCCGACGCGCTCGATGGCGAACTTCAGAACGCGCAACAGGCCCTGCAGGATGAGCGGGCGCGCTCCGAACTGGAAAAAGCCCGCGTCGATGAGCTTTCTGCCGAAGCCGAACGCTCGCGCGGGCAGATCCTGGCCCTGACCGCCAAGGTAACGGACCTCGGCTCGAGGGTCCGCACCGAGCGGCGGCAACTCGACGAAGCACGGGACGAAATTTTACGCTACTACGCGCAGACATGCGCGCTGACGTCGAGTCTCGAAGCCGAGCAGCGTCGCGTAGAGATCCTGGCGAGGCAGGTGGCGGGCGTCGAAGAACTCGCGCAACGAACGGATCGCGCGCAGGCCTTTTCCGATCAGATCATTCGCTCGCGCACATGGCGATGGACCAAGCCGCTGCGCTTTGGGGCCCGTGTGCTCCGAGGCGACTGGTCCGCGGCTTGGAGCGGTCTGCGCCGTCTCAGTCGCCATTCCTAGTCGTACATTCGGCGCCCGCGCGGAAGGCTTCGTCCTTTCGCGCCGGCGTCGAAACCTGCCTTACGCAGCCAATCGGGACCTGACGCGTCTTCGCATCGCGCGAGCCACGCGCGCGCCCTTGCGCAACAACGGGAACGCCCAGGGAACGTTCCGTCGAAACCAGTCCGTGAGCCGCAGCGCAACGAACACCACGCGACTCCGCTCGAACTGATCCAGCCGTGCCTGAAGCGCCGCAACCTGCTCTGATTCCGGCCCTGCACTCGCCTGCCCCGCGCTCCCACTCTCCACCACATAAAGCGGCATCCGCAATACGCCGGAGCGCAACTCCTTCCTGCGCATCAGATCGTGATAAAGCGACCGATGACGCGCGGCGCGCTCCGGCGTATGGAACATCGATTCCTGACGCCGCCGGTAGAAAAAATGTATGCCACTCGTGGCGATGAATCGCTTGCCCGCCGCCGTCGCGCGCATGTACATGTCCCAGTCTTCGTAGGCTTTGAGTTCCTCGCGATAGCCAAGCTCGCGCAGGACGCGCGTGCGCGCGAGACACGTCGCGGTCGAAAAGCGGTTCTCGTACATGCCTACCGCTGCTGCCTCGCCGTAGAACACCGCATAGTCCGCGAACGCCACCTGAGTACCGATCTGCCCTTCTTCCGCGTCGAAGAAGAAGCCGGTCTGCGGGATCACGAAATCGTAGCCGGGCTGCGCATTCAGCGCGCCCACCGCCATTTCGATGAAGCCTGGGCTGATGAGATCGTCGGCATCCAGCGTAAGGACGTACTCGCCGCGCACGTGAGTCAGCGCGACGTTGCGCGTGGCGGCAAGCCCGAGATTCATCTCGTTGCGCACGATGCGCAAGCGCTCATGCACGCCCTCCAGACGCTCGATTGCGAGCTGGCTGAAGCGATCGGTCGAGCAGTCGTCGACGACCACGATTTCCACGTTCGAATACGTCGACGCGAGCACGGAGTCGATCGTCCGGACGAGATAATGACCGAGGTTGTAATGCGGCACCACCACCGACACCAGCGGCATCGAGCCGAGCGCCGGCTCGTCGCCACGCGCTTTCGCCGGATGCGTCCACGGCGCCGGCGTTTGCGGCACGCGCACCACCTCGCGCACACCACCCTTGACCGCCCGCGCGAGCGCCTTCGCGAGGTTCGGCGCGGTGCCGTCGAACTTGACGCTGTTGACGTCGTTGATCCAGGGCGAACGATCGCCGAAGGCCGAGTTGATTCCGTTCAGCACGCAAATGCCGCCGGACATCGAGGCTTCGTACGCGGCCAGGCAGAACGATTCGAACGGCGAGGTGAACACGCAAACCGAACGCGACACGGCATTGTGGCGCTCGCTCGCGCTCAGCTTGTCGAGAAACCTGAAGCGATCGCGCAGGTCCGCCGGGACCATACGCTCGATGCGCTGCTGGTACTGCTCGTCGGAAGCGTGGGCGGCGAACAGGATCGCGCCGCGATAGTCCGGATTCGAGCGCAGGAAGCCACAGCAGCCGCGCACGAACAGCTCGGGGCGCTTGAGATGCTGGATCTTCGACGAGAACACGATGTTCACATCGGCCGTCGGCTCGATGGAGCGTTCGGCGAACGGGCCGATATCCAGCACGACCGGCGACGCGTGCAGCACGACGCGGTCGTTCCAGTCGTCGTCGGCGAAATTGAAGAAGGTCTGCATCGCGCGCGCCACTTCGGGCAGCTGCGCGACGATCCGGTCGCAATCGGCAAGCGCCTTGCGCTCCAGGTCGTAGACGGCCAGCGCGCGCTTGTCGACCGGGCGGCTGTCGACGTCGGCGAGCAGGCTGTCCGCCGTATGAAGGCGTACCGCGAGCACGGTATCGGCGAACGCGCGGCCCAGCAGCTTCTCCTGAATCGACGCAAAACCGAGGCCGCCCCAGTCCTGAAACTCCACGTAATCCAGCGTGTTTTCCGCGGCGAGCTGAAGCAGGCCCTGCAGCGCGCGAACCGAATACCAGTGCCATTCGGTATCCGTGAAGGCCCACTCCGGCGGATAGCTGACGCCGTCCTGGTCGGCGAGCCGATAGGCCTCACGCGACGCGACGACCAGCCTGACTTTCGGATACGCCGCCGAGAAGCGCGCGACATCCAGTTCGTCGCCCACCCAGACGACGGCAGTGCGCGCCAGCTCTTCCTCGCTCGACACCGAGAGCATGTTCGAGATCGACCGGCCGATGCCGCCATGCGTGAAAGGGAACAGTTCCGTTGTGACAAATACTCTCATCGTCGGCCTTCAAATCTCGAGAAATTCCGCGTACCGCTCGCGCGACAGCTCTAGCAAGGCGCGTTTGTAGTCGTTCACCATGCCTTGCAGCTCCAGCGCTTCGATGCCGAGCACCCTGTCGATGCAACGGCCCACGTCTTCCACGCTCATCGGATTGTCGACCGAGGTGGCGCGCACGTACGCGTGATCCTCCAGCCCGTCGAGAAAAAGCGGGCCGCGCACGCAGGGCGTGCCCACGGACATGGCTTCGAGGTCGACCATCGGATGGCAGTCGATCGTCGTCACGTTCAGGACGATATCCATCGTCGCCATCGTTTCGAGCATGCTCGTGTGATCGCGGTAAGGCACCTTGCGCACCTTGGGCGCGAGCCACTTGGGCAGATCGAAGTTTTTCGCCACGACGTAGATGTCGCTGACGCGATCGACGGTCTGCGCGGCCAGCACATTGGTCGCAAGATTCTTGCGCAGATCGTTCCATGACGGCGCGAGCGCGCTGCATCCCTCGCCGCGGTGCGCGCGGTGCGCAACCGCGCCATCGGCGAAGCGCAGCGGCATGTTCACGAGCTGCGGCGCGAAATTGCGCTCGCCGACGATGGGACCGAGGCCCCGGCGGATCGCGCTGAAGCGCCGGACCTTGCCTTCGCGCGCCATCTGGATGGCGCGCTGCGCGAAGCGGCGTTCGTCGTCCCAGACCCATTGTGTCGTGGTGCCGTGCCAGACCAGATACTGCTGGTCGTATCCGACCTTCGTGAGCGAACGCGAGAGCGCGTACATCGGATCGGAGATGCCGTGCATGACGAGCTTCGTGATCCGATGCTGCTGCAGAAGCCCGATGATGACTTCGATGTCGCGGACCGGCATGGCGTTCGCCGACGGAATCGAGAGCTTCCAGCCGGGCAGCGCGCCCACGGCCGAGCGCATGCCCACCCAGTCGTGATGAAAGATATGGCAGACCGTGCCGAAGCGCTCATCGGCATTGGCGTACATCGTGTCGCGCGTCGCCTGCCATTCGAACGTGCGCTCCGGCGGGAAGGCCTGCGCGAAGCTCAGCTTGGCCGAGTCGTCGCTTGCCTCGGGCACCACGTGAATCGGCTGCGATTCGGCGTGCACCTGCGCCATCGTCTGATGGAGACGCTTGCGCAGCTCCTGAACGCTCCTGAGCGACTCCACCGTGCGCTGCAGCGCCTCTACCTTTCTGGAAAGCGCCGCGTTCTCCTCGGCCAGGTCATGGACGCGGCCTTCGATCTGCGCGAGTCCGCGCTTCTCGAGCTCGCCTTCGAGCCCCTTCAGAACGGTTTGCAGGCACGGCATGCCGAGGCGCAGGCGGTCGTCTTCGGTGAGCGGGCGCGGCGCGGCGGCGCCGTCGATGAGCAGGACCGATCGCTGCGCGCCATGCGCGGGATGGACGATATAGACATCGTGATTCGGAATCTGGCCGTGGAAGATTTCCATGTCGAAATCACGGGCCAGGTCGCCTGCGTAGTCGTGGACCCAGCAGCCCGCATGCCAGTTGTTCTCCTTCACGTCGAAGGGGACCAGCTGGTTCTCGACCAACAGCAGATGACCTTCCGGCGCGAGCATCGACATCATGTCGCCCAGCAGGCGGCTCGCGTCCTCACGCGAGTTGTGGATCAGTACGGAGACCGTGAAGACGACATCGAAGCGCAGGCCGGGAAACGCTTGAGGCGCGCTCTTCGCGACACGTACGCATTCGCCGGCGGGCTCGAGCCCCGCGGGCGGCGCATCCAGAAGCGGCTGGACCATCGGCGCGGAGAAGTCGTAGCCGTGGTACACGACGAACGGACGCTGCGCGAGCACGTGCGCCATCCGTCCGAAGCCGCATCCGAAATCGAGGACCCTGACGGGCCGACCCAGCCGTTCACTCGCGCGTTGCAGGTGCGCGACGATCCACGCCTCCTGATCGCGATAGTCCTGGTTACCTTCGGCGGACCGCCATTGTTGTTGCTGCCGATACTCGGCGCCGGATTGGCTCTGCCAGTAGTCCTGGTTGGTGGATGTCATACGATTTCCTGATGTTTCCTGCTCTCGAGAGGGCGTCGGGAAGCATTATCCACGACGCGCGGCGCGCGCCTTACGCACGGCGCCGGCGACGCGCCTCATGCTCGTCTGCACGGGTTTCGGCAACCGGTCCACAAGCGCGCGCACGCGCAGCACGGCCTTCACGACCACACTGTTTTCGTAGGCGGCCAGTTGCGCGCGCAGCCGCTCGACGGACTCGCCTCCGCCCACGCCCTCGATGACGTACATGGGCAAGGTGTTCAGGCCGACCTTGATTTCCTTGCTGCGCATCATGTCGTGGTAGTAAAGACCGATGCGGCGCAAGGCGGCGTCGCTGTGGATCATCGAACTGGCGCGCTTTCGATAGTGGAAATGCACGGCATTCGTGACGATGAACCGACGGCGCGCCATGACCGCGCGCATGTACATGTCCCAGTCTTCGTAAGCGCTCAGGGATTCGTCATAGGTGAGGCTCCGAAACGTCTCCACGCGGCCCATGATCGTCGCGGTGGAAAAGCGGTTGAGCAGCAAACCGGATGCACGGGCCTCGCCGACGAAAGTCATGCATTGCGGCCAGGGCGCACGCGCGGGATCGGCCCCGGGCGCGTCGTCGAAATAGGCCGTCTGCGGCACGACGAACGACGCGTCCGGATGCCGCTCCAGCCCTCTCACTGCGATCGATATGAAGCGCGGCTCGATCAGATCGTCGGCGTCGAGCGTGAGCGCGTACGTGCCGCGAGCGTGCGCGAGCGCCACGTTGCGCGTCGCCGCAAGCCCGAAATTCTGCGGCGAACGGATCACGCGAATGCGCGGATCCCCGCTCGCCGCGAGACGCGTGACCGCTTCGACGCTCGCCGGATCCGTCGAGGCATCGTCGACCACGATGACTTCGAGATTCGCATAGTCCGACGCGAGCACACTCTTCACGGTGTCCTCGAGATACGCGCCCAGATCGTGATGGGGCACGAGGACGCTGACGAGCGCGAGTCCGGCGCTCGCGTGAGCCGCCTCGGCCTCGCGCGGCGGAATCGTCTCCCATGGGCGCGCGTGCTCCGCTGCGCGCGCAACGGCCAGCGCCGTGCCGGCCGCGAACGCCCGGCTCAATGCATGCGACAGCCCAGCCGGCGTGCCGTCGAACTTGACGCAGTTTTCGCCGTCGGCCCAGGGCGATGCGTCGGCGAACGCCGGGTTCGCGCGATTCACGATGCACAGCGCCCCTGACAAGGACGCTTCGTAGACGGCGAGGCAGAACGACTCGAACGTATTCGGAAAGACGCAGACCGAGCGGCGGATCAGTTCATGGCGCGCCGCGCTGTCCGCATCATCGCCCTGGAACACGAAGCGGTTCGCCAGATCGGCCGGCACGAGGCGCGCGATCTCGTCGCGATAGAGCGCATCGGGCGCCATCGCCATCAGATGCACCTTGCCGCGATATTCCGGATGCCTTCGCAGAAAGTCGCTGCAGCCGCGCACGAAGACATCGGGCCGCTTGATGCGCTGGATCTTCGACGAGAACACGATGGGTGTGTCCGCATCCGGTACGATCGACGACGGCGCGCACTCGCCGTGATCGAGCACGACCGGCGGCGCATCGATCACGAGGCGAGGCAGCCATTCGTCATCGTGGAAGTCGAAGAACGTCTGCATGGCCTGCGCGGTAGCGCTCACCTGGCCGATGACGAGATCGCAGTCGGCAAGCGCCTTGCGTTCGAGATCGTAGAGCGCGAGCGAGGCGCGATCGACCGGCTTCGATTCAGTCGCGCTCAGCATGCTGTCCGAGGTATGCAGGCGCACGGCCATCGTCGCGCCTTCGAACGCGAGGCCGAGCCGCTTCTCCTGCAGGGTGGCGAACGCGACCGCGCCCCAGTCGGGAAACTCCACGTAGTGCAGCGGACCGTGCTCGCGCTCCAGGCGTTTCAGCGCCTGCATCGCGCGAACGGAGTCCGCGTGCATCGCGTGCGTGGTGTATTGATCGGCGGGCGCATAGCGAAAACCCTCGTCGCGTTCGAGGTAGGTTGAGAGCGACGCATCGACCAGCAGCACGCCCGGAAAGCGCTCGGCAAAGCCGGACGCATCGATCGGCCTGCCGAGGAACACGACCGCCGCGCCCTGTGTTGCGCCGCCCACGGCGCGGGCGGCATCGAGCATGTTCGCCAGCACGCGGCCGATGCCGCCCGGCGTGAAGGGAAACAGCTCGCGCGTAACGAAAACCGTCAGACCCGGCATAGGCTTCTCGTTGTTCGACTGAGGTTTGCTAAGGGTCGCGACCGCGAACGATCACGCCGCGGACGCATGCGTGCCGAACCGGCGCGACGGCCCGCGCAGACGCTGCGTGCCGCCCGCCCGCGCGAGGCCAGCCTGCGGACGCCGCGGGCTCACCGTTCCATGCTCGTGCGGCGACTCAAACGCGGCGCACGTCCTTTACCGTGCCATGCTCCAGTTCGACGATCACGTTGCAGAGATCCTCGATGATCTTCGCGTTGTGCGACGCGAGCACGAGAATGTCCGCCTTGCCGACGAACTCCTGCATGTGCGCCTCGGCCTTCTTGACGAAGCCCGCATCGCCCACCGACAGCCATTCGTCCATCAGCAGGATGTCCGCGTGCACGCTCGTGACGATCGCGAAGGCAAGACGCAGCACCATGCCGCTGGAGTACGTCCGCACCGGCATGTTCAGATAGTCGCCGAGCTCCGAGAATTCGGCGATGGTGGGCGTGAGCCGCGTCATGTCGGCCTTCGATGCGCCGAGAATCAGCCCGCGCAGCACGATGTTCTCGTAGCCGGTGGCTTCATAGTCGAGGCCGAGCGTGAGGTCGAGCAGGCTGGTCACGCGTCCCTGCGAGCGGAAGGCACCGGCGCTGGGCTCGTAGATGCCCGCGAGCAGGCGCAGGAGCGTCGTCTTGCCGGCGCCGTTGTGGCCCACGAGGCCCACGCGGTCGCCCGCGGTCACTTCCAGGCTGACGTCGCGCAACGCTTCGACCACGGTCAGCTTGCGGCTGTCGGCGGCGATGCGTCCGCCTGTCGCGGCCGACAGCATCATCTGTTTCAACGATCGGTTGCTCGCGCCGTAGACCGGCAGATTGAGGCTGCAGTTTTGGAGTTTGAGGAATGCCATGACTTAGGGCAATGCTGATTAAGTTCACCGCTTGTGCGCGTCAAGCGTTATAGAGCGCACAAGCAACGAGAAAGGCAAAAGACAATGAAGCAGCAGACGCTCGCGATGGCCGCGGATCAAGGTACGGGGTTCGAGACTCGCCGCAAACGCACGCGACGCGACGAGTTTCTTGACACGATGAACAGGATCGTGCCGTGGACCGAACTGTGCGCGGTAACTGAACCGTATTACCCGAAACGCGGCAACGGTCGCCCGCCGATTGGTTGGGAGCGCATGCGGCGGATTCACTTCGTGCAGCACTGGTTCAATCTGGCCGACTTCACTTGCGAAGAGGCTCTGTATGAC
>LFJH01000235.1 GCA_001189335.2 Candidatus Paraburkholderia schumanniana
CTTTTATTTATTAAACTCTAAATAGTACTTGGGTCTGAAGAAGTATGGACGGGGGACGTCGAGGTCGAGGACGAGGTCGTAGAGGAGGCCGTGGTCGTATACCGCCCGTTGAGTCAGAGGCCGACCGAGAATCGGAAGTAAATCCGCATCAGGTGCCACCAGGGCCTGCAGGGGATCAATTTGCCGCCGCTCTGCATCAGATGACTCAGGTACAGAATCGAATTACGGATGTCCTCGAGAGGATGGTAGAACCCCAGGGTCAGGGGCCAGTACATCCCGTTGGACCCGAGAGTGAGGATCGAGCTCTTGAAAGGTTTCAGAAGTTTGCTCCGCCTAAGTTTTATGGGGGCTCAGATCCCGAGGTAGCCGAGACATGGGTTGAAAGGATGGTCGACATCTTTGCCGCTTTGAGGTACACAGAAGAGAGGCAGGTCACATTTGCAGTCTTTCAGTTCGAAGGTCCAGCCCGAGCTTGGTGGAACATGATTCAAGCCAGATGGGCTGGAGAAATGGTACCCCGGACTTGGGCAAATTTCATCCGGGAATTTAAGAACAAGTTCGTTCCGCCAGTCGTTCAGGAAAGGCGCGAAGCGGCCTTTATTCATTGTCGTCAGGGGTTGCAGAGTGTGGCTGAGTATGAGACTCAGTTCACCAAGTTGGCGCGCTATGCTCCAGCATTTGTAGGGACGGAGCAATTGCGCATAAGGAGATTCATACAAGGCCTGAATGTGGAACTTCAAGAAGGTCTGGTAGCCCTTCCGATGGAAACATTTGGGGATGCCGTTGAGAAGGCAATAAGGATTGAGGGGGCGAAGGCCTTAGTGAAGAATTTTCAGGCGAAGAGGAAGGCTCCGCCTGGAATTGGGAGAGGAGTCGTGGACAGTGGTATTCCACCTCCGAAGTTTGGTAGGGGAATAGGTGGACCAGGTTCGTTCAGACCTCCAAGAGGAGGATTTGCTAGAGGAACCGGGTTTAGGGGTGCTCAGTCTGGAGGGACCCCTAGTGGACGAGGACAGACTAGGTCTGAGATACCGGGAGGTCAAAGTGGGCAGGTCTGTGACTTTTGTGGGAAGTCTGGGCATACTGTGGAGACTTGTTGGCGGAAGAATGGGAGGTGCTTCAGATGTGGTAGTACGGAGCACCAATTTGCCAATTGCCCGGGGCCAAAGAAGGAAGGAGAGGCTAGTGGATCTGGGAGTAAACCGAAAGTGCCAGCCAGAGTCTACTCGTTAGACCAGCAGCAAGTGCCCGACCCGTCTGAGGTGATTGAAGGTACGGTCCCTGTTTTCCACCGTTTGGCTCATATTTTGATAGACCCGGGTGCCACTCATTCATTTGTTACACCGTCATTTATGTCTGGGTTAGATGTTCCATGTGAACAGTTATCTTATGATTTGGAAGTTAGTACACCCACCGGTACCACACGTTTACTTTCTAACTCTGTTTTCAAAAATTGTGAAATGTGGGTGGGTGAGCGTAAGTTGTTGGTAGATTTGATCCAGTCAGAGATGAAGGGGTATGATGTTATAAT
>LFJH01000236.1 GCA_001189335.2 Candidatus Paraburkholderia schumanniana
TGTTTCGCCATGGTGGTGGAGTTCGATTGTGGAAGTGTTACCGTGAGAAGCAACATTCTCCTTCAATCGCCACCGCCTTCTCCCGCCTCTTCCCTACGCCGCGTACACCAGTTTCAACGATAGCTCCTTCCGGGCGACAGAAGTGATTGCCGACGGCCTCTTCGACACAATCACCCCAGGGGCACCTTCTTTACGGCTGTGGGGGGGCGGGACGATGAACGCCGAGGAAGCCCAGTTGGCTGGCAACAGCCGGCTCCTTTTCACGATGCTCATGAAACGGTGCGAAGCGAGTGTCTGGTGGGCAAAGGAGTGTGCTTTTGTCGAAGTCGCGTCCGAGAAGATAGCCGCGAAGATCGTCGGCCAAAATCTGGCTGATGCGAGCCCCAAAACCGCCATTTTTTTGTCTGTCGAAGTGGTGATGTGCTTTCAGCTGTGATCAAAGCGCTTTCACCGATGAACGAAGGGCCCGCGTCACTTCAATAACCTTTGTCGACGACTCAGTGGTACTGCAGGCTGCGCTCACCTTCACATTATTGGCTACGCTGCGGCGGGACTGTGATGCCCGAAAATCTGGCTGTAACTCAACGACGACCGCTGCGGAGGTTCCGGCCGTCGTTTGCGATTGCGTTGCACACTTTGTGCTGAGCGCGAGGATTTTCCTCGTCATGCGTCATGGGCTGAGCAGTCGCGGCAAGTGCCATGTATCGTAATGGCCGAATTAGTACTGTGGACGCCGCGGCGACTGAGCCTGCGCTCGATGCGCGCCAGCACGCTAGCCAGTTCCGGATCTTCCGGAAGTGCCGAAATGCTGTGACAGTGATCACATTCAAAGTATCCGGCGGCGCTCTGGGACTGGGCGACAGCATAACGCCACACACGGTCTGACCCCTGAATGCGGGTGAAAAGGCCGGCCGCCGTCAATCGGTCAAGTATCCGGTAGAGGGTAACGCGATCCACCTTTCCTGCACCTGTCGTTGGGCCGAGGTCACGCGCAAGTTCGTCGTGCGAGCAGGGCTGCCCGGTGGCCTCCAGGCGTCCGAGCACGGCGACGGTGAGTGCGGTACATCGCAGGCCCGCCTCTCGCAAGCGGGATGGCCAGTCGGTCGCGACGTGCGATACGAGGTTGCGCGGTGAGCGGCGGGTGGGCATGGATGACCGTGATTGCATGGTGTCCGATAGTCAAAATGATACATCCTCACGCATACGTCGCGCGAAGCTTGCGTGAACCTTGGGGCAAACGGAGGTCGAGACCATTTTAGCAGCGACTGTGGGCCGTCCTTTGAAGCAAGGGTCAACGGACGCCCGACTCCTGTCGGCAGACCGCCGTTCCAGCGCTCAATTCGGAACAGCGAGCCGTAGGGGAAGGCGGGTGGCCGCGCGCCTGAGAGCTATCGTTGAAACTGGTGTACGCGGCGTAGGGAAGAGGCGGGAGAAGGCGGTGGCGATTGAAGGAGAATGTTGCTTCTCACGGTAACACTTCCACAATCGAACTCCACCACCATGGCGAAAC
>LFJH01000237.1 GCA_001189335.2 Candidatus Paraburkholderia schumanniana
CTTGGATGCTCCCTACTCACGCTTGAACTTCTTTCACAAACAATTGAAGACCTTCACGCATTCACTTGGCACGAGCTCTAGTCAAAGGACCAAGAGTCACAAGAGGTGCGTTTGGATCACCAACACCTTGATCATCACGTGAAATGCTCCTAGCCCGATTCTTATCATTCCCCTCCGCTTGAAGAGGAGTTGTCCTCAACTCTTGATCATCACCTACATCAAACAGGGACAAATCAGCAACATTAAAAGTAGCATGAACACCATACTCACTTGGAAGCTCCAAACGATACGCATTGTCATTCACTTTCTCCAGCACTTGAAACGGTCCATCTCCTCTAGGTGACAATTTACTTCTCCTTTGCGCGGGAAACCTTTCCTTGCGCATGTGTATCCACACCCAATCACCAGGTTCAAGAGTGACCTTTCTACGCCCTTTATTCAGCTGGCGAGTCAACTGCTCATTCCGCTTCTCAATATTCAATCGAGCCCTGTCATGCAAAGAACGAACAAACTCGGCCTTTCTCTTGCCATCAAGGTTAGTACGCTCATTAAGTGGCAAAGGCATCAAATCCATAGGAGTTAATGGATTAAACCCATAGACAAGATCAACAGGTGAGACAAGAGTAGTGAACTGTAAAGATCGACTAAAAGCAAACACCATATGCGGCAAACAATCAACCCATGATTTCACATTCCTTTTAATCAATGCCCGCAACATGGTTGAAACAGTCATCTTGCCCACTTCAGTTTGACCATCAGTCTGGGGATGACTAGAAGTCGAAAACAACAACTTAGTACCCAACTTAAACCACAGAGTTTTCCAGAAATAACTCAGAAATTTCACATCCCTGTCAGACACAATAGTGCGCGGAATACCATGCAAACGTACAATCTCACGAAAGAACAAATCAGCAATCAAGGGTGCATTATCAGTTTTATGACATGCAATAAAGTGTGCCATTTTAGAAAACCTATCTACCACTACAAAGATAGAATCATGACTAGTTCTAGTCCTAGGCAACCCAAGTATAAAATCCATAGAAATGTCAACCCACGGCTCACTAGGCACAGGTAAAGGCATGTATAGTCCATGAGGATTTACCTTAGATTTAGCTTGACGGCATTTGACACATCTAGCTACCTCTCTATCCACATCCTTCCTCATGCGCGGCCAAAAATACATGTTCCTGCAAAATAGACAAAGTCTTAGTAACTCCAAAATGTCCCATAAGACCTCCACTATGTGCTTCCTTCACCAAAAGTTGGCGTATTGAACAATCAGGGATACACAGTCTGTCCACATAATACAAGAATCCATCAGCCAAATAAAACTTGTCATAACCTGATTTCTTACACTGAGAATAAACAAGATTAAAATCCACATCTGTCTCATAAAGAGATTTGATAAACTCAAATCCAAGCAGCTTAGCATCTAAAGTAGTCAAAAGAACATACCTTCGAGATAATGCATCAGCCACAATATTGAACTTACCTGTCTTGTACTTG
>LFJH01000238.1 GCA_001189335.2 Candidatus Paraburkholderia schumanniana
CTTTTGTAATTGGAAATTTACTTTCGTTTCTTCGTATATGATTTCTTATTCTAGCACTTGTCGCGCTCGTTATATCTTGTTTGGGTTGCTGGATGATTGTATTTCGTCGCCCGACGCGTCTGGAACCAAAACTGGAAAATTTCAGCAGAAATTTTCGAAGCTTGGCAGGACATAACCGGCGCAGGCACCGGTCCTATAACCGGCGCCGGTTATGCCCTGCCTCTCTTCGTTTCGTTTTCTGTCTTTTCTTTTCGCTTCTAAATGGTTCGTATGACCGGTATTTGTTCATTCCTTTTCCCTTTTCTTATCTCGTATCAAGATCTCGTTTGTGAATAAGTTCATTCTTCGTTTTCTGTCTTATCCTTTCACTTCTGTCCGATTTGGTACATCTTGTATTTGTTGGTTTGTGGAAGAAGAGAAACTGGAGGATGTAAATAGTAAGATGGGAACTGTTGACGTGGTTCTTGTATCTCTGATTTGTGTGTTTGATATACGAACCTGCTCTGCTAACGCATATATGTGTACTTGATTCTCTCTGCTTTATACTATGATCTATCTTGCCTACGATGGTTGGATTGGTTACTTTCTGTTTCCGAATAATTGATTTTTCTAAAGATTTTCTCCTTAATGATGGTTTTCGTAAATTTCTTTTGGGTCCGTTGCGAAGAGTGATGGATGGAGGTCGTAGAGGCCGAAGACATGGACGTGGACGAGGCCAGGGAAGGGCTAGTGGTCTGGAAGGAACTAGGAAACCTGTTGGGGATTTAGTGCCTTCAGGGCAAGTTGGGGAGCAGATGGTAGAAACTCTTCGTAAGATGTCGGAGGTATTGGAAAGGGTAGCGGGAACCCAAGGACAAGTACCGTCGGTTGGACATGTGAGTGGCGAGGATCGAGCCCTAGAAAGGTTTCAGGGTTGTAATCCACCTAGGTTTGCAGGAGATGCGGAACCCGAGGTGGCCGAAGAATGGATAGGGCGTATCGGCACCATTCTCGATGTATTAGGATGCTCAGAGGAGAAACGAGTAGCATTAGCGGCGTTTCAGTTGGAAGGACCTGCTAGGGCATGGTGGAACATGACCCAAGAGAGGTGGAGCCAAGATTTAGTCCCCCGGACGTGGGCAAATTTTTCAATGGAATTTAAGGTGAAATTTATGCCAAGCATTGTTCAGGAACAGAGAATAGCCGCTTTTAATCGATGCTGTCAGGGGACTCGAAATGTGGCCCAGTATGAGAAACAGTTCTCGGAGTTGGCACAGTTTGTTCCTGAAATGGTTCGAATGGAACTGGGGAAGATTCAGAGGTTCATTCAGGGATTGAAGGAGGAGATTCAGGGAGTAGTGGCAACCACCCCAGTTAAATCATTTGCTGATGTTGTGGAGAAGGCCCTACTGATAGAAGGTACTAAGGCACATGAGAGAAGTGACCGGGATAAAAGGAAAATGATATCCGAAGACAGTTCTAGGGTGTTAGAGGAAGAGATACCC
>LFJH01000239.1 GCA_001189335.2 Candidatus Paraburkholderia schumanniana
CTCACACCCTCCCCTCCTTACAAGGAATTTCGTCCTCAAAATTTGCACTTGGTCCCATCAATTCCCGGGGCAAATTAATTCCAAACCAATCAACGAGACAAGAGGTATACCTTCAATTCGAGCCACCTGCGCCTTCTTTTTCTTTCCTCGGGCACTCAGCAATCCGATGCTCTGAACTTCCACACTTAAAACATTTTGTGGCCTTCTTCCAACATGTCTCGGCAGTATGTCCCGCTTTCCCGCAATATCCACAATGACGTACCAGCTGACGTCCGTGTGGAGCTACTCCAGTAGCTCTTTTCCCCTCAGAAGCCTCACCTACTTGGGATCTTTCCGCCAACTCTCCTTGTGACCTGGCTTCTTTTGGAAGTCCTTCCTCACCAACTCCTTGACCAAACTTAGGCGGTGGGATACTCTGTTCCCCAGGGTCACTCTCGTTACCAGATACCCTTTTCCTTTTCGCCTGGACGTTCTTTACTAATGCCTTAGCACTTTCCAGCCGCTGGGCCATTTCAATCACGTCTCCAAAGGTCTCTATCCGGGTCATAGCTAACCCCTCTTGTAAGTCCACGTTTAACCCATGGATGAATTTCCGGATTCTTCTTTGCTCCGTGGCCACCATCTCGGGAGCATATCGAGCCAATCGGGTGAATTGAGTCTCATACTCTGCCACTGTCTGAGTTCCCTGGCGACATCTCGAAAACGCTTCCTCTCGTCTTTCCTGGACGATAGACGGCAAATACTTCGAATTAAACTCCCGGACAAAGTTTGCCCAGGTCCTTGGTACCATCTCATCCTCCCACTTAGCCTGGATCATGTGCCACCAGGCCCTAGCGGGTCCCTCAAACTGGAAGCTCGCGAAGGCAATCTGTCGGGCTTCAGTGTAATCCAGAGTTGCGAATATATCAGACATTCGCTCCATCCACATCTCCGCCACCTCGGGATCGGAACTTCCATAAAACGTTGGCGGACCAAACTGCTGGAACCTCTCCAAGGCACGGTCCTCTCCTCTCTCCGGGCCCGCTGGTGGTACCTGTCCTCGTCCTTGGGGTCCCGCCAGATGCTCCAGGATATCGGTCATCCGATTAATTGCCGTCGCTACCTGATCTCCTCCTCCTTGCCCAGGAGCCTCCGATCCCTGGTCCAATCCTTGGTCCACTGGGACCCATCGGCCACGACCACGGCCTCATCCTCGCCCTCTTCGGCCTCTTTCCATAATTCTTTACCGATGACCCATTTGTAAAAACATAAATACTTAGAAGAAAAGGGTTTTAAAGCCAAAACATTTAAAGCATGTAAATATAATAGAAACAGCAGAAATCAGACATCGAGAAACGAGATGATATATATGACTCACCAAAGCAGTGTATTACATGAAACCAGTCAGATACACGTAGGTCAAAGAAATAAAACACAAAGCATGCAGGGGAAACAG
>LFJH01000240.1 GCA_001189335.2 Candidatus Paraburkholderia schumanniana
ACGGATACTCCTCGCGATGCTCCCGCACCATACGGACTGCACGTTCCCGGACTTCAGCAGAAAATTTGTTCGACTTGTTCATGGCTCCATTCTCTCAAGAGTTGGAGCCTCCACCAAATCCGGGGCGATTCACCAGGCGCAATGTTCGGAAGTAACAGAAAACGCCGCCACCGGCGCTTTCTTTTTTCCCTCGCTGCTTGAAGGGCCGGAAGCTTAACTGGTATAAGCTGTCGACTCATAATCGACCGATAGTGGGTTCGAGTCCCACCCGGCCCACCAACTTTCTGCTTAGAATCAACGACCTGAAGCGCTTTCGGCGACGTGCTGGGCAAATTTGCAGTTCCTGTCAAACCGTGGCGGACGTGTGCGCGGCCGTAGAGCCTTGCTGCCGGAGACAGACCGTGAAGCTGTTTTTGGCGAGACCTTGGATTCGAGTGTTTTCTGCTGGCCCGCCATCTTTAGCCGGTTTTGCTTTTTGGTCGATCGACGGCTTCAAATACACCGCATACGCTTGGAACGGATTTTCTGCCGGCAATGCCCTCGCCTTGCCCTTGAGTTCCTTTTCCTGGCAGACACTACTTTAACGGTCCTCGAATCGCTTCGACAAAGACCTCAAGCTCTGCTTCGACAAAGACCTCAAGCTCTTCTTTGTGCTCAGTGGTCCAGTTGCCCTCCTGTGGGCGTATCGGCTTGCTTATTGCTGAATCGCTATCCTAATTTAATCTGCAAACGTCACTGATCGCGATCAACCAGTGCGCAGTATCGATATACGCGCAAGTTTTATATCCAATATAGTACGTATACCTAATCATATTGGAGGTAAGAATTCACGGTCTATCTTGAGATGGAGTCCCCGTTAGCAGATTCACTTCCACCGACCGAGAAGGAACAAACATGAAAAGGCCAGAAAAAGAACTTTGTCAAACTTGCGACCGCCCTGCTGGTCGCCGGTATGCTCACGTCCGGACCGGCATTCGCCGTGAGAGGCACACCCAATCCGCCTCTCAAAATCCCGCCTGGCACGTTCTGCAGCGGCCATCTAAAGCTGTGCACCGCATCGAAAATCGTTTGCGGACGCTGCTAGGGGTGTCGTAGATCCACGCTGGTGGATGTGACGCCAGTCGCGCTGGCCCCGAAGAGTTCTTGCTTCGGGGCGGCTTCCTCGGCATTCGCTCGATGCCATCCGCATCACGGCGATGGTTTTGCCCTTCAGCCTTCACTTCAGTTCTGTTTCAGTTAGCGCATGTGGCCGTTTCATGAATAAGAGCGATGACCCGCCCCGAGAATTGTGGAGGTTGGTTGGTTTAAGTTGATACCGGCACAGCAGCACTACTGCTGAGTCGCCGGTAGTAGTTTGCCTCAGCTTCTACGGGTGGGATATAGCCGAGCGGCTCCATCCGCCGATGATGATTAAACCATGCCA
>LFJH01000241.1 GCA_001189335.2 Candidatus Paraburkholderia schumanniana
TCGAACCTTGCAAATGCAGGCTTGCAATGGTCAGACGCTCTTCGGGTTGAAGCTGCTGATACTGAGTTCTTTCGTGCATCGCAACACCTTATACGAAACAGGTGTTGCACTTCAGATTTGAGGCCGCTAAGTAATTTTTCAGTCGTTTTCAATATATATAGCAGCTTCTTTACTATCAGTCCAATTTTTTCCAAAATCCATATCCCTACCCGTGATAAGCAAATGAGCGTTCTGTCTGAACAGCTCACGCCACGGGCACTCAATGAATATTCGATGGATGAGACGCGCAGCGTGACCTAGGACGCGGCGCTTTTGACAAGAACTTGGGGCCCCGAATGTACCAATACGATCAGATCGACCAACGCATCGTCGACGAACGTGTCGCGCAGTATGCCGACCAGGTCCGTCGCCGTCTGTCGGGCGAATTGAGCGAAGAGGAATTCCGTCCGCTGCGTCTGCAGAACGGCCTGTACCTGCAGCGCCACGCGTACATGCACCGCATCGCGATTCCCTACGGCAACCTGCGCAGCGACCAGCTGCGCATGCTCGCCACCATCGCGCGGGAGCACGACCGCGGCTACGGCCACTTCTCGACG
Organism: Candidatus Paraburkholderia schumanniana; assembly: GCA_001189335.2. Lineage (GTDB taxonomy): Bacteria > Pseudomonadota > Gammaproteobacteria > Burkholderiales > Burkholderiaceae > Caballeronia > Caballeronia schumanniana. Next base: position 597 of record LFJH01000241.1, read on the forward strand.
CGTACGAACATCCAGTTCTCCAGTTCAACTGAATCAAGCTCGAGGAGACGCCCGAAATCCTGCGCAAGCTGGCTTCGGTGCAGATGCACGCGATCCAGACCTCGGGCAACTACATCCGTAACATCACCGCTGACCAGTTCGCGGGTGTCGCGCCGGATGAGGTGATCGACCCGCGTCCCTGGGCGGAAATCCTGCGCCAGTGGTCCACGTTCCATCCGGAATTCGCGTGGCTGCCGCGCAAGTTCAAGATCGCGGTGAACGGCTCGGTGGAAGACCGCGTGGCCGTGCAGATCCACGATCTCGGCGTATATCTTTGGAAGAACGCGCCGGGCGAAGTCGTGGCCGACATTCTCGCGGGCGGCGGTCTCGGCCGCATGCCGATCATCGATGCGATCATCAAGCGCGATCTGCCGTGGCAGCACCTGATTACGTACTGCGAAGCCGTGCTGCGCGTATACAACCGCTATGGCCGCCGCGACAACATGTACAAGGCGCGCATCAAGATTCTCGTGAATGGGCGGCGCTCTCGCCGGAGAAGTTCTCGAAGCAGGTCGAGGAAGAGTGGCAGCACCTGAAGGACGGCCCGTCGACGCTCACGCAGGAAGAGCTCGACCGCGTGTCGAAGTTCTTCGCGCCGCCCGCCTACGAAAAGCTCGCGGACACGGATGCCTCCTATGAAACATCTCCAAGGGGCACACCCCTGCCCGAAAGGCAGAAACTCTCGTCGGGGCTACACTGAGTGCCGTCGAAGGGAGCGGCCGTTGGCTTTTGGGTGAGCCATCCCGTTAAAAAACGTGGTCCAGGGACTGATGCGGACTCAGCAT
>LFJH01000242.1 GCA_001189335.2 Candidatus Paraburkholderia schumanniana
GACTCAGAAAACGAGGCCGCCACGGTTCAAAAGTTGACTAATCACCCGCAGGCCATCGTCGCGATCGATACGATGCGAAGCGTAAAACGTCCAGCGCTCTGAAATCGAGTTGTGCAGATGTTCCTTAACTTTGTCGCGAAGTTAAAATGGCGATGAATTTAACTTCACATCGATTTTTTTCGATGTATCGGCGACGCATGTTCACCCATCTCTCCGATCTCGATCTGCGGCTCATCCGCGTGTTTCTCGCCATCGTCGATGCGGGCGGCGTGTCGTCGGCGCAGGCCACGCTCAACGTCGGGCAATCGACCATCAGCACGCAACTCGCGACGCTCGAGACGCGGCTCGGCTATCGTCTATCGTCTCTGCGAGCGCGGGCGCGGCGGCTTCGCGCTGACGTCGCGCGGCGAGCAGTTCGTCGAGGCATGTAGAACGCTGCTCGCGGCCATCGACACGTTCGACTCGACCGCGCGCAACATCGGCAAGAAACTCGTCGGCACGCTCACGCTCGGGATGATCGGCAATACGCCCGTCAGCGCGAACGCGCGCGTCAGTCAGGCCATCGCCCGCTTCCGGCAGCACGACGAGTCCGTGCGCTTCGCCGTGCTCGTGCGCTCGCCGGGGAGAACTCGAGGAGATGCTGCTGTCGGACCGCGTCCAGATGGTGATCGGCTACTTCTGGCATCGCGTGCCGTCGCTCGCTTACACCGAGATCTTTGCGGAAGATCAGCTCGCGTATTGCGGGCGCGAGCATCCGCTTTTTGCCCGCGCGCGGCGCATCCGCGTGGCCGAAGCGTTCGAGCACGACTGGGCGTGGCGCAGCTATCCGCTCCCCGAGGCCGGCGCGGTCGCGGACAACATGGAGGCCGTCGCGATGCTCGTGCTGTCGGGCCGCCATCTTGGCTATCTGCCCGAGCATTTCGCCGCGCCGTATGTGAAGGAAGGATTGCTCGCGCCGCTCAACCCGAAGGCGATGCGCTATCGCGTCGCGTTCCAGATGGTCACGCGCGCCGAACGCGCGAGCGGCGCGCGCGTAGCGAAGCGGGAGATCGTGGAGGCGTTCATCGAGGACATGTAAGCCGCGCACGCGTGACGCTTCCCTCTTTCGCTCATCGATCCCGCTCGCGCTCATCGATCCCGCTCGCGGATTTAACTGCCTCAAATCAATGAACTAAGCACATCCCCTGCCTTCAAGATTTGTGCACAGTTTTTTTACACATTGACTACGCGGCCTCAAATCTGAAGTGCAACACCTGTTTCGTATAAGGTGTTGCGATGCACGAAAGAACTCAGTATCAGCAGCTTCAACCCGAAGAGCGTCTGACCATTGCAAGCCTGCATTTGCAAGGTTCGAGTATCCGGGCCATGGCCCGGATACTCGGGCGCTCGCCAGCCACTGTAAGCCGTGAACTGAGGCGA
>LFJH01000243.1 GCA_001189335.2 Candidatus Paraburkholderia schumanniana
GTCATTCGTCGCTCGGCTTCGTATCGCCAGTTCAGTTTCTGCAAGACTGGATCAAGGCTCAGTCGACCAAGGATGCCGCTGCATAACTCGGGACCCGTGGAAGGCGAAAAACCGAGGGAAGCTCAGGTTAACTTGGCCCACCGTATCAGGCCGGCTCATAAGATCAAATAGCGCTCTATCTTGGCTAGGCCAATTCCGCCGAACCTTCCGAGCCTCGTATCGACAATTGTTCTGACGTCACGCGCCGGCGCGTATAGCGTATAGTATAGTATCTACATTTGTTGCTACAGCGAGGTGCATCATGAAAGTGCTTGTGAAGAAGTGGGGCAATAGCGCATCGGTACGAATCCCGGCCGCGGTCATGGCCGCAAGCCATCTCGCCGTCGATCAGACGGTGGACGTGCGCGCGGACGGTGGCCGCATCGTAATCGAGCCTGTTCGCGAGGATGAGCTTGAAACGCTCATTGCCGGCATCACGCCGGAAAACCTGCACGGCGAGGTTAGCTTCGGTCCTGCGGTCGGCAAGGAAGCCTTCTAATGCCGCGTTACGTGCCCGAAGCCGGCGACATTGTTTGGTTGCATTTCGATCCGCAGGCCGGACACGAACAGACTGGGCATCGCCCAGCCCTCGTGCTTAGTCCTGGCGTGTACAACGGCCGTACCGGCCTAATGCTGTGCTGCCCGATGACGACGCAGATCAAGGGCTATCCCTTTGAGGTTGTCATCGCAGGTGAGCGGCCGAGCGCCGTGCTGGCCGACCAGGTGAAGAGCCTCGACTGGACCGTTCGTAAGGCGACGCGGAAAGGAAAGGTTGACCCGCGCGAGTTGTCGGAAGTCCGGCGTAAGGTCCTCGCGCTGATCGGCAAGCCTTAAAGCCGTTAAATTCATGAGGATTCCAAGCATGAAAAGGTCCGTGGGAATCATTTTGTGCATGGCCTCGATCACGGTTGTGATGTTCTTCGTGATCGGTGCGATGACTATGCTATGGGCAATGGGTCGGTCGATGGAGCGAGCAAGCTGCTACCGATCAGGCGCCGCACTTGAATCGTGCGGGAAACCCTCGTTCATCGAGCGAAAGATGGGACATTACATCGCGCACGTAGACCTGTAAGACACGAACGGAGAAACCCCGAAATGAAACCTTTTGGCATTCAGTGGTGGACATTGCTCATCATCGTAGGTGCCGCACTCGTGCGCAGCTTCGTCGCGCTGACTCACGGCGAACCGGAGGTCGCCCTAGGCTGCGTGCTGTTCTGCGGATGAACCGCCTCGGATTTGGTGGGGCTCCAACTCTTGAGAGAATGGAGCCATGAACAAGTCGAACAAATTTTCTGCTGAAGTCCGGGAACGTGCAGTCCGTATGGTGCGGGAGCATCGCGAGGAGTATCCGTCACAGTGGGCGGCGATCG
>LFJH01000018.1 GCA_001189335.2 Candidatus Paraburkholderia schumanniana
AGGTTCGTTGGGTGCGACTCTCATCGTGGCGCAGGGAGGAATCCCCTTCAAGACGCCGAATAGATTCACGCAAGCCAACCACAACATCGATATCAACGTTGCAAAAACGGGGAGGACCATAGATTCGGCTGCAGCGCCCAGCGCGTTTCAGCGGCGATTTGAGGTTCGTGCAGCGCGAACCAGCGCAGCGGTCCCGCCATGCCTGGCGTGACCGGATTCGCCTGCGGCTCGGGCCATGCATCGAGCAGGCCGCGTGCGCGCGTGTCGGGCCAGAGCATCGCGGCCCGCAGCGCGCGGCCGTCGGCGGCGCAAAGCACGACGCCGTGCATCTGCCCGGAGAAACCGATCGCGCTCACCGCTGCGCGCGCTCGCGGGCAGCCGCGATGCGGCATTCACGAGCGCGGCATACCACGCATCGACCGGCGTTTCGGCCCAGCCTGGCCGCGCGCTCGTCACCGCATAAGCCGCACTCGACGACGCGACTTCGCGCCCGTCTTCGTCGACGATGGCGAGTTTCAGCGAGCCCGTACCGAGATCGATGCCGAGAAAATGCATGGGATTTTCGAGCGGAAAAAACGTTAGGGAAAACACGTAAAAACGGGGTTTACCCCGCCATCGCGCAACGAACACGAAAAACGGACTATACGCTGGGCGTGATGCACATCATAACGAGCGCCGGAAGAAGGCGGCCTTTCGCCGCACGGCGAATTCCCCTCGACATTCTTCAAACCCCTTGCGGCAAGGGCTTGCGCACGTTTGCGCCACCGGTGGCACGCGAAACCCATATCGTCGGGCGAACGGGATGTATAGCGTCGCGCGGTCTTGTTTGCGCATTTCGATGCACTTAACGTGGAGCCCATTCAAATGGAAGGAGATATAGAGAGAGACATGGCATCAAGCTCGGTGAACCCGTCCGTGCATCCGTGCGACGAACGGTTGCCCGCCGGTCAACTGCTGACCCTTGGCATTCAGCACGTTCTCGTGATGTACGCCGGTGCGGTCGCAGTGCCGCTGATTCTCGGCGCCGCGATGGGCCTGCCGAAAGACCAGGTCGCATTTCTCATTTCTCATCAGCGCGGATTTGTTCTCCTGCGGCGTCGCCACCCTGATTCAGACGCTCGGACTCTGGATCTTCGGTATTCGCCTGCCTGTCATCATGGGTTGCACGTTCGCCGCGGTCGGTCCGATGGTCGCGATCGGCACCAATCCCTCGCTCGGCATTCTCGACGTGTTCGGCGCGACCATCGCGTCGGGCGCGATCGGCATCTTGCTTGCGCCGATGATCGGCAAGCTGCTGCGTTTCTTCCCGCCGGTCGTGGTCGGCACGGTAATCGCGGTGATCGGCCTCTCGCTGATGGGCGTCGGCATCAACTGGGCGGCGGGCGGCGTCGGCAATCCCGACTACGGCAATCCCGTGTATCTGCTGCTCTCGCTCGTCGTGCTCTCGCTGATCCTGCTGATCAACAAGTTCATGCGCGGCTTCCTCGCTAATATTTCAGTGCTGCTCGGCATCGTCGTGGGCTTCGTCATCGCAGCGATGCTCGGCCGCGTGAACATGGATGGCGTCGCGCACGCGCCGTGGGTCGGCATCGTGCTGCCGTTCCACTTCGGCATGCCGCATTTCGATCCGTTCGCCGTCGCGACTATGGTCATCGTCATGTTCGTCACGTTCATCGAATCGACGGGCATGTTCCTCGCAGTCGGCGATCTCGTCGAGCGTCCGGTCGATCAGAAGGCGCTCGTGCGCGGCCTGCGCGTGGACGGTCTCGGCACGCTGATCGGCGGCATCTTCAATTCGTTTCCGCATACGTCGTTTTCGCAGAACGTCGGCCTGATCGGCGTGACGGGCGTGAAGAGCCGCTTCGTCTGCGCGACCGGCGGCGTGATTCTCGTCGTGCTCGGTCTCTTCCCGAAGATGGCGCAGGTCGTGGCTTCGGTGCCGCCGTTCGTGCTGGGCGGTGCGGGCATCGTGATGTTCGGCATGGTCGCGGCGAACGGCATCAAGACGCTGTTGCGCGTGGACTTCTCGAAGAACCATCACAATCTGTTCATCGTGGCGGTGAGCATCGGCATGGGCATGGTGCCGGTCGTCGCGCCAAAGTTCTTCTCGCAACTGCCGCACGCGCTGGAACCGATCCTTCACAGCGGCATCTTGCTGGCTTCGGTATCGGCGGTGGTGCTGAATATCGTGTTCAATGGCGTGCGCAAGGAGCGCGATGCGCGGCGTGACGCGATGGAAGCCGCGCATGAGTTCGAAGGCGTCGCCCATGCGGGATATGCCCACTAAGGAAGTCGCACCCTGGAAGTGCTTGCTGGCTGTTTGCGTTGGGCACCGCGGTGAGAGCCGCGGCGTTTTTTTGCGAGTCAATGAAAAGCACCCTCAGGAAAAGCACCTCAGGCGTGCCGATGGTCGAACGCCTGACGTACGTGTCCGCAGTACGTCAACCCGACGTCGACGCGCTAACCCGCATCCGCCGCCCGCGGCCGATCCCCCGTCCGCTCGATCCACCCGCCGCCCAGCGCCCGATACAGGCTCACGAGATTCGTCAGCCACTGCGTGCGTGCCGAGATCAACGTCTGCTGCGTCGCATAGAGATCTTGCTGCGCCTCGAGCACGCCGAGATAGCTGTCGACGCCCTGCCGATACCGCAATGTCGACAGATCGAGCCGCCGCTGCTGCGCGCCGGCGTCGCGTTCGAGCACCTCGATCTGCTGATCGTAGGTGCCGCGCGCCGCGAGGCCATCCGCCACTTCACGGAATGCCGACTGAATCGCCTTCTCGTACTGCGCAATCTGGATGTTCTTCTGGATGTTCGCGAGATCGAGGTTGGCCATGTTCTGCCCACCCTGAAAGATCGGCAGCGTGATGGTCGGCGCGAAGCTCCATGCCGCCGATCCCGGCTTGAACAGCCCGCCGAGCGTCGGGCTGAGCGTGCCAAAGCTGCCAGTCAGCGAAATGCTCGGGAAGAACGCCGCGCGCGCCGCGCCGATATTCGCGTTGGCCGCGAGCAGATTCTGCTCGGCTTCCATCACATCCGGGCGACGCGTCAGCAAATCGGACGGCAGACCCGCCGGAATGTCCGTCAGCAAGTCCTGACCGTTGAGCGGCGCGCCGCCCGGCAGTTCTGCGGGCATCGGCTCGCCGAGTAGCAGCACCAGCGCGTTCACGGCCTGCGCCCGCGAGCGTTGCTGCGCTTGCAGATTGGCCGCAGCCGTTTGCACGATGGTCTGCGACTGCGTGAGATCCAGCTCCGACGCGGTGCCGTGCTCGAACTTGAGCTTGTTCAGGTTGTACGAATCCTGCGCGGTCCTAAGCGTCTCGACCGTCACCTTCAGCAGATCGTCCGCTTCCAGCACTTGCAGATACTGCGTCGCCACTTGCGAAACCAGCGAGATTTCCGCCGCCTTGCGCGCGTAGGCCGTCGCGAAGTACTGTGCGAGCGCCTGGTCCTTCAGGCTCTGCACTCGCCCGAACAGGTCGATTTCCCAGCTTCCGTTCAGGCCGACGTTGTCCTGATTCGAGATGGTCTGATTGAACAGCGACAAGTCCCTCGGCGTGCGCTGCTTCGCTTGTCCCGCCTGCGCGCCGATCGTCGGCAGCAGTTCCGAGCGGACGATCCGGTATTGCGCCTGCGCCGCCTGCACGTTGAGCACCGCCACGCGCAGGTCGCGGTTGTTCGCGAGCGCGATGCCGATGAGCCGCTGCAAACGCGCATCGACGAAAAAGTTGCGCCAGCCGATGTCCGCCGCCGCCACGCCGTCGGCGCTACGGGCGCCCGGCGCCGCGACCGGCTGTGCCCCGTAGACGCCGTCCGTCCGATAATCCGCCGGTACCGGCTGCGCGGGGCGCTCGTAAGTCGGCGCCATCGTGCAGCCCGTCGCCAGCGCCGCAACCGCCGTTGCAATCGAAGAAAATCTACGCATTTCAGTGTCCCTGCCTGCCTGAGCCGTCGGTGCCCGTCCGTGCCCGCTTCTGTTCGTAGCGCGCCAGCGCCTCCTTGGTGTCCTCCTTGTCGCCGCCGAAGTGCGCGCGCACGACCACGAAGAACATCGGCACCATGAAAATGGCGAGGAAGGTGGCCGTCACCATGCCGCCGATCACGCCCGTGCCGATGGCGTGCTGGCTCGCCGCGCCAGCGCCGTTGCTGGTCGCGAGCGGCATCGTGCCGAGAATGAAGGCGAGCGATGTCATCAGGATCGGACGCAGGCGCAGGCGGGCCGCTTCCATCGCGGCTTCGATCGGCCCCATCTTTTCGGAGATCTGCAGATCGCGCGCGAACTCCACGATCAGAATCGCGTTCTTCGCCGAGAGACCCACCGTGGTCAGCAGGCCGACCTGGAAGTACACGTCGTTTTCCAGGCCGCGCATGGTCACGGCGAGCAGCGCGCCGATGACGCCGAGCGGCACGACCATGACCACGGAGAACGGAATCGACCAGCTCTCGTACAGCGCCGCGAGACACAGGAACACGACGAGAATCGAGATGCCGTACAAAATCGGCGCCTGATTGTCCGACTGGACCTGCTGCAGCGACAAGCCGGTCCACTCGTAGCCGATCCCCGCCGGCAGCTTCGCGGCCAGCGCCTCCATGGCGGCCATCGCCTGCCCAGTCGATTTGCCGGGTCTGGCCATGCCCTGGATCTCGATCGACGAGACGCCGTTGTAGCGTTCCAGCTTCAGCGAGCCGTAGCTCCACTCGTCCGAGGCGAACGACAAGAACGGCACCATCGATCCCGACGAATTGCGCACGTACCAGCTATTGATGTTTTCCGGGCTCATGCGGAACGGCGCGTCGCCTTGCAGATACACCTTCTTGATCCGGCTGTCCGTATCGAGGAAGTTGTTCACGTAAGCGGACGCCCAGGCGATCGAGAAGGTCTGGTCGATCGCCGACGCCGTGACGCCCTGCGCCAGCGCCTTCTCACGGTCGATGTTCACCTTGAACTGCGCCGTGTCGTTCAGGCCGTTTGGACGCACCTGCGCGAGCGTCGGATCTTTCGCGACCATTTCCAGCAGCATCGCGCGCGCTTGCATCAGCTTCTCATGGCCGACGCCGCCGCGGTCCTCCAGTTCGAAGTCGAAGCCCGACGCCGTGCCCAGCTCGGGAATCGACGGCGGATTGACCGGAAACACGAGCGCATTCCTGTAAGCCGCGAAGCGCCCGAACGTGCGGCCCACCAGCGCCTGAATCTTCTGGTCCGCCTTCTGGCGCTGCGCGTAATCCTTCAGGCGCACGAAGACGAGGCCCGAATTCTGGCCGCGGCCCGCGAAGCTGTAGCCATTCACCGTGAACACGGAATCGACGATCGCGCTTTCGTCCTTCAACCCTTCAACAGATAGCTAGCGACGTCGTCGAGCGCGCGCTGCGTCATTTCCTGCGTCGAGCCGACCGGGGTCGACACGAGCACGAACATCGTGCCCTGGTCTTCGTCGGGCAGGAACGCCTTGGGTAGCTTAGCGAACAGCATCGCGACCGCGGTGATGACCGCCAGATAGACGACGAGCCAGCGGCCCGAGCGCCTCAGCACATGCGTGACGCCAGTGTGATACTTGTCGCGGCTGCGTTCGAACGTGCGATTGAACCAGCCGAAGAAGCCGGTTTTGCTCTCCTCATGCCCCCTTCGGCAGCGGCTTCAGGATGGTCGCGCACAGCGCCGGCGTGAGGATCATCGCGGTCATCACAGACAGCACCATCGCCGAGACGATGGTGAGCGAAAACTGGCGATAGATCGCGCCGACCGAGCCGCCCGAGAACGCCACCGGCACGAACACCGCCGACAACACGAGCGCCACGCCACCAGCGCGCCGGTGATCTGGCCCATCGCCTTGCGGGTCGCTTCCTTCGGCGGCAGGCCCTCCTCTGTCATGACCCGCTGAACGTTTTCCACGACCACGATCGCGTCGCCACCAGCAAGCCGATCGCGAGCACGAGACCGAACATCGAGAGCGTGTTGATGGAGAAGCCGATCGCCACCATCACGCCGAACGTGCCGAGCAGCACGACCAGCACCGCGATGGTCGGAATCAGCGTCGCACGGATGTTCTGCAGGAACAGATACATCACGAGGAACACCAGCACGATTGCCTCGATCAACGTCTTCACCACGTCCGAGATGGATTGCTTGACGAACGGCGTGGTGTCGTGGTGTCGTACGGATACTTCACGACGAGCCCCGGAGGGAAGTACTTCGAGAGCTCCTTCACCTTGGCGCGCACGGCGTCCGCGGTGGCAAGCGCGTTCGCGCCCATCGCGAGGTTGATGCCGAAGCCCGCGGCCTGCTTGCCGTTGTACTGCGTGATGAAGTTGTAGTTCTCGCCGCCGAGCGAGACGCGCGCGACATCCTTGACCCGCACCTGGGAGCCGTCCTGATTCACCTTCAGCAGGATGTTGCCGAACTGCTCGGGCGTGCGCAGGAAGGTCGCCTCGGTGATGGTCGCCTGCATCGACTGACCGGCCACCGCCGGCGTGCCGCCGAGCTGGCCGCCCGCGACCTGCACGTTCTGCGATTGCAACGCCTGCTGCACGTCGACCGGCGTCAGGCCGAAGTTGGTCAGCTTGTTCGGGTCGAGCCAGATGCGCATCGAGTACTGCGTGCCGAACAGGCTCACCGTGCCGACGCCGTTCAGGCGGCTGACCGGGTCCTGCACGTGCGACGCCACATAGTTCGTGAGGTCGTTACGGTCCATGCTGCCGTCTTCCGACACGAACGCGAGCACGAGCAGGAAGCTGTTGTTCGACTTCATCACCGAAAGACCGAGCTGCTGCACGATGCTCGGCAGATTCGGCGTGGCGAGCTGCAGCTTGTTCTGCACCTGCACCTGCGCGATGTCCGCATTGGTGCCCGGCGCGAACGTAAGCGTGATGGTCGAGGTGCCGGTGTCATCGGACGTCGACGAGATGTACAGCAGATGATCGAGACCGCTCATCTGCTGCTCGATGACCTGCGTCACGGTGTTTTCCACCGTCTGCGCGGACGCGCCCGGATACGTCGCGCTGACCTGGATGTTCGGGGGCGCGACGGTCGGATATTGCGCGACCGGCAGCGTCGAGATGGACGCGATGCCCGCGAGCATCACGAGAATGGCGATCACCCACGCGAAAATCGGGCGATAGATAAAGAACTTTGCCATGTGGCCTGCCTCCCGTCCTTACGCGCCGGCCTTGGCCGATGTGTCCGATGCGCCAGCCGCGGCCGCTGCGCCTGCGCTGCCTTCACTTCCATGCCCGGACGCACCTTGTCGATGCCCTCGACGATCACGCGATCGCCCGGATCCAGCCCCTTGTCGAAGACCCAGTTCTGGCCAGTGCCCGCCGTGACGAGCGGACGCATCGCGACCTTGTTGCGCTTGTCCACGACCATGGCGATCGGCGTGCCCTTCTGGTCGTGCGAAACGCCCTGAACCGGCACGATCAGCGCGTTCGGATTCAGACCCTGCTCGATGCGCGCGCGCACGAACATGCCCGGCATCAGCACGCGATCCTTGTTCTCGAAAACGGCGCGGACCGTCACCGAGCCGGTGGACTGGTCGACGGTCACGTCGCTGAATTGCAGCCGGCCCTGCTCGGAATAGACTCGGCCGTCCTCGAGGATCAGCGTGACTTTCGCGGTGTTCGGGCCGCTCGTCGAAAGACGCCCTTCCTGAATCTGATGGCGCAGCTTCAGGCCGTCGAGGCTCGATTGCGTGAGATCGACGTACATCGGGTCGAGCTGCTAGACCGTCACCATCAGCGTGGCCTGCGACGCCTGCACATAGGCGCCGGGCGTTACCTGCGAGATGCCGGCCTGGTCGGTGACCGGCGAGGTCACGTCGGCGCGGGCGGAAGCGACGTCGGCCGCGGCCTGGCCCTGCGCGGCGACCGCGTTGTCGTAGTCCTACTTGCTGACGGCGTTGGATGCGACCAGCACCTTGTAACGTTCGGCCTGTGCCGTCGTCGAAACGAGGTTTGCCTGCGCCTTCGCAAGCGACGCCTTCGCGTTGTTCAGCTTCGCGATTATATGGAGCGGGATCGATCTTGTAGAGCCGCGGCCCCTGCTTCACGATGCTGCCTTCGGTGAACTCGCGGCGCAGCACGATGCCATCGACGCGCGCGCGGACCTGTGCATCGAGAAATGCGCTCGTGCGGCCGGTCAGTTCCGTGGTGACCGGCACCGCAGTCGACTGAAGTATGACGACGCCGACTTCGGGCGTGCGCGGCGCCATCGCGGGGTGCTTTTCTCCACAGGCGGCCAGCAGGATGGCGGCCGTCGCGGCACTGATGAGGCGGTATGAAATCCGTTTGAGGCGCATTTGGCGCGAACCCCTTGTGGTAACTGAAAGAAGGAAGGCGTGTGCATGTCGTCTCGCGGATCGAGAGTGGGCTGCGCAACGCAACGTGTTTCGTGCAATTCGGATGGCCGGCTCTCTCGCGCCTCGCACCTGCGTCAGCCGGCGAGTCGATGCGGACTTTGGCGTATGCCGTCAATGCGGCGCTGAACGGCCAAGGCGAGCTATCGATGCATTCGTATCCGCGACGTGGAGCGCGGGAACGTCCTCCTTCGCATCGTGTGAACCGGCAGGAGAAGGCTTCGCCTGGGAACTTCTCTTCCGGCAGCGCGCCCGTCAAAGGCTTCTCAATGAATGACCGGCTCGCTTCGGCGAAGCTCGAAACCGTGAGGACCTTTCAAGGGAAGCGACACGCTATGGCCGAAGACATCACGAGCCGATGCTCCGTCTTGAAAAACCGGCTTCGACTGCCGAAGCGATTATAGGTATCGCATTCGCCTAGTCATGCTTATCAATGCGCATGTGCATCGAAAATTGACGACGATCGATGATCTTTAACAAGATCGCTGAAAACACGGGCATCGAGAAGGATGCCAGGAGTGCACTCGCCAACTCTCGCGCCGTTCGTGCGACCCAGCTTCTTCAGTCGGTTGAAAACGTGCTGCGTCGGGTGGGACGCCTGCATCATCTCGAGTTCAGTCCCGGTTCGCCGTCTTCGGAGCCCGTGAATCTGTGCTTCGGACAACCAGTCGATACCCCTGGACCATGTCGCAACGCCGGCATTGCGGCGTCAACGACTCCGGCTTGTCCCTGCCGAAGTTCCTCTGCAGAGCGGCTGCGGTGATTTTTTCCTATTTATTCGGATTTCGAATTTTTACAAAAACAGCCGATGAAAGCGCCGCGATCCACACATCGAGCCGGATGCTCCCTGCGCCGCGCGGCCGTCAAATGCAATCGAGCCCGAGACGGTTTCCCGCTCGGGCTCGATTGCATCCGGTATCGGAACACTTCGGTGTCAGCCGACTGCCGGCGCCGATGCCGCAGACGGCGCGCTGGCCGCACCGTAGTCCACTGGCGCATCGGCCGGGCGCGGCGTGTCGCCGGAACGCTCGATCCAGCCGCCGCCGAGGAACTGATACAGATCGACGAGGTTGGTCAGGCGATTCAAACGCGCCGTGATGAGCAGCTGCTGCGCCTCGTACAGCACCGTCTGCGCGGTCAGCACAGAGAGATAGCTGTCGACGCCGTTGCGATAGCGCAGGTCCGACAGCTCCAGCCGACGGCTCTGCGAATTCACGAAGCGCTCGAGCGATTTGATCTGCTCGTCGTACGTGCCGCGCGCGGCGAGCCCGTCGGCGACTTCGCAGAACGCGTTCTGGATCGCCTTCTCATAGTTGGCGATCTCGATGCGCTTTTGCACGCTCGCCAGATCGAGATTGGCCTTGTTCTGACCGCCCTCGAAGATCGGCACCGTAATCTGCGGCGCGAACGACCACGCCGCCGAACCCGGCTTGAAGAGTCCGCCGAGCGTCGGCGACAGCGTGCCGAAGCTGCCCGTCAGCGAGACGCGCGGAAAGAACGCCGCGCGCGCCGCGCCGATGTTCGCGTTGGCCGCGAGCAGCGACTGCTCCGCCGCCGCGATGTCGGGACGGCGCGTCAGCAGATCCGAGGGCAGGCCTGCCGGAATGTCCGACAGTAGGTTCTGCGCGTCGAGCGACATCCCCTTCGGCGGATCGGCGGGCAGTGGTTCGCCGACCAGCTGAACCAGCGCGTTCTCGGCCTGAGCGCGCAGACGGCTCTGCGTCTGCAGGTTCGCCTGCGCCTCTTCGACGACGCCTTCCGACTGCCGCAGGTCCAGCTCGGTGCCGGTGCCGTTGTCGTACTGCAGCTTCGTGATGCGGTACGACTCCTGCGCCGTCTTGAGCGTGTTCTCCGTGACGACGAGTGCATCGTCGTAGGCGAGCATCGTCAGATACTGGTCCGCCACCGACGACACCAGCGCGATCTCCGCCGCCTTGCGCGATTCCGCCGTCGACAGATACTGCGCGAGCGCCTGATCCTTCAGCGAGCGGATGCGCCCGAAGAAGTCGATTTCCCACGACGCGTTCAGCCCGACCGAATACTGGTTCGAGATCGTCCGGTCGAAGAACGACAGATTCTTCGGCGTGCGCTGCTTGCTCTGCGATGCCTGGGCGTCGAGCGTCGGGAACAGGCCCGCGCGCGTGATCTGGTACTGCGCGTGCGCCGCCTCGACGTTGAGCACCGAGACGCGCAGGTCGCGATTGTTCTTCAGCGCGAGCCCGACGATCTGCTGCAGGCGGGCATCGGCGAAGAAATCGCGCCAGCCGATCTCCGGCGCGTTCTGCCCGTTCGCGCTGCGGCCGTTGCTCGCCGTCGAGGACGCGTCCGGCTGGTGCGCGTACACGCCGCCTTCCGGAAACGTCTGCGCGGTGGGCTCGGCCGGCCGCTCGTACTTCGGCTGGAGCGTGCAGCCGGCGGCGAGCATCGCCACGGCAGCCGCTATCAACGAATGTTTAAGCATCTCAATGTCCTTCCTTGTCCGAAGACGGCGAGCCGTGCGTACCGCCCGTGCCGGCAAAGTCGCCCGAACCTGCCGTCGGCACATCCTTGCTCTTGCTGAACTTCGAGATCACGACGAAGAACATCGGGATCGTGAAAATGGCAAGGAAGGTCGCGGTCAACATGCCGCCGATCACGCCCGTGCCGATCGCGTGCTGGCTCGCCGAGCCCGCGCCGTTGCTGATCGCGAGCGGCAACACGCCGAGAATGAACGCGAGCGAGGTCATCAGGATCGGGCGCAACCGCAGGCGCGCCGCTTCCATTGCCGCTTCCACCGTCGTCATGCCCTGCATGCGCAGCTCACGCGCGAATTCCACGATCAGAATCGCGTTCTTGGCCGACAGACCCACCGTCGTCAACAGGCCGACCTGGAAGAACACGTCGTTTTCCAGACCGCGCAGCGTCGCGGCCAGCAGCGCGCCCAGCACACCGAGCGGCACCACCATGCTGACCGAGAACGGAATCGACCAGCTTTCGTACAGCGCCGCGAGACACAGGAACACGACGAGGATCGAGATACCGTACAGGATTGGCGCCTGCGAGCCCGACTGGCGCTCCTGATACGACAGCCCCGTCCATTCGTAGCCGATGCCCGCCGGCAGCTTCGCCGCGATCGCTTCCATCGCCGTCATCGCCTGGCCGGTCGATTTGCCCGGTGCGGCCGCACCCTGGATTTCGACCGCCGAGATACCGTTGTAGCGCTCGAGCTTGGGCGAACCGTAAATCCAGTTGCCCGTCGCGAAGGAGCTGAACGGCACCATCGTTCCGCCGCCATTGCGCACGTACCACTTGTTCAGGTCTTCCGGATTCATGCGGAACGGACTGTCGCCCTGCACGTAGACCTTCTTGATCCGGTTGTCGACGTCGAGGAAGTTGTTCACGTACTGCGACGCCCATGCGATCGAGAACGTCTGGTCGATGTCCGAAATCGAGACGCCGAGCGCATTCGCCTTCTCGTGGTCGATGTTCACCTTGAACTGCGGCGTATCGTTCAGGCCGTTCGGACGCACCTGCGCGAGCGTCGGGTCCTGCGAGGCCATGCCGAGCAGCATGTTGCGCGCTTCCATCAGCTTCGCGTGACCGACGCCCACCCGGTCCTGCAGCTCGAAGTCGAAGCCCGCGGCCGTGCCGAGTTCCGGAATCGAAGGCGGATTGACCGGAAAGATCATCGCGTCCTTGTAGGGCGCGAAATGCATGAACATCCGGCCGACGAGCGCCTGCACCTTCTGGTCGCCGTGCTGGCGTTCCGCGTAGTCTTTCATCCGCACGAACACGAGACCGGAGTTCTGGCCGCGGCCCGCGAACGAGAAGCCGTTCACCGTGAACACCGATTCGACGATCGACTTCTCGTCGTGCAGCAGATAGTTCTGCACGTCGGCGAGCACGTGCGCCGTGTACTCCTGCGTCGAGCCCGGTGGCGCCTGCACCAGCACGAACATCGTGCCCTGATCCTCGTTCGGCAGGAACGACTTCGGCAGACGCAGGAACAGCATGCCCACCGCGACGATCACGACGATATAGATGATGAGCCAGCGCCCCGAGCGCCGGATCACGTGCTGCACGCCGCTGTGATATTTCTGCTGGCTCTTGTTGAAGGTACGGTTGAACCAGCCGAAGAAACCCTTCTTCTCCGGCTCATGCCCTTCCGGATGCGGCTTCAGGATCGTCACGCACAGCGCAGGGGTAAGAATCAGCGCGACCATCACGGACAGCACCATCGCCGCCACGATCGTCAGCGAGAACTGCCGGTAGATCGCGCCGACCGAGCCGCCCGAGAACACCACCGGCACGAACACCGCCGACAGCACCAGCGCCACGCCGATCAGCGCGCCGGTGATCTGGCCCATCGCCTTGCGCGTCGCGTCGCGTGGCGACAGATGCTCCTCGCTCATCACCCGCTCGACGTTCTCCACGACCACGATGGCATCGTCGACGAGCAGACCGATTGCGAGCACGAGGCCGAACATCGACAGCACGTTGATCGAGAAGCCCACCGCCGACATGATCGCGAACGTGCCCAACAGCACGACCGGTACCGCGATCGTCGGGATGATCGTCGCCCGCAGGTTCTGCAGGAACAGATACATCACGAGGAACACGAGCACGATACCTTCGATCAGCGTCTTGACCACTTCCTCGATCGATAGGCGTACGAACGGCGTCGTGTCGTACGGATACTTCACCACCAGTCCGTTCGGGAAGTACTTGGACAGCTCGTCGACCTTCTGGCGCACGAGCTTCGCCGTCTGCAGCGCATTCGCGCCCGTCGCGAGCTGGATACCGAAGCCGGCGGTCGGCTGGCCGTTGTACTTCGTGTCGAAGTTGTAGTTTTCGCCGCCGAGCTCGATCTTCGCGACATCCTTCAGGAGCACGCGCGAGCCGTCCTGATTCACCTTCAGCAGGATGTTGCCGAACTGCTCGGGCGTCTGCAGCAGCGTCGCTTCCGTGATGGTCGCCTGGAGCATCTGCCCCGGCACCGAGGGCGTGTCGCCGAGCGAACCCGCCGCCACCTGCACATTCTGCGCGGTGATGGCGTTCTTCACGTCGACGGGTGTGAGCGCGTAGTCCGTGAGCTTGGCGGCGTCGAGCCAGATGCGCATTGCGTACTGCGAGCCGAACAGCGTCACCGTGCCCACGCCGTCGATACGCGAGAGCGGGTCCTGCACCTTCGACGCCACGTAGTTCGCGAGGTCGTACTTGCTCATGCTGCCGTCTTCGGACACGAACGCGAGCACCAGCAGGAAGCTCGAGCTCGACTTCGTGACCTTCGTGCCGAGCTGCTGCACGACCTGCGGCAGTAGCGGCGTAGCGAGCTGCAGCTTGTTCTGCACCTGAACCTGCGCGATGTCCGGGTTCGTGCCCGCCGCGAACGTCAGCGTGATGGTGGCCGTACCCGAGTCATCGGAAGTGGACGAGAGATACAGCAGGTGGTCGAGACCGCTCATCTGCTGCTCGATCACCTGCGTCACCGTGTTTTCCACGGTGCTCGCCGATGCGCCCGGATACGTCGCGCTGATCTGGATTGCCGGGGGCGCGATCGTCGGATACTGCGCGACCGGCAGCGTGAAGATCGACGCCATCCCCGCCAGCATCAGGATGATCGCGATCACCCACGCGAAGATCGGTCGATCGATAAAAAACTTTGCCATGTAACAAGGCTCCCTTTTATTGCGCGCCCGAAGCGGCCGATGCCGCCTGGGCACCGCTCGCGCCGCTTGCGTTCGCCGCAGCGGCGGCGCCTGCTGCGCCCGGAGCGGCCGGCGCTTTCGCGGCCTGGGCGTCCGAGGCGGGATACGGGAATTTCGCGGCGACCGGCTTCACCTGCATGCCGGGCTTGGCCTTGTCGACGCCGTTCACGATCACGAGATCGCCCGGGTTCAAGCCGCTGTCGACCACCCAGTTGTTGCCGAAGGTGCCGCCGGTAACGAGCTGGCGCAGCTCGACCTTGTCGTCCTTGCCCACGACGAGCGCCATTGGCTGACCCTTCTGGTCGTGCGTGATGCCGATCTGCGGCACGACGAGCGCGTGGTCGTTCATGCCTTCCTGAATGCGCGCGCGCACGAACATGCCTGGCAGCAGCACGCGGTCCTTGTTCTGAAAGATGGCGCGCACGGTGACCGACCCGGTGCTCTGGTCGACGCTCACGTCGGAGAACTGCAGCTTGCCCTGCTCCGTGTAGGTGCGGCCGTCTTCCAGGACGAGCGACACCTTGGCGGCGTGGGTGCCTTCGGTCTGCAGGCGGCCTTCCTGAATCTGCCTGCGCAACTTGAGTCCGTCGACGCTCGATTGAGTCAGGTCGACGTAGATCGGGTCGAGTTGCTGGATCGTGGTGAGCATTGTCGCCTGGCTCGCCTGCACGTATGCGCCGGGCGTAACCTGCGACAGACCGGTGCGTCCGGTGATCGGCGAAACGACATCGGTGTAGCCGAGGTTGATCTGCGCCGTATCGACGGCAGCCTTGCCCGCGGCGACGTCGGCGACAGCCTGGCCCTGCGCGGCCACGGCGTTGTCGTAGTCCTGCTTCGACACGGCGTTGGCCGCGACGAGGATCTTGTAGCGCGACACCAGCGCGTTTTGCGACGCCACGTTCGCCTGCGCCTTCGCGAGCGACGCCCTGGCGTTATTCAGCGCGGCGATGTACGGCGCCGGATCGATCTTGTACAGACGCTGGCCGGCCTTGACTTCGGAGCCTTCGGTGAAATCGCGGCGCTGCACGATGCCGTCGACCCGCGCCCGCACCTGCGCGACGAGATACGCGCTGGTGCGGCCCGGCAGTTCGACGACCACCGGCACGCTCGTCGGCTGCACGGTGACGATGCCCACTTCGGGCATTTGCGGCGGAGGTGCCGATTGTTTTTGCCCGCACGCTGCCAGAAACACGGCAACCGTCGCGGCAGTGATTAAGCAGAGTGGTACCCGTTCGACACGCATGGAGCGACCTCTGTCTAAGACTGAGAGTGAATGAGTGAATAAGACTGAGAGTGAATGAGTGAAGTGGGTGCGCAGCGGCCTTCCCCGAGCCATGCCGCGCACGAGCGTCATAAGACGCTGACCAATAAACCAACCAGTGAGACCAGTGAGCGCAACCGCAGGCCAGCGGCCGGTTTCATGTCCGTGCACGGCGCCCGGAGAGCGCCGCCGAAAAGCCAAAGGACGACCAGAACGGACAATCGAAATGAAAGCTAGGTTGGGATACTACTCGCCGTCTGCTACTTGGGCTATCGGTCGACGGGTGGTATTGTATATACATTCACGAATGAATGTAAAAAAACTGTACGTGTTTTTCCCCATTGGAGGCGAGAAAAAAACGCTACAGGGAATCGATTTCCTCGACGGATCTTCGACATGCGATTCTTTAGAGCATGTCTTCTAACGGCAGCAGGAGTAGACGGCCACCGGCCGCACGATATGGTCAGACGAACCAAGGAAGAAGTGCAGGCGACGCGCAACCGCGTTCTCGACGCGGCCGAGCGCGTCTTCTATGAAAAGGGCATATCGCGCACGACCCTCGCGGACATCGCCCAGGCCGCAGGGGTGACGCGCGGCGCGATCTACTGGCATTTCGCCAACAAGGGCGATCTCTTCAACGCAATGTTCGACCGCAGCCTGCTGCCGCTCGACGAGCTCGTCGAAGCGACGCTGGACGGCAAGGAAGAGGATCCGCTCGTGCGCCTTCGTGATCTGTTCGTCTGGTGCATGCGCAATATCACGGCCGATGAGCAGCGTCGACGCGTCTTCGACATCCTGTTCATGAAATGCGAGTTCGTCGAGGAAATGGGTCCGGTGCGCGAGCGCCACCAGAACAACATGCGCGACGGCATGGAGCGCATCGATCGCGCTCTGCGCAATGCCGTCGAAAAGAAGCAGCTTCCCGCGACGCTCGACACCGCCCGCGCCACGACCATGCTTCACTGCCTCTTCACCGGCATCCTGCACGACTCGCTGATGCTGCCCGACCTCGTCCATCCGGAACGCGATTCCGAAGCGCTCGTCGACGCATGCTTCGACGCCTTGCGCTGCAGCCCAGCGCTTCTGTCACCGGCCGGCGGCTGAAACCGCGGCGCGCGCCCGCTGGTTCGACGCGTAGATATTGTCGCGGGCGGGCGGCGCGCCGCTTTCCAGCGTCGCGATCCATTCGTCGGTGCCGAGCACGGCCGCGAAGCGCGACTGCATCACCACCGTGAACACGCGGTGAATCTCCTCCGCGCTGGCTCTGCCCGCGCGGTTCTCGTAAGACACCACGCCGGTCGCGTCCGCCAGGAATTCCACCGCGAGACCGGAATGCACCGCGTGCTTGACGGTGGAATCGTCGCAGTTGTGCGTCATGTAGCCGGCGATGACGATCGTGTCGATGTCGTGCGTCTTCAGCCAGTCGGCGAGATCGGTGCCGGCGAACGCGCTCGGCAGCGCCTTTTCCACGTAATGCGCGCGCGGCCGCGAGCTCACCGTTTCGTGCAGTTCCGCGAGCGCCGAGCCGCGTGCGAAGATCGGCGCGCTCGCCGGCGCGAAATTCTGCACGACGACGAGCGGCACGCCGTGCTTTTCCGCGGCGTCCATCGCCCGGCCGATGTTGGCGAGGGATACGTTCACATCGGGATATTCGATCGGCAGGTTGCCGGTGACGTACTCGTTCTGCACGTCGATGACGATCAGGGCGCGGCGCGGCATGATGAGCTCCTTTTTCGGATGAGCGCGATGGATTGAGCGCATTGTCGCCGCGCTCGCAGGCGCGCCAGAAGTGGCCCGATTGACAACTTTCGGCGGAATCGGGCCAAAATGCCTGGATTCGCCCATTTCGACGTTTCGCCGGAGCCGCGCCATGAGCCATTCGATCGCCGTCGTCGCGTTCGACCGCATCAGCCCGTTTCATCTGGCCGTGCCGTGCATCGTGTTCGGCGAGGACCGCGGGAGCCTCGGCGTGCCGTCATTCGACTTTCGCGTCTGCGCGGCCGAGCCCGACACGCTCGCGACATCCGCCGGCTTCACCATCGCCGCCGGCCATTCGCTCGACGCGCTCGCCGCCGCCGATGTGATCATCGTGCCTTCCTGGCGCGATCCGGACGAAACGCCGCCCGACGCGCTGCTCGATGCATTGCGCGCCGCTCACGCGCGGGGCGCACAGGTCGTCGGACTGTGCCTTGGCTCGTACGTGCTGGCGGCGGCGGGCCTGCTCGACGGCCGCGCGGCCACGACGCACTGGGCGTGGGCAGACGATTTCTCACGCCGCTTTCCGCACGTGCGGCTCGACCCGAACGTCCTCTATATCGACGACGGCAACATCACCACGTCGGCCGGCACGGCGGCAGGGCTCGATTGCTGCCTGCACGTGCTGCGCAGGCTCGCCGGCTCGCGCGCGGCGAACCAGGTCGCGCGACGGCTCGTCGTGCCGCCGCACCGGCAAGGGACGCAGGCGCAGTTCATCGACGAGCCGCTACCCGGGCGCGCGAACGGCGAACGGCTCGCCGGTCTGCTCGACTGGATGCGCGCGAACCTGCAGGCGGATCATTCGTTGGACGCGCTCGCCGAACGCATGGCAATGAGCCGGCGCACCTTTACACGGCGCTTTCGGGAAACCACGGGGGAAACGGTGGGCGCATGGCTGCTCGGGCAACGCGTCGCGCTTGCGCAACGGATGCTCGAGGACACGGACTTGCCGATCGACCGGATTGCGGAGGAAATCGGCTTTTGCACCGGCGCGACACTGCGCCAGCAATTCGCGCGAACGCTGAAGACGTCGCCTTCGGTTTACCGGCGGGCGTTTCGCGGCGTGTGACGCTTGCCGCGCTATTGCGAATCGCTCATCGCAAACGGCTCATTGCAATCCGATGTGCTCCGCGAAATACGCAAACAGCGCGACGCACACGAGCATTGCCGCCCAGGCCCACCCCGGCAGGCCGAGCGGATGCGGATCGTGCGAGTGGTCGCGCTCGTGATGCACGAAGCCGTGTCCGTGCAGGCGATGCTGCAACACGCCGCTCGCGGAGGCATCGGCGGCGGCGCCGCGCATCGAGCCAGGACGGCGGGAGAATGCCGCCGACATCCCCTCGGCCGCAGGAACACATGCCGGCGCGCTGCGCTCTCGCCCGTCGCGCGCAGCGACGGCAAGCCGTGCTTTGCGCGCACGACTTCGCAGAACTCAGCGAAGAAATCGTCGGCGACCTCGCGCAGCGCATTTTCGATCTGCCGCGAAGGCAAGCCCGCGAGCGGTCCGGACACCGTCGCCCAGACGGTGTATTCGATCCAGGTCGCGTCGCCGTCGTCGTCCGGATTCAGCGCCACCGCAATCTGGCCGCGCAGCGAACCGACGCCTTCACCGCGCGCCTTGAAGCTCGGGATGCGTGCGTACTCGGCATCGGCCGGGTACGCGTCCCCGCCCTCTTCGTGCGCCGCCTGTCGCGTGCGCCCGGCGGCATGCGCGCGGATCTCGTAACGCGCGCGCAACGCGCCCAGCGGCACGATCAGCGTGAGCGCGTACTCGCCATTGGGCGTGCGCGAGAAGGACTCGCAGTTGTCGAGACTCGCGCGCACCAGCGCGAGATCACCCAGTGCTTCCCGGACATGCACCGGGTCGAGCGGAACGCGAAACGCATCGGTGACTTCCATTCGAGCCTCCGGGCAAGTGCCGCATTCGTTCGTTATGCATGAGTGAGCGTGCAACCGTCTGTACGAACTACGAACGCGCGCCTATGAAGTTTCGTCGATGCGATCGACCCGCGACCGGTAGAAGGCGAGATAGCCCCTGATCTTAGACGCAGCATCGAGCGGCGCCTCGTAGCTCCACGCGGCGTTCTCGACCGGACCGTCCTCGGTGAGCAGGAGGTAGTGCGTCGCCTCGCCCTTGAGCGGGCAATGAGAGGTGTGGACCGAGCGTTCCAGGCGCGCCATGTTGACGTCGGCGCGCGGAAAGTAATGGACTTTCTCGGCGCCCGCCTCGGTCAGCGTAAGCGCCGCGTGGGTATCGGCATAAGTCACGCCCTGGTGGATCACGCGGCAGCGCCGGCCGTTCGGCGTGATCTCGATGCCGTGCGCCGCTTCGTTCCCGTGGTTCAGATCCATGTCCATCGTAATGCGCTCCCCGCGTCCGGTCCGAAAGCGAAAAAAGCCACGAACCATCGGCCAGAAAATGGCGATGCTCGTAGCTTAATTAGGAGACAACTTTCGATGCTGAGGTGAGCGCTTTTGGAGCCTCCGCCGACCCTCTCCGAAACCCTGCATTTACTGAATGCTCCAGTGGAACGCCGCCTTCGCCTTGCCCGGTCCGGATACGTTGACCGATTGTTTCTTTTCCTCATCCTTGTACTTCGCGTAAACCATGTAGCTGCCAGGCGGCAACTTGACGAGCATGTAAGGTCCCATCGACTCGGCGTTCAGCACCTCGCCGCCGTTGCCGCCGACGATGCGCACGCGCACGCCCGCGAGGTAATCGGCGGTCGGCCCCGTGAAGCGCAGCGAAAGCGACCAATGCGCCTGTTCGCGCAACAATGCGTGCGATTCGTCGAGGCCCACGCCGCCCGATGTCCAGGAAACGTCGCCCTGCTGCTGGATTTGCGGCACCCCCCCGCCGTTGGTGTTGCCGGCGCTCGACATGTCGCCCGTGGTTCCACCGGTGGTTCCGCCCGTTGTGCCGCCAGACGCCTGCGCCCAGGCATCACCCGCCATGCCCGCGCCGAGCGCGGCCATGAGGAGTGCGGCGAGAAGCTTGACCGTGGTTCTGCTCGTCATGTTTGTGCTCCTTTTTCCGATGCCGCCGGACCCGCAAGCCCCGGCGACGTCACGCCCGATGCATCGGCTTCACGCGATGGGGCACCAGGAAACTGCCGAGCATGCTTCGTGCCCGCATCGCGCGCGCCGGTGGGCAGGGCTCAGCTGAGATCCACCGACCGGCACGAAGATCTGCGCGTTGTCGCGCTGAATCAGAAGCGCGATGCTGTCGCCGGCGTGCGAGACCATCGACTTCAGTTGCTGCACCGAACTGACCGGCTGGCCGTTGACCGCCAGAATCACGTCGCCCGCCTGGATGCCCGCGTTCGCCGCCGCGCCGTTCGACTGCTGCACCAGCAGCCCGCGCGAGAGCGAATCGTTCTGCTTCTCCTCCGGCGTGAGCGGACGCACCGCGACGCCCAGGCGCGCATCCTGCGCCGCCCCGCCGTCGTCACCGCCGGTGTTCGCGCTGGCGGTCTTGGCGTCCTTCAGCGCGCCAATGGTCACGTTCAGGTCCTTCGAACCCTTGTCGCGCCACACCGTCACCTTCGCGGAACTGCCAGGCGCGAGACCAGCGACCTGCGACGGCAGCGAGGTCGAATCCGCCACCGGCACGCCGTTGAGCGCGGTGATCACGTCACCCGGCTGCAAGCCGGCCTTCGCCGCCGGTCCGCCCGGCTCCACCGAACTCACGAGCGCGCCCTCGGGCGATTTCATGCCGAACGAATTCGCGAGCGTCTGGTTCATGCCCTGCACCGTCACGCCGAGTCGCCCGCGCTCGACATGCCCCGTCTTGATGAGCGCATCCTTCACCTTCATCGCTTCGTTGATCGGGATGGCGAACGAAAGACCCTGGAAGCCGCCCGTCTGCGAATAGATCATCGAGTTGATGCCGATCACTTCGCCCTGCAGGTTGAAAAGCGGGCCGCCGGAGTTGCCGGGGTTCACCGGCACGTCCGTCTGGATGAACGGCGTGTAGTTCTCGTTGGGCAGCGCGCGCGACTTCGCACTGATGATGCCCGAGGTTACGGTGTTGTCGAAGCCGTAAGGCGAGCCGATCGCGACGACCCACTGGCCCACCTTGCTGCCGTTAGGATCACCGATCTTGACGGTCGGCAGATTCTTCGCGTCGATCTTCAGCACGGCGACGTCCGACTGCTTGTCGGCGCCGATGACCTTCGCGCGGAACTCGCGCTTGTCCGTGAGCTTGACGGTGACGACGTTGGCGTTGTCAACGACGTGCGCGTTCGTCAGGATGTAGCCGTCGCTGCTCACGATAAAGCCGGAGCCGAGCCCTTCGCTCGGAGGATCCGCGCCGGGGCCGCCATCGCCGCCGCCGAAGCCGGGAATGCCGCCGAAGCGCTTGAAGAACTGGTAGAAGGGATCGTCCGGGTCCATTGGCACCTGGTTTTGGCCGCGGCGCGCGGACGTCTGCTTCACGACATGCTTTGCGTTGATGTTGACCACGGCCGGGCCATAGGTTTCGACGAGACCGGAGAAATCCGGAATGCCCGTCTTTGCTGCGGCTTCGGCGGGCATCATCGCGGCTGCTACCGCCGGCGTGATGACCTGCGGCGCAGGAACGTTGTTATGACCAGCCACGTAGCCCGCCGACAAGGCAACGGCAACGGCCGCTGCAACGGCGCTGCGGGTGAGGATCTTCGCTTTCATCGTGTGCTCCTGACGAGGGATGCGCTCCCGAAAGAGCGCGCTATATCGATGAACGAAGATTACGGGGTGTCGCTTAAAGCTTCCTGAGAAACTTAATGTGTTCAGGCGATTTTTCCTTCAACACATACCCCATCGATTCCGCACGGCGAGTGAGATTGTTCAGGACACGCTGACGGTAGCGTTCCTCGTAATATGCGGCGCCTGGATCGACGTACTCCAGGCCATAGCGCAGCGTG
>LFJH01000244.1 GCA_001189335.2 Candidatus Paraburkholderia schumanniana
GTGCCTGCGCCGGTTATATCCTGCCTGGCTTCGAAAATTTCTGTTGAAATTTTCTAGTTTTGGTTCCAGTCACGTCCGGCGACGAAATACAAACGTCCAGCAACCCAAATCAGATATAACGAGCGCGCCAAGCGCAAAATTTAACAAACGAGATGTACGAAGAATCGAAGGAAGGTTCTAACTTCACCAACCACAATAGCCAAAGAAAGAAATGGCACACAGGCCGTCCAACTCAGAAATACAACAAGGAGAGAATTGAGAAACACCAATTCCAGCTAAGCCAAGCTAAGCTCCAAATCCTCGGCTCCAAGCCTTCCAGCCAAAGGATACATTCAACAAAGAAACCTCAACCTCATAAATTCCATACAAGTAACGTAAAGAGAAGTTCAATCTTAACTTTACAAGATAACCAAAACTATACAAGCTTACTAACCAAACTTAAATTACAAGCCGAAAGACCGACAAGGTCTCAAAAGCAACTAAAGCCAGGAATCTCTTACAAGCACTCCTATTGGCTCTCAAAACCTGTTAAGGAAAACAAAGTTTGGGATGAGCGATAAGCTCAGTGGTATACCGGGGTGGGAGACATGCAGGCATATAACATGTTATACAAGAGAGAATCGAGATAAGAGAACAGATTAACAGATAAACAAGGAAACAAGAAAACAAGAAAACACTTGAGCAGGTAAACACTACACTGAAAGTTGCCCTCACGCGAGCGGACAAGCCACTACGTTCCGTCCGGGGCCTTGCCCTCACGCGAGCGGACGAACCCGTAAGTCAGGTCCGGAGCTAAACACTATTGCCCTCACACGAGCGGACGAACCCGTAGGACAAATCCGGAGCAAGACAAGCTAATCACGCATACAACAAATAACAAGTTCCACTTATCACTTATCAAGAACAAATAACAAGTTCCACTTATCACTTATCAAGAACAAATACCAAGGTACAGATAATCAGATCTCATATCAAGCAGATACCAAAGCAGGTAACACATAACACATAAACATCAAACAGGCAGGTATACTCACAGACGATCCAAGTTTTAGCAAAAGCTGCCCTCGTCCGCCCAAATGCTTAACCTCAAATACTTGCAGATCTGCGGGTTTGTTCGGATGAAAATCGCCAGAATCTCTCTATCTCTCCTCCTCTTCGCTTGGGTTCTCACTTTCTTTCTCACTCGATACAACCCCGAGCTTTAGAACCTAACTCTCTTGAGTTTGATCGGTGAAAACTGAGGGAACGAAGTAGATCAGGGCTCGGGTTTTCAATTTCTCTCTCTAGAGCTCAAGAAAGGAAGCAGGGAAGAAGTTATGAAGAAAAGAAGAGAAGATAGTATATATAAGCTTAAGAAACGAGCAGGGGCAAAACGGTCTTTTTGAC
>LFJH01000245.1 GCA_001189335.2 Candidatus Paraburkholderia schumanniana
TGGGGAGTGTTGCCGCTTGAAGTGAGTGTCGGCAACAGGACCGTGACCACATCATTTTTTGTGGTGGATGCGGCGTCCTCTTATAACGCTTTGCTGGGACGGGATTGGATACACACCTCCCGATGTGTGCCCTCTTCCTTGCATCAGATGCTGATTATCTGGAATGGGGAGGAGGCAGAGGTCATACGGGCCGATGCGAAGCCTTTCGTGAACGGCACTACGGCTGCCGAAGCCGTTTATTATTGGGATAACATCCTGCCAAGCCAGCTTGTGAAGGGCAGGAAAGGCGAACGGACGAGCCTTGGCAGTGCCTGGGCACCGACGACCGTGACCCAATAGCGAGCAGCCGACAGGGAGCTGGGCCGGCCATGTAATGTCGGCAGTCGGCCGTTGAGGATCGCGTATGCACCATCCAATGATGACAAATGAAGAGATGCGCGCAGCAGTGGCCGGTGTCGAGCGAGAGATCGGCCATCGGCAAGAGCGGATGGAGGTTTGCCAAGACATCCTGCAACGAATAGATGAGTACGTAGTAGAACGAAAAGAGCAAACGTCCAACGAACCTTCGGTCGAATGGGCCGATGCCGTGTATGAAGAGGACGCCGAAGGCGAACCCCATGTCATTGAATGGAAGGAGTTAGCAACAGCCCCTGCGAAGCTGGATGACATGAGGTTAGAAGTCCAAGACCCCATAGCGGAGATCAACCTCGGCAATGAGGGCGAAGCCAAGCCCACATTCGTGAGCGCCAAGCTATCGGCAAGTCATCAGGCGCAGCTGATTTCGGTCCTCAAAAGGTTTCGAGATTGCTTCGCATGGGATTACAGCGAAATGCCGGGACTGGATCGAAAGCTGGTGGAACACAAGATACCAGTAAAGCCCGGCTACCGACCATACAAGCAGCCGCCGAGGAGCTTTTCAGAGGAAGTGACAGTCAAAGTAAAAGAAGAGGTCGAGCGGCTATTGTTGGCCGATTTCATAGAAGTGGCTGTATATACTGAGTGGCTGTCGAACGTGGTGCCAGTCATCAAGAAGAACGGCAAAACAAGGGTTTGTACGGATTTCAGAAATTTAAACCTAGCGTCACCAAAAGATGAGTATCCAATGCCTGTGGCCGATTTATTGGTGGACTCGTCGGCAGGGAACGAAATCACCTCGTTCGTCGACGGCAACGCAGGTTATAACCAAATATACATTGCCCGAGAGGATATACCCAAGACGGCGTTCAGGTGTCCAGGAGCCATCGGCATCTATCTCTGGAAGGTGATGCCATTCGGGTTGAAGAACGCCAGAGCTACTTACCAGAGGGCGATGAACTGCATGTTCCATGACTACATCGG
>LFJH01000246.1 GCA_001189335.2 Candidatus Paraburkholderia schumanniana
TGGAGCCGCTCGGCTATATCCCACCCGTAGAAGCTGAGGCAAACTACTACCGGCGACTCAGCAGTAGTGCTGCTGTGCCGGTATCAACTTAAACCAACCAGCCTCCACGATTCTCGGGGCGGGTCAGCGTGTCGCACGGCTCGCTTGCATCGGGCAGCACGTGCGTGACGAGCCCCAGTCCCGCCGACGCGTTCACGATGCCGTCGCGCGCGATCACGCGCGGCCGATACGGGTGCGGCAGACCCCCGGCGGTCGCCAGATCGTTCGCGGTGGCGAAGACCTGCAACGGACCGGCGAGGTTGAGCAGCTGGACGTCGGGGAAGGCGAGGATGTCGATGGTGCGGGACGAGTCGTTCTGCATAGGCGGCTGCCTCGATGCGATTTGGCGGAAAACGTGGGGTCTGTGTCAATTTCGCCATAGCATAGCGGCGTAGGATCGGTTCGTCCACTGCCAATGACCCTCGACCAAGGAGATGACGATGACGCAGATGACGATGACGCTCAACATCGGCCTGCTGCTGTTTCCGCGCGCGCAGCAACTCGACATGACCGGCCCCTACGACGTGTTCGCACAAATCACCGACGCCCGCGTGCATCTCGTCGCGAAGACGCGCGAGCCGGTGACATCGAGCGCGCGCATGATCCTGACGCCCGATGCGGCCTTCGCCGACTGTCCCCCGCTCGACGTGATCTGCGTGCCGGGCGGATCGGGCGTTGGCGATCTGATGGAGGATGAAGAGACGCTCTGAAGAGACGCTCGCGTTCATCCGCCGGCCGGCAGCGGGCGCGCGCTATGTCACGTCGGTGTGCACGGGCTCGCTCGTGCTCGGCGCGGCGGGGCTGTTACGCGGCAAGCGCGCGACGACGCACTGGGCGTATCACGAGCTGCTCGCGGCGCTGGGCGCCATTCCGGTGCGCGAACGCGTCGTGCGTGACGGCAATCTGCTGACGGGCGGCGGCATCACAGCAGGCATCGATTTCGCGCTGACACTCGCGGCCGAGCTCGTCGGCGAGCAAGAGGCGCAGGCGATCCAGTTGCAGATGGAATACGGGAATACGCGCCTGCGGGAATACGCGCCTGCGCCGCCGTTCGACTCAGGCGATCCGGAGCGCGCGCCCGCGGCCGTCGTGAGCGCCGTGCGCGAGCGTACGGCGTCCTCGCTGGCGGTTCGCAGCGCGATCACAGCGCGTGTCGCCGGGCGCTTAGGGCAATGCTGATTAAGTCCACCGCTTGTGCGCGTCAAGCGTTATAGAGCGCACAAGCAACGAGAAAGGCAAAAGACAATGAAGCTGAAGCAGCAGACGCTTGCGATGGCCGCGGATCAAGGTG